>NZ_JBPJZU010000005.1:0-398847 GCF_051216635.1 Variovorax sucrosi | reverse complement strand
ACGGGTCTGGGGCATCGGGCCGTCGGCGGCCGAGCACACCAGGATGGCGCCGTCCATTTGGGCAGCACCGGTGATCATGTTCTTCACATAGTCGGCGTGGCCGGGGCAGTCGACGTGAGCGTAGTGGCGGTTGGCCGTTTCGTACTCGACGTGGGCGGTGTTGATCGTGATGCCGCGGGCCTTTTCTTCGGGCGCCGCGTCGATCTGGTCGTACGCCTTGGCTTCGCCGCCAAACTTGGCCGACAGCACCGTGGCGATCGCCGCCGTCAGCGTGGTCTTGCCATGGTCGACGTGACCGATCGTGCCCACGTTCACGTGCGGCTTGGTGCGGGTGAATTTACCTTTTGCCATTTTCTCGACTCCGAAAAAAACGAGATCAACACATTCACATGGGGCCGCACGCGCGACGGCTGCAACCCCGACAGATTTGGTGCCCTTTGCGGGAATCGGACCCGCGACCTCTCCCTTACCAAGGGAGTGCTCTACCACTGAGCCAAAAGGGCTTTTTGTCTAACCAATCGCTTCCGGCGCTGAACCGGGTCTCTGGAGCGGGAGACGGGAATCGAACCCGCGTCATCAGCTTGGAAGGCTGGGGTTCTACCATTGAACTACTCCCGCATCGGGGGCACTTCAAGGCACCCAAAGCGCTCGTTCCAATCGCTCTTAGAAACCAAATTCATCGCTGGTGGAGAGGGCTGGATTCGAACCAGCGTACTCGTAAGAGGGCAGATTTACAGTCTGCTGCCATTAACCACTCGGCCACCTCTCCGGCGAACCTCGAAATATAGCACGGTTTGAAGTCACTTCCGAAGCCGCGGCCTCATGCCAGAGCATCGAAAACCGTGTTTTTGGCGGCTCCGGCCGTTGCGCCCCTGCGACGAGCTACAAAAACAAGAGCGGCCGCTTCAACCCCCGTGCTGCTCCCGCCAGGCACGCGCTTCGCCGAAGTGACCGCACCCGATGAAAGGCAGCGGCGGACGCAAGGCCGACAGCGGTGATGGATGGTTGGCAATCAGGACGCGGTGCCGGGTTGCATCGATCAGCGCGCGCTTGCTCTGCGCATGCGAGCCCCACAGCATGAACACGACCGGCCGATCGCCGGCCGCCACATGCCGGATCACCGCATCGGTCAGCACTTCCCAGCCGCGTCCCGAATGGCTGGCCGCCTGGCCCTCCTCCACCGTCAGGCAGGTGTTGAGCAACAGCACGCCGTGCGTGGCCCAGCGCACCAGACTGCCGCCCGGCTGCGGGAAGGGCGGCGGTGGCGTGCCGAGATCGCGCTGCAGTTCCTTGAAGATGTTGCGCAGCGACGGCGGTAGCGGCACGCCGGGGGCGACCGAGAAGGCCAGGCCCTCGGCCTGCCCGCGGCCGTGGTACGGGTCCTGCCCCAGGATCACGACGCGCACCTGCTCCGGCGGCGTGAGCTCCAGCGCACGCAGCGGCTGCGGCGGGAAGACGACCGCGCCGGCCTCCAGCCGCTCGCGCAGGAAACCCTGCAGCGTGACGCCCACGGGGCTTGCAAAGAAGTCGTCGACCAGCGCCTGCCAGCCCGGCGCGACCGGCCAGCCCGCCGGGTCGGCGCTCGTGAGCTGCGTCGCCACCATCACCGGAACAGATCCGCCAGCGCCTCCCCGGGCTCGGGCGCGCGCATGAAGGCCTCGCCGACCAGGAAGGCATCGATGTCCGCCGCGCGCAGTCGCGCCACGTCTTCGCGCGTCGCGACGCCCGATTCGGTGACCAGCAGGCGCTCGGCCGGCACGCGCGAACGCAGGTCGAGCGTGGTCTGGATCGACACCTCGAAGCTGCGCAGGTTGCGGTTGTTGACGCCGATGAGCGGCGTCTGGAGCCTCAACGCGCGATCGAGTTCGGCGCCGTCGTGCACCTCGACCAGCACCGCCATGCCCAGGCCGAGCGCGATCGCTTCGAAGTCCTTCATCTGCGCATCGTCGAGGCAGGCCGCGATCAGCAGCACCGCGTCGGCACCCATCGCGCGCGATTCGTAGATCTGGTACCCGTCGACCATGAAGTCCTTGCGCAGCACCGGCAGGTCGCAAGACGCACGCGCCTGCTTCAGGAAATCGATGCCGCCCTGGAAGAACTGCCGATCGGTCAGCACCGACAGGCAGGCCGCGCTGATGGTGCCGTCGCCCTCGGCGTAACTCTGCGCGATGTCGGCCGGGATGAAGTCGGCGCGCAGCACGCCCTTGCTCGGGCTGGCCTTCTTGACCTCGGCGATGACCGCGGCTTGGCCCCCGGCGATCTTGCTACGCAAGGCGCCGACGAAGTCGCGGGTGAGCACACGGCTCTCGGCGTCAAAGCGCACGGCCTCCAGCGGGCTGCGCTTCTTGGCGGCGGCAATTTCCTCGTGCTTGACGGCAATGATCTTGTTCAGGATGTCGGACATGGGTCGGGCTTTCTCTCTCTCGTCAGAAGGCGGCGGTGGCGGCCACGAGGTCGGCCAGCTTGGCCTTGGCCGCGCCGCTGTCGAGCGCAGCGCGCGACTTCGCCACGCCGTCGGCGACCGAGGTGGCCACGTTGGCCGCGTACAGCGCGGCGCCCGCGTTGAGCAGCACGATGTCGCGGGCCGCGCCGGGCTCGTTGTCGAGCACGCCGCGCAGCATCGCCATCGATTGCTCGGGCGTCTCGACGCGCAGCGCGCGGTTGCTCGACATCGCGAAGCCGAAGTCCTCGGGATGCAGCTCGTACTCGCGGATTTCGCCGTCCTTCAGCTCGCCGACCATCGTGGCCGCGCCGAGCGAGATCTCGTCCATGCCGTCGCGGCCGTAGACCACGAGGGCGTGCTCGGCGCCGAGCCGCTGCAGCGCGCGCACCTGAATGCCCACGAGGTCGGGGTGGAACACGCCCATCAGGATGTTCGGCGCACCGGCCGGATTGGTCAGTGGCCCGAGGATGTTGAAGATGGTCTTGATGCCCAATTCCTTGCGCACCGGGGCGACGTTCTTCATCGCCGGGTGGTGGTTGGGCGCGAACATGAAGCCGATGCCGACCTCGGCGATGCACTGGGCAATCTGCTCGGGCTTCAGGTTGATGTTGACGCCCAGGGCTTCCAGCACGTCGGCGCTGCCCGACTTGCTGCTCACGCTGCGCCCGCCGTGCTTGCTCACCTTGGCGCCCGCCGCGGCCGCGACGAACATCGAGCAGGTCGAGATGTTGAAGGTGTGCGAGCCATCGCCCCCGGTGCCGACGATGTCGACCAGGTGCGTCGTGTCCGCCACCGACACCTTGGTCGCGACCTCGCGCATCACCTGCGCGGCGGCGGTGATCTCGCCGATGGTTTCCTTCTTTACGCGCAGGCCGGTGATCAGCGCGGCCATCATCACCGGCGAGCACTCGCCGCTCATGATCAGCCGCACGATGTGCAGCATTTCGTCGTGAAACACCTCGCGGTGCTCGATGGTGCGCTGCAGCGCTTCCTGGGGGGTGATGGGCATGGTGTCTCCCGTGTCAGTGTGTTGGCGAAGAAAGCGGGTTGTCGGACAGCGCGAGCTTGATGCCGAAGCCGATGAACATGGCGCCGGCGACGCGGTCCAGCACACGCATCCAGTGGCGCACCGTGCCGCGGCGTGCCAGCCAGCCGGCCGCCACGGCCCAGCCGGTGTTGACCGGAATGGCGTTGAGGTTGAACAGCAGTCCCAGCAGCACGAACGCCAGCGCCTTGTTGCCGGCGTCGGGCGCGATGAACTGCGGCACGAAGGCCAGGAAGAACAGCGCCACCTTGGGGTTGAGCACGTTTGTCCAGAAGCCGCCCATGAAGATCGCCCTCAACCCGCGTGGCGCGTCGACTGCCGGTGCGGCTTCGGTCGCCACCGCCGGCGCTGGCCTGGCGAACAGCATGCGCGCGCCCAGATACAGCAGGTAGGCCGCGCCGAGGACCTTGAGCACCGTGAAGGCATTCGTCGACGCGGCCAGCAAGGTGCCCACGCCCACGGCTGCTGCCACGATGTGCACGAAGCAGCCGGCGGTGATACCCAACCCGGCGACGATGCCCGCTCGCACGCCTGAGCGCAGCGCGTTGCTCACGATGTAAAGCACGTCGGGCCCGGGCGTCAGGTTGAGCAGCCAGCCCGCGACGATGAAGGCGATGAGGTGCGCGGTGTCCGGCATGCGCAAGCCCTCAGTGCGCGAAGAATTCGCGGATCGCGACCAGCGCGCGGTCGACCCCGCCCGCATCCACATCCAGGTGCGTGACGAAGCGCAGCCGGTACAGCCCCGTCGCCAGGATGCCGCGCGCGTTCAGGTGCGCCAGCAATTCCGTGGCACGTGACGCCGCTGCGCCCTCCAGGTCGACGAAGACGATGTTGGTCTGTGGCGCCTCGACCCGCAACCCCTCGATGCCGGCCAGGCCCGCCGTCAGCCGTTGCGCCAGTGCGTGATCGCTGGCGAGCCGGTCGATGTGGTGGTCGAGCGCATGCGATGCGGCGGCCGCCAGCAGCCCAGCCTGGCGCATGCCGCCGCCCGCCATCTTGCGGATGCGATGCGCCCGCGCAATCAGTTCGCGCGAACCGCACAGCGCCGAGCCGACCGGTGCGCCCAGCCCCTTGCTGAAACACACCGACACGCTGTCGAAGCACTGCGCGATGCGGCGCGCCTCGGCGCGCACGTCGGTGCCGAGCGCGGCGGCTTGGGCCGTCGCCGCGTTGAAGACGCGCGCGCCGTCGAGATGGCGCTGCAGCCCGCGCGACTTGGCCAGGTCGGTGGCGGCCTGCACGTAGCCGAAGGGCAGCAGCTTGCCGCCCAGCGTGTTCTCCAGCGCCAGCAGCTTGGTGCGCGCGAAGTGCGCGTCGTCGGGCTTGATGGATGCCTCGATCTGCGCCAGCGGCAGCGTGCCGTCCGGCGCATGGTCGAGCGGCTGTGGCTGCACGCTGCCGAAGACCGCGGCGCCGCCGCCCTCCCAGCGGTAGCAGTGGGCCTGCTGGCCGACGATGTACTCGTCACCGCGACCGCAATGCGACAGGATCGCGCAGAGATTGCTCTGCGTGCCGGTCGGCATGAAGAGCGCGGCCTCAAAGCCGAGCATCGATGCGATCTTTTCCTGCAGCGCGTTGACGCTGGGGTCGGCGCCGAAGACGTCGTCGCCCAGGGGCGCGGCGGCCATCGCGGCGCGCATGGCGGGCGTGGGCTGGGTGACGGTGTCGCTGCGCAGATCGACGGTGGCGTTCGGCATGGGCTCAGTTCAGAAAGTTCTTGAGCATGGCGTGGCCGTGCTCGGTGAGGATGGATTCGGGATGGAACTGCACGCCCTCGATCCGCACGTCGTGCGCGAAGCCGGTGTGGCGCACGCCCATGATCTCGCCGTCGTAGGTGCTCGCCGTGATGGCCAGCTCGGCCGGGCAACTGTCGCGCTCGATCGCCAGCGAGTGGTAGCGATTCACCGTGAACTTCTCGGGCAGCCCGGCGAACACGCCTTCGCGCGTGGTCGTAATCTCGCTGGTCTTGCCGTGCATGAGCTGCTGCGCGCGCACGATTTTCCCGCCGAAGGCCGCGCCGATGGCCTGGTGACCGAGGCACACACCCAGGATTGGCAGGCGGCCCGCGAAGGCCTGGATCGCCGCCACCGACACCCCCGCCTCCGCCGGCGAGCAGGGGCCGGGCGAGATCACCAGCCGCGCCGTGCCGGCTGCGATGCGTTCGCCGATGCCGGCCACGTCGATCTCGTCGTTGCGCACCACCTCGACCTCCGCCCCCAGTTCGCCGAAGTACTGCACGATGTTGTAGGTGAAGGAATCGTAGTTGTCGACCATCAGCAGCTTCATGGCTTGGCTCCGATCCGATGCACGCCCTTCACCACGGGGAAGACGTTGAAGTTGATCAGCAGGCCGAGCCGGTGGCCCGACAGCCGCACCGCCGCCTGCGCCTGTGCGCGGTGCAGGTCGTCGAGCGCATCGACCGCCCGCACCTGCACCACCATCGCCTGTTCGATGACGAAGTCGGCGCGGCAGACGTCGCCGAGCGCGCGGCCCTTGTAGCTCGCCGCGACCGGCACGTCGCGCTCGAAGCCGATCTCGCGCTCGGCCAGTTCGATGGCGAGCGCGGCGGCATACACCGCTTCTGGCAGGCCGGTGCCGAGCACGCGCTGCACCTCGACGGCAGCGCCGATGATCTCGTGGGAGAAGTCGTTGTTGGGTGTGTTGTCGTCGGCCATCATTCCAGTCCCTCTTCCACCAGTTCGGCCGCGCGCAACAGCGCACGCGCCTTGGCTTCGGTCTCTTTCCATTCCAGTTCCGGCACCGAGTCGGCCACCACGCCTGCCGCGGCCTGCACATGCAGCACCTGGTCCTTGATGACACCGGTGCGGATCGTGATGGCGACGTCCATGTCGCCCGCATAGCTGATGTAGCCGCAGGCGCCGCCATAGAGGCCGCGCTTGGTCGGCTCGAGCTGGTCGATCAGCTCCATCGCATGCACTTTCGGCGCGCCGGTCAGCGTACCGGCCGGAAAGGTGGCCTTGAGCACGTCGATCGCGGTCATGCCGTCCTTCAGCGTGCCTTCGACGTTGCTCACGATGTGCATCACATGGCTGTAGCGCTCGACCGCGAAGGCCTCGGTCACCTTCACGGTGCCGGTCTTCGCGATGCGGCCGATGTCGTTGCGCGCCAGGTCGATCAGCATCACATGCTCGGCGCGCTCCTTCGGATCGTTGATCAGTTCCAGCTCGGCGGCCTTGTCGAGCTCCAGCGAGGCGCCGCGCGGCCGGGTGCCGGCCAGCGGGCGGATCGTCACTTTCTGCTCGCCGCCCGGCATGCTTTCCTGGCGCACCAGGATCTCCGGCGACGCCGCCACCACATGGAAGTCGCCCAGGTGGTAATAGAACATGTAGGGCGAGGGGTTCAGCGAACGCAGCGCGCGGTAGAGCGACAGCGGCGCCTCGGTGTAGCGCTTGCTGATGCGCTGTCCGATCTGCACCTGCATGAAGTCGCCGGCGGCGATCAGCTCCTTGGCGCGCTCGACCGCCGCGATGTAGTCGGCCTTGGCGAAGCTGCGTTCGGCGGGATGCGCCTGCGACGGCTTCACCTGCGGGGCGCTGACCGAGTACTTGAGCTGCTCGCGCAGTTCACGCAGCCGGCGCTTGGCATTCGCATACGCCTCGGGCTGCGCCGGGTCGGCGTAGACGATGAGGTAGAGCTTGCCCGACAGGTTGTCGATGACCGCCAGCTCCTCGCACTGCAGCAGCAGGATGTCGGGGCAGCCGAGCGTGTCGGGCGGGCAGGTGGCTTCGAGCTTCTTTTCGACGTAGCGCACCGCGTCGTAGCCGAAGTAGCCGGCCAGACCGCCGCAAAAGCGCGGCAGGCCGGGCCGCAACGCGACCTTGAAGCGCTTCTGGTAGGCCGCGATGAAGTCGAGCGGATTGCCTTCGGCCGTTTCGACGACCTGGCCGTCGGTCACGACCTCGGTGCGCGCCGCGGCGCCGAAGCCGCTGGCGCGGATCAGCGTGCGCGCCGGGAGGCCGATGAAGCTGTAGCGGCCGAAGCGCTCGCCACCGACGACGGATTCGAGCAGGAAGCTGTACTTGCCGCCGTCCTTGGTGTGGGCCAGCTTCAGGTAGAGCGAGAGCGGGGTTTCGAGGTCGGCAAAGGCCTCGGCCATCAGCGGGATGCGGTTGTAGCCCTGCGCGCTGAGGCTTTTGAATTCGAGTTCGGTGATCACGGTGGGGGTCTCCGTCGGCCAGTCGACGTTTCGTCGGTCGCTGGCGGGTCATTCAGGAAATTGGCCGGGCGTCGGAAATTCGACGGGGGCCGCGGGCGCACGGCGTGCGCCGTGCCATCAAACAGGCAATGACGTTGGCGTGCGCCAAAGCCAGGCTCCCCGGCAGCCTTGCCCTGTCTTGATGACGTGATGAATGAACATGGAGCGGCAAGTTTAGCCGAGCACTGTGCCGCCAGCCAGTTCGGCCAGCGAATCGATGAAGCCGTCGGCATCGACCGCCCGCACCAGCTCGCCGTGGTTGTAGCCATAGCTCACCAGCACTACCGGGCAGCCGGCCGCCCGCGCGGCGCGCGCGTCGTTGCTCGAATCGCCGACCATCAAGGTGCGCGCGGGCTCGGTACCGAGTGCCTCGCAGGTTTTCAGCAGCGGCAGCGGGTCGGGCTTCTTGCGCTCGAAGGCGTCGCCGCCGAAGACCACCTCGAAGAAATCGTCGAGGCCTTTGGTCGCGAGCAGCGAGCGCGCGAACGCCGTCGGCTTGTTGGTCAGGCACGCCAGGCGCAGGCCGCGCTCCCGCAGCGCCTGCAGACCTTCGGGCACGCCGGCATAGACCGTCGCGTGCTGCCCGTTGATGCCTTCGTAGTGGTACTGGTAGAGGGCAAACGCCTGCGTGTACGCCGCCTCGGGTGCGCCCACATGCTGCAGCACCGACGCGATCAGGTGCTCGGCGCCCTTGCCGACCATGCGACCGACCGCCTGCCCGTTCACCGCCGGCAGGCCGAGCTCGCCGAGCATGGCATTGAGTGCCGCCACGAAGTCGCCGAGGGTGTCGACCAGCGTGCCGTCGAGATCGATGATCGCGGCGTCGAGCCGGGTGTGGGTCGGGAGGAAGGCGTTCGAAGAAGACAAGCGGAATCCTGAAAAAAGCGCCTGCAGGCGCGGCAAAGGACAGTGAAGCGATCGCGGCCGAGGGCGGCCGTGGGCCTGCCCTCGGCCTTCGCCTCAGTCGAACACCACCTGCGTGGCGATCAGCACGTCGTTGACGATCCGGGCGCCGGTGATGGTGACCTTGGTGCCATTGCGCAGATTGGGCGCTGCGCCGTTGACGAACTGAACGTCCGGCGCGCTGGCGTCGACCTGCTGCCCCTTCACCTTGAAATCGGCGATCGACCGGAACGCGCCCACCGGCCCGATGGCCTGGAACACCGCGGTGCTGGGCCCGCCGGGCGCCTTCTTGATCCGGAGCTTGGTGGCGACGAGGACGCCGTTCGACACCGTGCCGCCCACCTCCACCTCGGCGCCATTGCCCAATGACGCCAATGACGCCGACGGGCCGCCGGTGACCCTGGCCGACGACGCATCCACCGGCGTTCCCAGCAGCCGGAAGCTGTTGACGCCAGCGAAGTCGGTCACCACGCCACCGAGCTGGCGGCGCGTGCCTTCTCTCAGGGATACGGGGTACCAGGGCTCCACCGACGTGACAGTCAACCGGCCGCCGACCGGGGGCGCAGCGGCGCGCACCCGCACGTTGGTGCCCGGCGTCAGCGCTGCGGCCGCCACCGTGGCCGAGGCGTAGTCCACCGTCAGCCCGCCGAGGCTGAAGCGCCTGCCAGCGGTGTCCAGGTTCTGAAGCGTGCCGGTGAGGATCGGCGTCGCGGCGTCGCGCTGCTCGATGCGGGTCGCCTGCAGCACGCCGGCGCCAGCGGGCAAGGCCCAGACCTGGACGGTCGCACCCGGCGCCAGCGCCGACAGGCCGGCCAGGTTGCCCCAGACGGTGGCGCTGTCGGTGATCACGGTGCTGCCAAGCGCCGTGAACCGCCCGCTGGCCGGATCCACCGCGTCGACCACGCCGCGCAGATCGACGGCGGATTCGACGTCGGTCGCGGTGCCGGCGGTGAATTCGGCGTTGGTGGGGCCGTTCACCTTCACCGTCATGCCGAGCTGCAGCAGCGGCACATCGCGCAGCTTCAGCACCGCGGCGCTGGTTTCGTAGCGCACGCCATTGACGATGATGCTGCCCACGCCGCCGACGCCGCCGACGCCGGAATCGCCCGAATCGCCGGCCGAGGCCGAAGCGCCCGTGCCGCCAGAGCCGACGCCGGAACTGTCCCCGGCCGACGCGGAAGCCGTGCCGCCACCGGTGCCACCGGTGCCACCGGTGCCACCGGTGCCACCGGTGCCACCGGTGCCGCTGGCCCCGCTGCTGCCGCTGCTGCCGCCCGCCCCGTTGGAACCGCCCTCCCCGCCACCGCTGCCCCCCCCGGCCTGTGCCTCGACGCCGGCGGCGGTGAGGCCGAAGCCCCAGTCGACGGCGCTGACCGTTACCGCCGCGCCCCCTCCACCATCGCTGACGCCGCCCCCACCCCCGCCCCCGCCGCAGGACAGAACCGACAGCGCAGCAAGCGCGAGGAGAGCACGCAGGAGAATCTTTTTCATCGGACTGGATTGTGGCGGCTGCGCCCGCCCCCGCACGCGATTGTGTTGCGTGATGTGTCGGCTCCCCGGCCCAGCGGCTGGGTGCGCGTCAGGCTTCGGTGAGCGCCTGCGCGGCCACCACGGCCTCGGTGCGGTTGCGCACGTTGAGCGCCCGGAAGATCGCCGCCAGGTGGATCTTGACCGTTCCCTCGCTGATGCCCAGGCTGCGGCCGATCAGCTTGTTGGGCTTGCCTTGCGACAGCAGCTGGAGCACCTCGACCTGGCGGTCGGTCAGCACGTTGCGCAGATGGTCGAGGGTCGAGCCGTGGCCGTTGCCCAGGTGGCGCACCGGCTCGGCGGGCGGCAGGCCGGCCACGATGCCGACGGGCACGGCCGACAGCATCATCGGCGGCACGTATACGCCGCCAGCGAGCACCAGCCGCACCGCGGAGATCATCACCTCCGGGGAGTAGGCCTTGGGAATGAAGCCCAGCACACCGCGTTCGAGCGCCGTGCGCATCACCGCGGGATCCTCGGTGCCCGACAGCACGATGACCGGCACGGCTGGATGGCGGCGGCGGATCTCGTCGATGTGCGAATGGCCTTCCGCGCCGGGCATGTTGAGGTCGATCAGGGCCAGGTCCAGATCGTCCGAGGCGGCACGCAGCAGCTCGTCGACGCTCATGGCGAGCACGAACTCGATGCCGGGCTCGAGTTCGGCCAGCTTGGCCTTGACCGCTTCGATGACGAGCCGGTGATCGTCGGCGATCAGGATTTTCATGGCGAGGGTCCCGGGGTTCGAATGAACTCCAAAGCGGCTGAAGATAGCGGTGATCGCCTCCCGCGGCAAGGCGCAGCCGGCGGCCGAACGGCATAGGCCCCAAGCGCTATTGGCATGCAGGCAGACCGGTGAAAAGAATTTCTTTCACTTTCATTCCAGCAGGGCCAGCGCATGGGCCATCGATTCGGGCACGAGCACGACCTGCCTTCCGCGGCGGATGTCTAGGCATGGCAGCCATGGCACGCCTGCTCGACGCCTTCTGCGGCTTCTTCGCCTTCGGCCTCGGGCTGGCGGCGACGTCCGAGGCGGGCGGCCCGCTGCCGGACCGCTTCGCTGCGCGACAGCGGGCGCGCGCGCTGATCGACGCTGCCCGCCAGCGCGCACTGGCAGGCGGGTGGCCGGCCCACCAGGTCGAGTCGGCCTGCTTCGCGGCCGTGGCCTGGTTCGACGAGCTGCTGCAGCGGACCAGCCCCGACGAGGCCGCCAGCCCGCTGCAATCGGTGCTGTTCAATTCCAGCAACGCCCCGACCGAGTTCTTCCACCACCTGGCGGCGCTCGGCCCGGACGACGGCGCGGTGCGCGAGGTCTACTGGTACGCACTGGCGCTGGGCTTTCGCGGGCAGTACTACTTCGAGGCGGCGGCCGCCGGAGAACGCGGCAAGCTGCAGACCTTGCACGCCGGGCAACTGCCGACGCCGCCGCTGCCGCTCGCCACGCTGCCGCGGCTGCGGCTGACGCCCCAGCCCTATGCCCTGCCGGATCCGCCGGCGCCCCGACAGCCGCAGCGTCGCCGCCGCGCCCTGGTGCGCGCCGGTGGCGCCCTGGCGCTGCTGGTGCCCTCCACCTATTTGATGAGCCTGCTGCTGACCGGCATCCCGGCGCCCGCGACGCCGCCGACCGGCGGCGTCGCCCAGCAACTCCAGCGCTATGCCTGTGCCGACCTGGCGCTGGGCGCCGCAGTCGACGGCCGGGCGCAGGTCAGCGGCTTCGTCGCCAGTTCCGAGGACGGCGCCCGCGTGCGCCAGGAGATCACGGCCCTGCCCGGCGCCCCCGCGCCCGAATTCGACCTGCGCATCCGCGGCTGGCCCTATTGCGAGGTCGCCGCGCTGCTCAAGCCCTACCAGATGCGCAACCGCGACAGCAAGGCAGGCCTGCAGGTGCAGGCCCTCTCCGCGCCGGGTGGACGTCTGCGCGAAGGCGACCCGGTGCGCCTCCAGGTCACCGGCCCCGGCCACAGCACCCATCTGCACGTCGACTACTACAACAGCGAGGGCGCCGTGCTGCACCTGACGCCGCCGGGCGGTGCCCCCCTGCGGGCGAGCCAGACCCTCACCCTGGGCGACGACATGCCCAGCAGCTGGCTGGTGAGCCCGCCCTTCGGCACGGTGCTGGTGGCAGTGCTCGCGTCCCCTGCCCCGTTCGACCGCGTGGCAGATCGACCGCCCTACGAACTCGCGCCGACCTACCTGGCCGCGTTGCGCGAATCGCTCCCCGCCAACCCGGGCGGGCCGCGCCTGCTGGCGGATTTCCTGTTTCTCGAAACCGTTGCACGCTGAATCGACACGAAGGAGAAGCGCCATGGCCACCCTGTCCTTGCTGCCCGCGAGCTTCTGGCAACTGGTCGCGCTGTGCGGGATCGGCTTCGCCGGGCTGTGGTGGTTGCTGCTCGGCGCGCCGCACGCGGCACGGCGGCGTGCCTTGCGCGCCCGCATCGCGGCGCTCGGGCCAGCAGATTCGCCCTCGCAGCGCCAGGCGCTGTACGGCATGCGCCACGCGTTCGCGCAAGCCCGCCAATCGCTGCGGGACGCGGGGCAGTCGGCCCGCACGCAGCGCGACAGCCTCTACCGCATCCCCTGGTTTCTCTTCATCGGCGACACGGCGTCCGACGTGCCGGGCCTGCTCGCCGCCGCCCACAGCGTCTCGCCGCTGCCGGTGGCGCACAACCGCGACATCAATGGCCGCGCCTTCTGGCGCTGGTGGTTCCTCGAAACGATGACGGCCATCGAAACCAGCCCCGCCGCGGTCTGCGACTGCGGCTCTCGCCCCGCCCGCAACCTGTGGTACCAGGCGCTGATGGAACTTGCCGAGCAGCGCGAGCGCCTGCCGCTCAACGGCCTGGTCGTCTGCATCGGCACGCGCAGCCTGCTGGGCGAGGCAACGACGGTCGCCGAGGCCACGACGCATCTGCGCCATCTGGTCGAGGAGGCGGCCGAGCATCTGCAGCTGCAGCTCCCGGTCTATCTGATCGTCACCGGGCTCGAGCACCTGCCCGGCTACGGCACCGTGCGGGACGCGTTGCCGTCCGACGTGCTGGCCCAAGCGCTCGGACATCGGCTGCCGCTGCAGGACCGGCACGCCACCGCGTTCCAGGGCGACCGGCTCAGCGCGCTGTTCGAGCCCATCGCCGCGCGCCTGCACGGGCTGCGGCTGCGGCTGCTGGAGGAAGCCAACGGCGCTGCCGAGCAGTTGGCGATCCACACCTTCTTCGACCAGGTGAACGCCCTGCAGCCGGGCCTGCGGCGGGTGGTGGACCGCATGTTCGAGGAGCGCCGCGGCCGGCGTTCGACGCATTGGCGGGGCCTGTACCTGACCGGCGCGCCGGCCGATGCAGGCGGCGCTTTCGTGGCGGACCTGTTCCAGCGCTTCCTGCCGGCCGACCAGCCGCTGGCGCACGGCTGAAACGCGACCGAGCGGCGAACCGGCAATGTCAGGGGCGCGGCGTGCGGGCCGAGCCGGCGACCATGTCGAAGCGGAACAGCCGGCATTCGATCGGGCCGTTCCACATCGGCACCCGGCGCGATTCCTTCAGGCGCATGCGCTTGGGCAGTTGCAGGTCGGGCGTGAGCACCCAGGCGGTCCAGCCGGCGTAGCTCTTCTTCCAGTGGCTCGCCAGCTGGGTGAAGAACTCGCCGCCGTCGTCGGTTGCGGCCTGCTCCCGGGCGCCAGCGCGCGCCACGCCGCCAACCTCGATCCGCTCGCCGTAGGGCGGGTTCAGCACGATCACGCCGCCCTCGGTCGGCGGCATGCGTTGCAGGGCATCGCCGCCGCGGAACTCGATGGCCGCAGCGACGCCGGCCCGCTCGGCGTTGCGCTCGGCGAAGTCAACCATGCGGTGCGACACATCGCTGCCGAAGATCGGCGGCGACGCGCGTTCCGGCGCATCGGCGGCCTCGTTCTGGATCGTCGCCCACACGTGCGGCTGGAAGGGCAGCAGCTTCTCGAAGCCGAAACGCCGCAGCGCGCCGGCCGGAATGCCCAGGCCGATCTGTGCCGCCTCGATCGCGATGGTGCCGCTGCCGCAGCAGGGGTCGTACAGCGGCGCATCGGACACGGCGCCGGTTTCCGGGTTCCACCAGCCGCTGGCGGCCAGCATGGCGGCGGCCAGGGTTTCCTTCAGCGGCGCGTCGCCGGTGTCCTGCCGCCAGCCGCGCTTGAAGAGCGGCTCGCCGGAGGTGTCGATGTAGAGCGTGCAGGCGTCGGTGGTGAGGTGGGCGAAGACGCGCACGTCGGGCCACTGCGTCTCGATGCTCGGCCGCACGCCGCCGGCCTTGGCGCGGAAGCGATCGGCGATGGCATCCTTGATGCGCAGGGTGGCGAAGTTCAGGCTCTGCAGCGGGCTGTGCTGCGCCGTGGTCTCGATCTTGAAGGTCTGCTGCGGCGTGAACCAGATCTCCCAGGCCACGCCGCTGGCGATGGCGTACAGGTCGTTCTCGTTGCGATAGGGCGCGTGCGCCAGTTCGACGAGCACGCGCTGCGCCAGCCGGCTGTACAGATTGAGCTTCATGGCGTCGCGCCAGGAGCCACGCACGAAGACGCCGCCGCGCGAGGCCATCAGGTCGTCGCCGGACAGGCCGGTGAGGCCGTGCACTTCTTGCGCCAGAAAGTCTTCGACGCCGGCGGCGCAGGGAAGGAAAAGATGGAGCTGGTTCATGGTGTGGCCCTCAGAGCGCCTTGCGCAGGTTGGCCGGTGCGATGCGCAGCGCCTCGCGGTACTTGGCGACGGTGCGGCGGGCGCATTCGATGCCCTGCTCCTTGAGCATCTCGGAGATCTGGCTGTCCGACAGCGGCTTCTTGATGCTCTCGGCCGTGACGAATTGCTTGATGAGCGCACGCACCGCGGTGCTCGACGCGTTGCCGCCGGTTTCGGTGCCCAGCGCCGAACCGAAGAAGTACTTCAGCTCGACCGTGCCGTAGGGCGTCGACATGTACTTCGCCGTGGTCACCCGGCTGATGGTGGATTCGTGCAGCCCGAGCTCGTCGGCGATCTCGCGCAGCACCAGCGGCCGCATGGCCAGTTCGCCGTGCACGAAGAAGCTCTTCTGCCGCTCGACGATGGCGTTGGACACGCGCAGGATGGTGTCGAAGCGCTGCTGGATGTTCTTGATGAACCAGCGCGCCTCCTGCAGCCGCTGCGACAGCGCCTGGCTGCCCTCGCCCTTGTGCTGCTTGAGCGCGCCGGCATAGATGTCGTGCACCCGCAGGCGCGGCATCACGTCGGGGTTGAGCATGACGCGGAACTTGAGGTTGGTGCCGGTGCCCATGCGCGTGACGATCACGTCGGGGATCACCACGTTGCGTTCCACGTCGACGAAGCGGCGGCCCGGCTTGGGTTCGAGCGTGGCGATCAGCTGCAGCGACGAGCGCACCTCCTCCTCGTTGCTACGGGTGAGCGTGGCCAGGCGCTTGAAGTCGCGCCGCGCGAGCAGCTCCATCGGCTGCTTGCAGATGGCGATGGCGCTCTTGCGAATCTGCGCCTGCTCCGGTGTTTCGCCGGCATGGGCCAGTGCCCGCAGCTGGATCGCCAGGCACTCGCCGAGGTCGCGCGCGCCGACGCCGACCGGCTCCAGGCTCTGCAGCAGGCCGAGCGCGACCTGGAAGTGATGCACCAGCCCGTCGAACTCGTCGTTGTCATCGCCGGCCAGGCCCGAGGCCAGCGCCGGCAGCGATTCCTCGAGGTAGCCGTCCTCGTTGAGCGATTCGATCAGGAAGCGCAGCGCGGCCCGGTCGCTGTCGTTCAGCCGCAGGCTCAGCGCCTGCCGGTGCAGGAAGGACTGCAGCGATTCCTGGCTGCGCGCCAGTTCGGTGGCGTCGGCGCGTTCGTCGTCGCCCAGGTTGTTGGCGCGCGGCGGCGCGTCGCCGCCCCATTCGCTGTCGTCGGGCGCCATCTCGACGGTGCCGTCACCCTCCCAGTCGGGGGCGGCCTCGGTGGCATCGACCACCGGCGCCTCGGCCTCGCTGGTCGCCGTGCTGCTGTCGCTGCTGGCGGCGGCGGGGCCGGGGGAGAAGTCGTCGTCGCGCGGCGGCGGGGCGTCGGCGGCGTCGACGCCGAACTCCTCGCGGGCGGCCTCTTCGGCGGTGCGCTCGAGAAACGGGTTCTCGTCGAGCATCTGCTCCACCTCCTGGCTCAGTTCGAGCGTGGACAGCTGCAACAGCCGGATCGACTGCTGCAACTGAGGCGTGAGCGCGAGATGCTGCGAAACGCGGAGCGAAAGGCCCTGCTTCATGGAGAGTCCAGGCTCCCCTACATGCGGAAGTGTTCGCCCAGGTACACGCGGCGTACCTCGGCGTTGTCGACGATCTCCGAAGGCGTGCCTTGTGCCAGCACTTGCCCGTCGCTGATGATGAAAGCGTGGTCGCAGATGCCCAGCGTCTCACGCACGTTGTGGTCGGTGATCAGCACGCCGATGCCGCGCTCCTTCAGGAAGCTCACGATGCGCTGAATCTCGATCACGGCGATCGGGTCGATGCCGGCGAAGGGTTCGTCCAGCAGGATGAAGCGCGGCTGCGTGGCCAGCGCCCGGGCGATCTCGACCCGGCGGCGCTCGCCACCGGACAGCGCCAGCGCCGGCGAGTCGCGCAGATGCTCCACCCGCAGGTCCGACAGCAGCTCGTTCAGGCGGTCGTCGGTGCGCTTCTTCGACAGCGGCACGAGCCGGCCCTTGGCGTCGGGTTCGCGCTGGAGCTCGAGCACCGCGCGCACGTTTTCCTGCACGCTGAGCTTGCGGAAGATCGACGCTTCCTGCGGCAGGTAGCTCAGGCCCATGCGGGCGCGGCGGTGGATCGGCATGTGCGCGATCGGCTCGCCGTCGATGCTGATCTCGCCGGCGTCGGCCCGCACCAGGCCGACGATCATGTAGAACGAGGTGGTCTTGCCGGCGCCATTGGGTCCGAGCAGCCCGACGACTTCGCCCTTCTGCACGTCGAGCGAGACGTTCTTGACGACCTGCCGACTGCCGTAGCGCTTCTGCAGCCCGCGCACCTGGAGCCGGCTGCCTTCGGCCGCGCCGCCATCGGGCGCGGAATGCTTGGCGATGTCCACGCTGGCGTTCACGGGCGCGCTTCTCCACCGAGGGTCGTGCTTGGACGCAGGCCGCTCCCCGGCGCGGGGGTCGGCGCGGCCGGCGCGCTCGGTGCTGCCGCGTCTGCGGCCGCCGCCTTGGGCGTCAGGATGGCGCGCACCCGGCTGCCCTGATTGCCGGTCGCCACGCTGGCGCCCGGCGGCAGTGGCGCGCCGTTGACGGTAAAGGTGTCGTTCCCCTGGTCGTAGACGATCAGGGCGCCGGTGCTCTCGTCGTTGACCTTGGCGCCCAGCAGGCGACGCATCACCGCGCGGCGGATGAACTTGACGTTGTCGGCGCGGCTGTCGTACTCGATCACCTCGCCTTCGCCCTCGGTCCACTCGTCCACGCCGGAATCGCGCTTCTGCTTGTAATAGGCCAGCTTGCCCGGCGCCGCGGTGACCACCCCGTACTGATAGCCCTCCGGGTCCTGCCGGACGTCGATGCGCGTGCCGCGAATGATGATGGTGCCCTTGGTCACCACCACGTTGCCGGTGAACACGCTGGTCTGCTTCAGATCGTCGTAGCGCATGGCATCGGCCTCGATGTTCATGGGCTTGGTGCGATCGGCTTTCTCGGCCAGCGCCGGGAAAGCGGCGACGGTGAGCAGCAGTGCGGCGAAGCCGGCACGCAGGAGGGAGGAAAGGGGAGTGTGGGGTCGAAGTGTCATAAAGGCACGAAACTTGCTCGACGATTGTATGCGCCGGATCAGTGCATCCGGTCGCTCGGACGAAAAAGCCCGCCAAGGCGGGCTTTGACATGGGGGGCGCGGCCGCGTCGAACGGCCGAGAGCCTCAGCTCTTGCGGGCTTCGGCGACGAGCAGGCCCACCACTTCCAGCGCGCGGTCCAGCGAACCGGCCGTGTCGCCGTCCACATACCAGCGCCCCGCCACGCCCAGGGCCGGCACGCCGGCCACCTGGTAGTCGCTGGTCAGTTGGGTGGCGCGCTTGGCCTTGCCGGCCACCGAGAAGGACTTGAACAGGTCCGCGAACTTCTTGCCGTCGAGGTCGGGCTGCTTCTCGGCCCAGGCCAGGATCGCGGCGTCGCCGACCAGCGGCTGGCGCTGTTGGTGGATGGCCTGGAACAGCTTCATCTGGAAGGCATCGACCTTCCCCATGGCTTCGAGCGTGTAGTACAGCCGCTGCTTGACTTCCGTGTCGTTGCCCACGAAAGGGACCGGGATGCGCTTGAAGGCGACGTCGGCCGGCAGCGTCTTGATCCAGGTTTCCAGGCGCGGCTCGAAGGCGGCGCAGTGCGGGCAGTTGTACGAGAAAAACTCGACCACCTCCACCTTGCCGGCGGGCGTGTCGACCGGCGCGCGCTTGCCCAGCACGATGTAGTCGGTCCCGGCCTTGGGTGGGCGGCCCTGGGCATGCACGGCGGTGGCGGCGAGGGGGAGCAGCGCCAACGAGGCGGCAGTCAGCGAAAAGTCACGGCGTTTCATGGTCATCAAAGGTTCTCCTATGCGGCTGACAGAGCCGGGCGGCGGCTGCGGAGTTCCCGCAGCCGGGGGGACGCGCCCGGAGGCGCCGATTCGGTCACGGCCTGCAGCGTTCAGCGCTGCACGCGGACCAGGTTCGATTCGAGGCCGCCGCTGTCGAGGCGCGCCTTGAGGCGGTCGGCATCGTCTTTCTTGTTGAAGGGGCCCGCGCGCACCCGGTACACGGTGCGCCCGGCCTGCTCGCGCTCGGTGACGCGGGCCTCGACGCCCATCAGGGACAGCTTGGCACGCTGCGCCTCCGCGTCGTCGGTGCTGCGGAATGCGCCGGCCTGCACGAAATACACGAAGGGGTCGGCGGCATCGGTCGCCGTGGCCGGCGCCGTGATGCCCGCACGGGCACGGGCCAGGTCGCCCAGCGGGTCGGACGAGGCGGCGGGCGCATTGGTCTCGGGTGCCGGGCGCGGGCGGACGGCCGGGGCGGCCGGAGCAGCAGCACTGCGGCCGTCGGGCGCCACCACGGCGGGCACCGGCCCGGTGCCGGGTGCCGGTGCGTTCAGGGGGCCGACGGAGGCGGGCTGCTCCGGTGCGGCCGGGCGCGCGGCGGGCTTGCCCGCGAGCGGCGCGTTCGGGTTCCAGTCCCTGTTCTTGCGAGCTTCGGCCTCGTCCTGCTCGACGCCGCCCTTCTGGGTTTTGTTCATGAACGGGATCGGCACCTTGGTCACGTAGACCGCGATGCCGAGCGCCACGCCCAGGCCCAGGACGATGCCGATGATCAGGCCGATGACCGTGTTGCCGCGTTGTCTTGTTTTCATGGGGAAGAGAAAGAGATCGTCACATCTTGCGCGGCGCGCTCACGCCGAGAATCGCGAGGCCATTGTGCAGCACCTGCGCGGTGGCGGCGACCAGCGCCAGGCGAGCGAGCTTGACCGGTTCCTCGTCGACCAGGATGCGTTCGGCGTCGTAGTAGCTGTGGTAGCTGGCGGCCAGTTCGCGCAGGTAAAAGGTCACGTCGTGCGGCGCGAAATCCTTGGCCGCGGCGGTGAGCATCTCGGGGTACTTCGCCAGCATCAGCATCAGCGCCTGCGCCGCCGGGCTCTCGAGCGCCGACAGGTCGACGCCCTTCAGCGCGGCCTCGTCGCCACCCCACGCGGTCAGCACCGAGCAGATACGCGCATGCGCGTATTGCACGTAGTAGACCGGGTTGTCGTTGTTCTTCGCGACCGCCAGGTCGACGTCGAAGGTGTATTCGGTGTCGGGCTTGCGCGAGAGGAGGAAGAAGCGGACCGCGTCGGTGCTGGTCCATTCGATCAGGTCGCGCAGCGTGACATAGCTGCCGGCGCGTTTGCTGATCTTCACTTCCTCGCCGCCCTTGACCACCCGCACCATGGTGTGGAGCACGTAGTCGGGGTAGCCGGCTGGGATGCCGACGCCGGCCGCCTGCAGGCCGGCGCGTACGCGGGCGATGGTGCCGTGGTGGTCGGTGCCCTGGATGTTCACCACCGTGTGGAAGCCGCGCTCCCACTTGGCGATGTGGTACGCCACGTCGGGCACGAAGTAGGTGTACGTGCCGTCTTGCTTGCGCATGACGCGGTCCTTGTCGTCGCCGTAGTCGGTCGACTTGAGCCACAGCGCGCCGTCCTGCTCGTAGGTCTTGCCGGCGTCGACCAGCTTCTGCACCGTGGCGGCCACGCGGCCGCTGGTGTAGAGGCTGGACTCCAGGTAGTAGTTGTCGAACTTGACCTGGAAGGCCTTCAGGTCCAGGTCCTGCTCGCGGCGCAGGTAGGCCACGGCGAACTGGCGGATCGAGTCGATGTCGTCCACGTCGCCGCTGGCGGTGTATTCGCGGTCGTCGGCGCTGACGGTCTTCCTGGCCTTGAAGTCCTCGGCGATGTCGGCGATGTAGTCGCCGTTGTACGCCGCGGCCTTCTCGCCGCTCGGCCATTGCGCGTCGCCCGGCTTGAAGCCTTGCAGACGCAGCTGCGTGCTGCTGGCGAGCGTCTGGATCTGCACGCCGGCGTCGTTGTAATAGAACTCGCGGTAGACGTCGGCACCCTGGGCGGCCAGCAGGTTGCAGATGGCGTCGCCCAGCGCCGCCTGACGGCCATGGCCGACGTGCAGCGGGCCGGTCGGGTTGGCGGAGACGAACTCGACCAGCACCTTGTCGCCGCGGGCGGGCTGGCGGCCGAAGGCGTCGCCGGCGGCCAGCACCTCGCGCACGATCTGCTGCTTGGCGGCGGTCTTCAGGCGAATGTTGAGAAAACCGGGACCGGCGATCTCGATCGCCTCGACCCACTGCGTGAAAGCCGGCGTGGCGAAGAGCGTGGCGCTCAGCTGCTCGGCCAGTTCACGCGGCTTGCGGCCGAGCGGTTTGGCCAGCTGCATGGCGGCCGTGCTGGCGAAATCGCCGTGGGCCGCCACCTTGGGCGATTCGAAAGCAGCCTTGGCACCGGCGCCGGACGAGAAGGATTCGAGCGTGTTCGCGAGCGCCGCGAGCAGCTCCTGTTTGACCAATAGCATCGACGGATTTTACGGGTGCAAACCCGGATCGCCCGCCGGACGGTCATCCGGGCTGCGGTATCGACCGTTAGCATGAACGGCCCCGGGGGTCGGGGCCGCTGTCACACAATCAACCACCGAGGAACCACACCATGAAGAACATCCTTTCCCTGATCGCCCTGGGCGCCTGCCTCTCCTTCGGCGCCGCGCAAGCCCAGGACAAGGCCGCCACGCCCGAGAAGGCACCGACCGCCCAACAGGGCAAGATGGCCACCTGCAACAAGGACGCCGGCGAGAAGAAGGGCGACGACCGCAAGACTTTCATGAAGAGCTGTCTGTCGGCCGACGGCGGCGTCAAGGTGACCCAACAGCAAAAGATGAAGACCTGCAATGTCGACGCCAAGACCAAGGCATTGGCAGGCGATGCCCGCAAGGCCTTCATGAAGACCTGCCTCAGCAACAAGCCGGCCTGAGCCGCTTTCACCCGAAGAAAAGCCCCGCTCGCGGGGCTTTTCTTATTTGCCGAAGCCGCGGGCGAGGAAGACGGCGACCAGCGGGATCAGCGCGATCAGGTGCGCCTGCACCATGACCAGCTTGCGGGTCTTCTGGATGTCTGCCTCGGCCGGCAGGGCGCCGGTGGCGCGCAACGCCTTGCGCCAGCGGAAGTAAGTCATGGTCGGGAAGATCGAGATCACGCCCACCACGATGAAGAGCGTGAGCTTCACGTGCAGCAGCGGGTTGGTCCAGTACCAGGACGTGCCCTTCACGCCCCAGACGGTACGCGCGACGCCGGTGGCCAGCACCATGATCGCGGCGATGCCGTAAACCAGATCGACCTTGGCGAGCCGCTCCACCACCGCGGCGTTGAGCCACTGCACGCGGCACAGCGCGGCTTCGCTGGAGATGAAGACGACCATCGTGAGGATGGCCAGCAGGTGCAGGTAAGCGAGGATGGCTTCGAGGGTCATGGCGCGATTGTGCCGCTCCAGAATTCCGGACGCCCGTACTCGGCCTTGAGGAAATCCAGCCAGAGGCGCACCCGCAGCGCCAGGTGCTTGCGCTGCGGGAATACGGCGTAGATGCCGTTCGGCGGCGCCGCAAAATCATCGAGCACCGGCACCAGCAGGCCGGCCTCGACCTCGGCTTCGATCTCCCAGCCGCTGCGCCAGGCGATGCCGTGGCCGGCCAGGCACCAGTCGTGCAGCACCTGGCCGTCGGAGCAGTCGAGCGGGCCGCTGGGCTTCAGGTGGATGGTCTCGGGCTCACCGCTCGCCGAGGGAACGCGGAACGCCCAGCCGCGTGTCTGGGATGCATCGCTCGACAACGTCAGGCAGGCGAAGCGCGCCAGGTCGGACGGATGGCGCGGCGTGCCGTGGCGGCGCAGGAAGGCCGGCGTCGCCACGCAGCGGCGGCGGTTGTCGGCCAGGCGCAGGCTCACCAGCGACGAGTCGGGCAAGTCGCCGACCCGCACCGCGCAGTCGAAGCTCTCGCCGGTGACGTCGACCACCCGGTCGCTCAGGTTGAGCGACATCGTCACTTCGGGGTGCAACGCATGGAAGCGTGGCACCAACGGCGCGACATGGCGACGCCCGAAGCCCGCCGGCGCCGTCACCCGCAGGTGGCCGCTGGCCTTCACGCCACCGGCACTCACGCTGGCCTCGGCATTGGCGAATTCCACCAGCAGGCGCTGGCAGTCCTCGAGGAAGGCGCTGCCCTCGTGCGTGAGCGTGAGGCGGCGCGTGGTGCGCAGCAGCAGCTTCACGCCCAGGCGTTCCTCCAGCGCGTCGATGCGCCGGCCCATGATCGCCGGCGCCACGCCCTCGGCCTTGGCCGCCGCGGTCAGGCTGCCGCGGGTGGCGACCGAGACGAAGGATTCGAGTTGGGTGAGGCGGTCCATGGGCATCCAGCGCGCGATCAGGCGACCGACTTCGCTGCCTTCAACGCCGCGATGGCTGCCGCGTCATAGCCCGCCTCGCGCAGCAGCGCATCGGTGTGCTCGCCCAGCAGCGGCGGCTGCAGTCGGATGCCGGGGCGGTGACCGCCAAGGGTGAAAGGCATCAGCGGCACCTTCGATTCGCTGCCGTCGTTCATGCGCACCGGCGCCAGGCCGCCGGTCGCGTTCAGGTGCGGGTCGTCGAACAGGTCCTGCGGCCGGGTGATGGGCGCGAAGGGCAGCTCGTTCCTCTCGAACACCGCGCTCAGTTCGGCGGCGCTGGTGCCGGCCAGGTGCGAGCGCAGGATGGGCATCATCCATTCGCGGGCGCGCACCCGGTCGTTGTTGGTGGCCAGGCGCGGGTCGGCGTGCATTTCCTGCAGGCCGAAGGCCTGGCAGAAGATGGCCCACTGCCTGTCGCTCACCACGGCCAGGAAGATCTGCTCGCCGTCCTTCACCGTGAACACGTCGTAGATGCCCCAGGCCGAGATGCGGCTGGGCATCGGGTCGGCCGCGCGGCCGGTGGCGGCGAACTGCATCATGTGCTGCGCGACCAGGAAGATGTTGTTCTCGAACAGGGCCGACTGCACCTCGCAGCCTTCGCCCGTGGCGTCGCGCTGGCGCAGCGCAGCCATCGCGCCGATGGCACCGAACATCCCGCCCATGATGTCGTTCACGCTGGTGCCCGCGCGCAGCGGGTCGCCGGCGCGGCCGGTCATGTAGGCCAGGCCGCCCATCATCTGCACCACCTCGTCCAGCGCCGTGCGGTGGTCGTAGGGGCCGGGCAGGAAGCCCTTGTGGCTGACGTAGATGAGGCGCGGGTTGAGCTTGCGAAGCGTGTCGTAGTCCAGGCCCAGCTTCTTCATCGTGCCGGGCTTGAAGTTCTCGCTCACGATGTCGGCGCTGGCGACCAGCTTGAGTGCGGCCTCCAGGCCTTCGGGCTTCTTCAGGTCGAGCGCGATGCTCTTCTTGTTGCGGTTGAAGGTCGGAAAGAAACCGGCACCGGAACCGAGCAGCCGGCGCGTGTCGTCGCCCGCGATGGGCTCGACCTTGATGACCTCGGCGCCGAGGTCGCCCAGCAGCATGCCGCAGGTCGGGCCCATGACCATGTGGGTGAATTCGACGACGCGGATGTTCGCGTAGGGCAGTGGCGTGGGCTCAGACATGCTTCATTTCCTTGGCGAATCCCTTGGGCAAACCGGCCTCGGGCGTCATGCCGTACACCGGCTCGCCCGGCAGGCCGGCGATGAGCGGCGCGCGGGCCGCGATCAACCGCTCGATGTCGATGCCGGTGCGCACGCCCATGGCCTCGAACATGAAGACCAGGTCTTCGGTGACGACGTTGCCCGACGCGCCCGGCGCATAGGGGCAGCCGCCCAGCCCGCCGAGCGATGCGTCGAAGGTGCGCACGCCCTCTTCGTACGCCGCCAGGCAGTTGGCCAGTCCGAGCCCGCGGGTGTTGTGCATGTGGGCGGCGCCGGCGTGCTCGCCGATCTCGGCGCGCAGGCGGCGGAATAGGCGGCGCACCTGGGCCGGGTTGGCGTAGCCGACGGTGTCGGACAGGCCGGCCTCGTCGGCACCGGCCTCGATGCACTGCGCGGCCAGGCGGATGACCTCGTCTTCCGGCACCTCGCCCTGCAGCGTGCAACCGAAGGCGGTCGACAGACCGGCCTCGAAGCCGACATGCGGCGCGATGTCGCGGCGCAGGGCAGCGATGGCGCGCACCTCCTCAACCATCGCCTCGCGCGTCTTGCGCACGTTGGCGAGCGAATGCGCCTCGCTGGCCGACACCGGCACGGTGAGCTTGTGCACGCCGGCGGCCAGCGCCGCTTCGGCGCCGCGCAGGTTGGGCACCAGCGCCATCACGGTGAGTCCGGGCAAGGTGATGGCATGGCGCACGACCTCGGCCGCGTCGGCCATCTGAGGCAGCAGCCGCGCAGGCACGAAGGACGCGACTTCGATCTCGCGCACGCCGGCGGCGTGGAGCGCGTCGATCCAGCGCAGCTTGTCGGCGGTCGGCATCGTGGCCTTGACCGATTGCAGGCCGTCGCGCGGGCCGACTTCGCTGATCAGGACGGCCGAGGGGGCGGGGGAATTCATGTTGAGGGTCTCTCCACGGGCGGCCGGCGTGGCTGCCGGCCCGCAAGAGATTAACCCGCTCCGGCGGCTCGCTGCCAGCGGGCTTCAGCCGCGCTCGCGCATGGCGAGCCACGCCGCCGCGGTCAATACGATCAGCAACGCACCATAGGACAGCGTGGCCGCGTGCAGACCGACCCAGCCGACCGCCAGGCCGGCCAGCAACGACGGCACGCTGAACGCCAGGTAACTGAGCACGAAGAAGGTGGACATCAGACCCGCGCGTTCATGCGGCTGCGCGGCCGGCACCAGGGTGCGCACCGCCGCGTTGAAGCCGGCGCCGAAGCCCAGCCCCGCAACGAGCGTGCCGCCGAAGAAAAGCAGCGCGCTGTGCCGATGCACGCCGCACAGCGTGACGATCAGGCCGGCGCCGAGCAGCAGTGCACTGCCCCGCAAGACCGGTCGCGCCGCCCGTTGGCGAACCGCGTAGATGGCGACGGCACCGGCCAGCACCAGCGTTGCGATCAGCGCGCCGCCGATCAGCGGGGCCGGGCGGCCGGTGACGAGGCGCGCCAGCGTCGGCCCGAGCGACAGGTAGAAGCCGCCCAGCGCCCAACCCGCCGTGTTGAGCGGCAGCACGCGCAGCAGCAAGGTGCGCGCCGCGGGCGGGACGTGCGCGCTGGGCACCAGCGAAGCCCACGCACCCGGCCGGCGCGTCACGGTTTCGGGAAGCCGCAGCGCCAGCACGGCCTGGACGAGGAACACCGCCACCAGCACCTCGAACACGAGATGCAGGGGCTGCGGCGCGAACTGCACCAGCGCGGCCGTGCCGAGCGCCCCCACGGCCATGCCGACCATCGGCGCGAGCCCATTGAACAGGGCACCGCGTGCGGGATGCAGATCGAGCAGCATGGCGCTCAACACGCTGGTGGCGATGCCGGTCGCGACGCCCTGCAGCACGCGCGCGGCAAGCAGCCAGCCGACGGAATCGGCGGCCCAGAACAGCACCACGGCGCCGATCTCCAGCGCCAGCGCCGCCAGGATGACGGTGCGCCGGCCCAGATGATCGGACAGCGCGCCGAACACCAGCAGCGCCGCGAGCAGCGCGAAGGCATAGCTGCCGAACACCAGCGTGAGCATGAAAGCCGAAAAGCCCCAGGTCTCGCGGTACAGCGCGTAGAGCGGCGATGGTGCGCTCGACGCCGCCAGGAAGGCCACGACGAGGGTGACCACCAGGACGAAGGCCGCATTCGGCCGGAGCCGGCCGGAAGCGAGCGGCGGTGCTGCGGGGAGAGGAGTGCTGACCATCGAAAAACCTTTAACGCAAAGCGATTGCGTTAGCGGATTGTGCGCGGCAACCCGACTTAAAGCAAATCCTTTGCGTTAGCATTCGGTCATGAATGCCCCGATCCGGATCCGCCCTGGTGGCCGCAGCGCCCGCGTGCAGGAGGCGGTGCAAGGCGCCACGCGCGAGCTCATCGACCTGCACGGGCGGGACGCGCTCAGCGTGCCGATGATCGCGGCGCAAGCGGGCGTTACGCCGTCCACCATCTACCGTCGCTGGGGCGATCTGGCCGATCTGCTGGCCGATGTGTCGATGCAGCGGCTGCAGCCCGACACCGAGCCTGCCGACACGGGCTCGTTGCGCGGCGACTTGCGCGCCTGGGCCGAACAGTTCCACGAGGAGATGTCGTCCGAGGTCGGTCGCGGCATGCTGCGCGACGTGCTGTCGACCGGGCAGTTCGGCGACGGCACAGGCGCCTGCCAGTGCTCGCGCTTCACTGCCAGCCAGATCGAGCTGATGCTGCAGCGCGCGCGGGCACGGGGCGAGGCGGTGCCGACGGCCGAGCGCGTGATGGACGGTTTCGTCGCGCCGCTGCTCTACCGCCTGCTGTTCGGGCCCGAGCCAGCGGATGCGGCCCGGGCAGCACGCTGGATCGAGGCTTGCATCGATGCGGCCGACCACGCTGGGGCCATCGATTAGCGCTCTTTAGGGTGCGAATCAAAGGCCCTTCGCGGGCTTAATGGAATTCACCGTGTCCCATACAGTCGAATGCTCGCTCCGAGGAGCCCCGACATTGCTTCACAAGGACCCCCCATGACCGATCGCACCACCGCCCACGGCCTCCAGGTCGCCAACGAACTCCACCGCTTCATCGAAGACAAGGTGCTGCCGGCCACCGGCGTGGACAGCGCGCGCTTCTGGAAGGGCTTCGACACCATCGTGACCGATCTGGCCCCGAAAAATATCGCGCTGCTGGCCGAGCGCGACCGCCTGCAAGGCGAGATGGACGCCTGGCACAAGGCGCACCCCGGCCCCATCACCGACATGCCGGCCTACCGCGCGTTCCTCGAGAAGATCGGCTACCTGCTGCCGCAACCCAAGGACGTGCAGACCACGACGTCGAACGTCGACGCCGAACTCGCACTGCAGGCCGGCCCGCAACTGGTGGTGCCGATCCTGAACGCACGCTACGCACTCAACGCCGCCAACGCGCGCTGGGGCTCGCTGTACGACGCGCTCTACGGCACCGACGCCATCCCCGAGACCGACGGTGCGGAAAAAGGCAAGGGCTACAACCCGGTGCGCGGCGCCAAGGTCATCGCCTTCGCACGGAACGTGCTCGATCAGGCGGCACCGCTCGTCAACGGATCGCACAAGGATGCGACCGGCTACCGCGTGAAGGACGGCCAGCTCGTCATCACGCTGCACAGCAGCGACACCTCGCTGCAGGACCCGGCCGCCTTCGTCGGCTATCAGGGCGATGCAGCGGCGCCGTCGTCGGTGCTGCTCAAGCACCACGGCATCCACCTCGACCTCCAGATCGACCGCAGCATGGCCATCGGCAAGACCGACCCGGCCGGCGTGAGCGACGTGGTGATGGAAGCCGCGCTCTCGACGATCCTCGACCTGGAAGACTCGGTGGCGGTGGTCGATGCGGCCGACAAGGTGACGGCCTATTCGAACTGGCTGGGCATCGTGCAGGGCACGCTGACCGAGGAAGTCGCCAAGAGCGGCAAGACCTTCACCCGCGGCCTCAACCCCGACCGCGAATACACCGGCGCCGACGGCCAGCCGCTGAAGCTGCACGGCCGCTCGCTCATGTTCCTTCGCAACGTGGGCCACCTGATGACCAACCCGGCCATCCTGTATGCGGGTGGCAAGGAAATCCCCGAAGGCATCCTCGATGCGGTCGTGACCACCACCATCGCCACCATCGACCTGAAGCGCAAGGGCAACTCGCGCACCGGCAGCATCTACATCGTGAAGCCGAAGATGCACGGCCCGGCCGAAGTGGCCTTCGCGAGCGAGCTCTTCGGCCGCGTCGAGCAGCTGCTCGGCCTGCCCGCCAACACCGTCAAGCTCGGCATCATGGACGAGGAGCGCCGCACCAGCGTCAACCTCAAGGCCTGCATCGCCGAAGCCGCCGCCCGCGTGGCCTTCATCAACACCGGCTTCCTCGACCGCACCGGCGACGAGATGCACACCGCCATGCAGGCCGGCCCGATGCTGCGCAAGGGCGACATGAAGACGACGCCGTGGATCGCGGCCTATGAAAAGAACAACGTGCTGGTGGGCCTCGCATGCGGCCTGCGCGGCAAGGCGCAGATCGGCAAGGGCATGTGGGCCATGCCCGACCTGATGGCCGACATGCTCAAGCAGAAGATCGGCCACCCCAAGGCCGGCGCCAACACCGCCTGGGTGCCCTCACCCACCGCCGCCACGCTGCATGCGCTGCACTACCACCAGGTCAACGTGGCCGACGTGCAGAAGGCGCTGGAAAAGATCGATGCCAACGCGGAACGCGACGCCATCCTCAACGACCTGCTGCAGGTGCCGGTGGCGCCGAAGCCGGCCTGGACCGCCGAGGAGAAGCAACAGGAGCTCGACAACAACGTGCAGGGCATCCTGGGCTACGTGGTGCGCTGGATCGACCAGGGCGTCGGCTGCTCGAAGGTGCCCGACATCCACAACGTCGGCCTGATGGAAGACCGCGCCACGCTGCGCATCAGCAGCCAGCACATCGCCAACTGGCTGCTGCACGGCGTCGTGACGAAGGAACAGGTCGACGCCACCTTCGAACGCATGGCCGCCGTGGTCGACGGGCAGAACGCCGGCGACGCGCTGTACCAGCCGATGGCGGGGCACTTCAAGACCTCAGCGGCCTACATGGCCGCGCAAGACTTGGTGTTCAAGGGTGTCGAGCAGCCAAGCGGCTATACGGAACCGCTGCTGCATGCGTGGCGGCTGAAGGTGAAGGGCGAGGCCTGAGACCTCGCGAGGGTCAATAGCCGCGCGCCGGGTCGACCAACCCGGCCGGTTCTTCGCCGCGCTGCACCGCCTGGATCTTCGCAACCATCTGCGCGATCGATTCCGACACCACGGTCTGCGCCGAGATGTGGGGCGTGATCGTGACCTTGGGGTGCGACCAGAACGGATGCCCTTCGGGCAGCGGCTCGGTGCGCGTGACATCGAGCATCGCCCCCGCGAGATGGCCGCTGTCGAGCAGTGCGAGCAGGTCGTCCTCGACCAGGTGTGCACCGCGCGCCACGTTGATCAGGTAGCCGCCCGGCTGGAGTTTCGACAGCGAGGCCTGACACAGGATGTCGCGCGTGTCGGGCGTGAGCGGCAGCATGCACACGAGAAAGCGGCTGGCGGCCAGGAAGTCGTCGAACTGGTCGGTGCCGCTGAAGCAGCGCACGCCATCGATCGCTTTCGGCGACCGGCTCCAGCCGCGCACCGGAAAGTCGAAGGGCCGCAACGCACTCACCACGCGCTGCCCGAGCACGCCGAGGCCCATCACGCCGACCGGGAAGTCGCTGCGCGCGCGGTCCGGGCGTTGCAGCCACTGGCCGGCCGCGGCCGCGCGGTCGTAGACGTCGAACTCGCGGAAGTGGCGCAGCACCGCATGGCAGACGTAGTCGGCCATCTGCACCGCCATGCCGCCGTCCTCGATGCGCACGATGCGGGCCTTCGGCGGCAGACGCAGCTTGAGCAGCGCATCGACGCCCGCGCCCATGTTGAAGATCAGCTCGAGCGCCGGGTGCGCGTCCATGAATTCCTGTGTCGGCGTCCAGACGATCGCGTGCCGCGCGCCAGCCGAGGCGTCGGGCCATAGGTCGATCTGCGTGCCGGGCAAGGCCGCGCGCAGGCCGTCGGCCCACACCGAAGCCTGGGCCTGAGCGCAGTAGAGCGCGAGGGGGCTACCGCTCATTTCGCGAAGAGCGAATCGAGGCTGGCGAAGGCCTTGATCTCGACCGCGTTGCCGGACGGGTCGCGGAAGAACATCGTGGCCTGTTCGCCCGGCTCGCCCTTGAAGCGGATGTAGGGCTCGATGACGAATTCGATGCCGGCGGCCTTCAGCTTGGCAGCCAGCGCTTCCCACTGCGGGATCGACAGCACCGCGCCGAAGTGGCGCACCGGCACGCCGTGGCCGTCGACCTGGCTGAGCGCGGAATTCGCACATTCGTCGGGCGCCAGATGGGCCACGATCTGATGGCCATAGAAGTTGAAGTCGATCCAGTCCGGCGAGCTGCGGCCTTCGGGGCAGCCGAGCAGTTCGCCGTAGAAGGCGCGCGCGGCCGACAGGTCGTGCACCGGGAAGGCGAGATGGAAGGGCGGGATCGTGGCGGCTGCGGTGGTGGTCATGGGGTGCGTTCGTTGGAAAGGGAATGCAGAAGTCTAGGAAAATTCGCTGACTCTGAAAAACGATATATTTTTCTCTGACTCATCACTTTCATTGATCTGTATCGATGCTCAAGGAACTGCGCACCTTCATCGCCGTCGCCCGCCACGGCACCTTCTCGCGCGCCGGCGAACGCATCGGGCTCACGCAATCGGCCGTGAGCGCGCAGATCCAGCGGCTCGAGGCCTCGCTGGGTTTCGCGCTGTTCGACCGCGCAGGCCGCAGCGCCACGCTCAACGACGCCGGCCGCGACACGCTCACGCGCGCCGAGGCGCTGGTGCAGATGGCCGACCAGTTGCACGCCGGGCCAGGCGCCGCGGACTTCTCGGTGGCATTGCGCATCGGCGCCATCGCCTCGGTGCAGGCGGGCGGCCTGCCGGCCGCGCTGGTCGAGCTGCGGCGCAGCGCGCCGCAGCTGCGGCTGCGCGTGGTGCCGGGCGTGTCGCTGGCGCTGCTGGGCATGGTGGATGCGGGCGAACTCGACGCCGCGGTGATGATCCGCCCGCCCTTCAGCCTGCCGCCCGAGTTGGTGTGGGAGCCGCTGTGGCAGGAGCCCTTCGTGCTGCTCGCGCCGCCGCAGGCCAGAGGACGCGATTGGCGCCGCATCCTCGCCAACGAGCCTTTCCTGCGCTACGACCGGGCGTCCTTCGGCGGCCGGCTGGTCGACCGCTTCCTGCGCAGCGAAGCCATCGAAGTGCAGGACGCCGTGGAAATGGATGAGCTCGAAGGCATCGTGCAGCTGGCGGGCCTGGGCATGGGCGCCGCCCTGCTGCCGCGCGTGCGCGCCAACTGGCGCGTGCCCGAGGGTGTGCGCGTCGTCACGCTGGGCGAGGCGACCTTCCACCGCGAGATCGGCATGGTGACGCGCGCGCGGCCGGCCCAGGCCGGCATCGTGGGTGCGCTGCGCGATGCGCTGCGAAAGCCGCCGCGGCCGACCTGAGCGCCGACGGCTGGTCGCGCCGCCCACGAGGTGGGCGCGCGAACGGCAACGACAGCGGTGGACGGCAAGCGCGCAGCCCCCTGGTGCACAGACGTCGGCAGGCATCTCCTACAGCGCAGCGCGCGCCGTGCCGACGGGTGATGCGAGGGCAGCTCCTAGGCTGAACGCAGCTGTCCATCGAGTCAGCGGCCGGGTTCCCCGGTTCGGTTCTTCATCCACTCAGGAGATACACCATGATCAAGCGCACCGCTCCCCTTCTCGCCGCCCTGCTGATGGGCACCGCCGGCCTTGCGATGGCACAGGGCAACCCGCCCAACACCAGCTCTCCGAACCCGGCCACCGGCGCCGGCCAGCAGACGCAACAAGGCACGCCCATGGGCACGACCGGCACCCCGACCCCGAGCACCGGCAGCACGCCGATGAACAGCGGCACGACGACCACCATGCCGGCCCGGTCGCCGGACACGATGTCCACGCCGGCCATGCGTCCGGCGCGCGCCGACCGCAACTGATCGCGAGGAAGGGCCCAAGCCCTTCACCGCCTGCGGGCCGGCCACGAGCGCGTGGGCCGGCCCGTTCTTCTCCTCTCGTTCAAACGTTCGGAATTTCCGCCATGTCGACCCGCCCGCTCCGGCGTCTTGCCGCGTCCCTGCTGTGCAGCGCGGCACTGCTGCCCGCCCATGCCGCGACCGTCGCCCCCGATGTCGATGCAGCGGCGTTCGCGCGGCGCGCGGTGGCCGCGCGCGACACCCAGGGCCAGCCCTTCGCGGTGATCGACAAGAGGAAGGCCCGACTGTTTATCTACCGCGCCGATGGACAACTCGCGGCCAGCTCGCCGGTGTTGCTGGGCTTGGCGCGCGGTGACGCGTCGGTGCCCGGCATCGGCGAGCGGCCGATGGCGCAGATCCAGCCGTACGAACGCACCACGCCGGCGGGCCGCTTCGTGTCCGAGCCGGGCCGCAACACGGCGGGTGAAGACATCGTGTGGGTCGACTACGGCGCCGCGGTTTCCATGCACCGGGTGCGGGCGACTCAGAAGGCCGAACGCCGGCTGCAGCGTCTGGCGTCGCCGACACCAGCGGATAACCGGATTTCCTACGGCTGCATCAATGTGCCGGCTGCGTTCTACGACGCGCATGTGAAGCCTTCATTCGGCAGCCACGCGGGTGTGGTGTACGTGCTGCCTGAAGCCAGTCCGATGCCGGCGCACTTCGCCTTCATGACCACGGATTGAGCGACTGCGCCGCGAACGGCGCGGGAGACAATGCCGGCATGCCCGCCGAGCCGATCGCCGACCCCACCCGCTGCCCGCTCTGCCAGGCGCCGAACGCCTGCGCGGCCGAGACCGAGCGCCGCACCGGCATCGCCCAAGGCCCCTGCTGGTGCATGACCGCCACTTTCAGCGAAGCGCTGCGGGCGCGCATTCCAGAACCCGCCCGAGGCCTGGCTTGCATCTGTGCCCGCTGTGCGGCAGGCACTGAACGAGCTGGCGGCGTGGCCTGATCGCCGCCTGCCAGCTCAGCGCTGCTGAGCGTCGCCAGCGTTCCGCAACAAGCCTTGGTTCTGCTGCAAACCGGTATGGAAGAAGGGCTGCTGCGTCTGCGTCTGCGTTTGGCCTTGCGTGACCATCGCCGGCTCCACGGGTAGCGGGGCCACGGGCGCCGGGGCGGTTGGCGGCTCGTCGGTGGGCGCCACGTCGGTCCCGGTTTCCTCCGACTGCACGGCACCGGTCTGGCTGCGCTGGCGCTGCTCGGTGATGACCTGGTGGATGAACTGCAGCTTGCCCACCGTGGCGCGCGGCAGCACGAAGGGGTAGTAGTCGGGCTGGCCCATGCTGCGCGAGAGTTCGTTCAGCACGTTGGTCAGGCGCACCCAGCCGTTGAGAAAGTCGAGAAACTTCAGCGCCCCGGGATGGTCGGGCTGCCACAGGTCGGACGGCTCGAACAGGTCGCTCGCCAATTCGACATTCTGCGCATCGACGCCGAAACTCATGGCCGTGTCGGCCGTGTCGGCCATGTGCAGGTAGTGCGCCCAGGTCTCGGCCCAGTCTTCCCACGGATGCGAACTGGCGTAGCTGGTGACGAAGCGGATGGCCCAGTCGGCCGGCGGACCGTTCTCGTAGTGGCTGCGCAGGGCGGTGGCGTAGTCGGCACGTTCGTCGCCGAACAGGGCGCGGTAGTCGTCGACCCAGGGCGTGGGGAAGACCAGCAGGTCCCAGTAGTAGTGGCCGATCTCGTGGCGGAAGTGGCCGACGAGCGTGCGGTAGGGCTCGCGCATCTCGGCACGGATGCGCTCGCGCACCGCGTCCTCCGCCTCTTCGGCATTGAGCGTTATCACGCCTTCTTCATGGCCGGTGAGCACATGCGGCCCGCCGGGCATGTTGCCGAGGAAGTCGAAGGCCAGGCCATGCACCGGATCGGTGTAGCGCGTGACCACCGGCAGGCCCAATGCGAGCAGTTGCGACAGCAGGCGGCGCTTGGCCTGTTCGAGCTTGCGCCACAGGTCGCCGTTGCTCTCCACCGACAGGTCGGGAATGGTGCGCGTGCTGCTGCACGACAGGCAGAAGCCCGGCGCCAGCCCCTCGGTGTTGAAGGCGGGGCCGTCGCCGCCGCGCGGTGCCGGCACCATCCAGTTGCAGCCGGCGGCGCTCAGGAAGTTGGCGCAGCGGCGCCAGGCCTTGCCGCCGGTGTCGCCGAACACGGTGAAAGTGTCGGGCTCGGCGTTGTCGTGGGTGGCAGGCGCGAGCGGCACCACGCCGAGGCGCTCGGTCACGTAGCCGAGGGGCGTCCGGCAGGCGAGGCATTGGCTGTTGCCCAGGAACACCGGGCGGCCGCATTGGCACTGGTAGGCACGGCTGATGGTGGGCGCGCGCAGGTCGGCGGCCAAGCCATCGCCGGGGGCCGCGTCGGCCCGATCGTTCGACGCGGCGGCCTGGCCGCTGTCGTTGAGAGAAGATTCCATGGTGTATGTTCTTTTACTTGCATGAATGCGCGAACGCGCAGCGTGAGACAGCCGTTCCATTGTCCGCGCCCTCCCCCAACGCCCGGCGGCGCAAAGCCCCGTATCCTTGTAGGACAGCCCGACCGCGCCCGCTGTGCCTCCGCCCACGATGACCGACCCCGCCCTTCCCTCCCTGCGCAGCCGCTACGGCGAGCGCTACCGCTGGCTTCTGCTGATGTCGGTGATGGTCGGCACGATGGCCTCGATCATGTCGTCGACGATCGTGAACGTCGCGATTCCGGGCATGAGCCACCACTTCGCCCTCGGTCAGGAGCGCGCGCAGTGGGTCAGCTCGGGCTTCATGGTCGCCATGACGGTCTCGATGCTCACCACGCCCTGGCTGCTGGGGCGCTACGGCTACCGGCGCACCTATGTCGGCACCATGGTGCTGCTGCTGGCCGGCGGCGTTGCCGGCGGGCTGGCCAACGACTTCTCGCTGGTGCTGCTGGCGCGCGTGGCCGAGGGGCTGGCCGCGGGCGTGGTGCAGCCGATTCCGGCCATCATCATCCTGCGCGCCTTCGAGCCGCACGAGCAGGGCCGCGCCAGCGGCATCTTCGGCATGGGCGTGGTGCTGGCGCCAGCCATCGGCCCGAGCATCGGCGGCGTGCTGGTCGACCTGTTCGGCTGGCGCTCCATCTTCTTCATGGTGGTGCCGTTCTGCCTCGCATCGATCTGGCTGGCCTACAAGTTCGTGCCGACCACGGCGCCGGGCGGCGTCACCGCCATGCGCGCGGGCGGGCTGGACTGGCGCGGCCTGCTCATCGGGCTGGTCGGCACGCTGTGCCTCTTGAATGGCCTGGTCGGGCTGCGGGGCGATGCGCCGCTCGAAGCCGCCTTGCTGCTGCTGGGCGCCGTGCTGTCGCTGGCCGTTTTCGTGGCGTGGCAGAAGCGCCTGGCGGCCGGTGGCGGCGCGCCGCTCATGAACATGGCGCTCTTCGGCTACCGGTCGTTCGCGATGGGCAGCGTGGTGTCGTTCATCTACGGCGCGGCGCTGTTCGGCTCGACCTACCTGCTGCCGGTGTACATGCAGGTCGCGCTGCACCTGTCGGCTTCGCATGTCGGCACCATCATGCTACCGGCCGGCATCGTGCTGGCCCTCTCCATCGCGCTGGTCGGCCGGCTGGCCGACCGCAAGCCGACCTGGCTGCTGGTCAGCATCGGGCTGGCGTTGCTGGCCGTGTCTTTCGCGCTGATGAAGGTGCTGACCCTGGGCAGCACGCTGTGGCTGCTGGTGGCCTTCGCCATCGTCGGGCGCATCGGGCTGGGCTTCATCCTGCCTTCGCTCAACCTCGGCGCCATGCGCCCGCTGGCCAAGCCGCTCATTCCGCAGGGCGCCAGCGCGATCAGCTTTCTGCGCATGCTCGGCGGCGCGGCGGGCGTGAGCCTCTGCGCCATCGCGCTCGAATGGCGCCTGGCAGCGCATGGCGACTCGCTCGCGCAGGCCGCCACCAGCCCGGCGCGGCTGGCGGCCTTCAACGAGGTGTTCCTCATGCTGTCGGCGCTGTGCGCCCTGGCCATCTGCGCAGCCTGGCAGCTGCGCGCCCCATTGCCCGTGCGGCAGGAGACCTGACCCATGTGCCAGTTGCTCGGGATGAACTGCAACACGCCGACGGACGTGACCTTCAGCTTCACCGGCTTCGCGCAGCGCGGCGGCCGCACCGACCACCATGCCGACGGCTGGGGCATCGCCTTTTTCGAAGACCGCGGGCTGCGCCACTTCGTCGACCACCTGCCGGCCTGCGAGTCGCCGGTGGCGGAACTGATCCGCCGCTACCCGATCCAGAGCCGCAACGTCATCGCGCACATCCGCAAGGCGACGCAGGGCCGTGTCAACCTGCAGAACTGCCACCCCTTCGTGCGCGAGCTCTGGGGCCGCTACTGGGTGTTCGCGCACAACGGCGACCTGAAGGACTTCCGCCCGCGTCTGCACGGCAATTTCCATCCGGTGGGCGACACCGACAGCGAGCACGCCTTCTGCTGGGTCATGCAGGAACTGGCCAAGTCGCACGCGGACGTGCCCAGCGTGGCCGAGCTCACCCTGACGCTGCGCGAGCTGGCGCCGCAACTGGCTCGGCACGGCACCTTCAATTTCATGCTGTCGAACGGCCAGGCGTTGTGGGCGCATGCATCGACGAACCTCTGGTACGTCGAGCGGCAGCATCCGTTCATGGGGGCCCACCTGGCCGACGAGGACGTGGCGATCGACTTCGCCCAGCACACGACGCCGGACGATCGTGTGGCCGTGGTGGTGACCGCGCCGCTCACCACCAACGAGGCCTGGACCGCCTTCGCACCGGGCGAACTCGCGGTGTTCGTGGACGGACGGCGCGCCGGCTGAGCCCCGGACCGCTGCGGTTCAGCGTTGCGGCCGAGCCACATCGGCAGGACCGGTGCGGGTTGAAAGGCAATGAAATGAATAATAACCATTCTCATTTGCATTCATTCGACCCCACGGAACTCCCATGTCCAGCCCCGCCTTCCGCCTTCACCCCGTCACGATCGCCGCCGCGCTCGCCCTTCATGCCTTTGCCGCGCTGGCGCAGACGGCGCCCACGGAAAACAGCGGCACCTTGTCGACCGTGACGGTCGAAGCCAGCGCAGACGCGTCGGCCGAGGGCCTCGCCAAGCCCTATGCGGGAGGCCAGGTGGCACGGGGTGGGCGGGTCGGCATTCTGGGCACGCAGGACGTCATGAGCACGCCGTTTTCGACGACGAGCTACACCAACGAACTCATCCAGAATCAGCAGGCCAAGAGCGTGGCCGACGTGCTGCTGAATGACCCGACGGTGCGCGTGGCGCGCGGCTTCGGCAACTTCCAGGAGTCGTACTTCATCCGCGGCTTCATCGTGAATTCCGATGACATTGCCTACAACGGCTTGTACGGCCTGCTGCCGCGCCAGTACATCTCGTCGGAGCTGTTCGAACGCGTCGAAGTGCTGCGCGGTGCGAGCGCCTTCCTGACCGGCGCGACGCCCAGCGGCGGCGGCATCGGTGGCAACATCAACCTGCTGCCCAAGCGCGCAGGCACCGATCCGCTGACGCAGGTCACGGCCGGTGTTTCCAGCGGTTCGCAGGGTTACGTGGCGGCCGACATCTCGCGCCGCTTCGGCCCCGACCAGAGCACCGGCATCCGCATCAACGCCGCACACCGCGACGGTGGCACGGCGGTGGACGACGAAGACGTCAAGCTCGATGTGGTCTCCGTCGGCCTCGACTGGCGCAGCCGCAACGCCCGCATTTCCGCCGACATCGGCCACCAGGAACACCGCCTGCGCAACACGCGACCCAATGTGACGCTGGGTGCCGCCGTGACCGTGGTGCCGACCGCGCCCGACAACAAGACCAACTTCGCCCAGCCCTGGACCTTCTCGAACGAACGCGACACCTTCGGCACGGTGCGCGGCGAATACGACATCACCTCGGACATCACGGCTTGGGCGGCCGCGGGTGTGCGCAGCAGCCACGAAGCCAACTCGCTGGCCGGTGCCACGGTGTCGAACGGCAGCACGGGCGCCTTCACCACGTCGCGCTTCGACAACACGCGGGAAGACGACGTGAAAACCGCGGAGATCGGCTTGCGCGGCAAGCTGCGCACCGGCAGCGTGGGCCACGAATGGGTGCTCGCCGCGTCTTACTTCGGCCTGGAGAAGAAGAACGCTTACGGCATGAGCACCGGCGCCGCGAACTCGCTCGCTTCGAACATCTACTCGCCACGCTACTCCCCGCAGACCGGCCTGAACTTCCTGGGCAACGATCTCAGCAGCCCCGCCATCAACGGCGAAACACGCCTGAACAGTTTTGCCATCGGCGACACGCTGTCGTTCCTTGACGACCGCGCGCGGCTGACCCTCGGTCTGCGCAACCAGAACATTGCCACCCGCGACACCTCCTACCGCACCGTCAGCAGTGGTACGGTGCTGTCCCCCGGGGGCGACATCACGTCGTACAGCGAAGGCCGGACCAGCCCGGTGGTCGGCCTGGTCTTCAAGGCGCGCAACGATCTCTCGGTGTACGCCAACTACATTGAAAGCCTGTCGCAGGGCGAGACGGCGCCGGCCCGGTCGAACGACCTCCTTGTCCGCAACGTGGGCGAACAGCTCAAGCCCTACGTGTCCAAGCAGAAGGAGGTCGGCGTCAAATACGACGGCGGCAACATCGGCGGCAACGTGGCCTTCTTCTCGACGGAAAAGCCGCGCGCGCTGGTGGACAACGGCTTCTTCACGTCGGCTGGCAAGGACCGCCACCAGGGCATCGAGTTCACCATCTTCGGCGAGCCGGTCAAAGGCCTGCGCGTGCTGGGTGGTCTGACGCTGCTCGACGCCGAGCAGAAGGAAACCGGCAGCGCCACCACGGACGGCAAGGATGTCATCGGTGTGCCGAAGCGCCAAGGCAGCATCGGCGTCGACTGGAGCGTGCCGGGCGTGACGGGCCTGTCCTTCGATGCGCGCGTTGTCGCCTCGGGCAGCAGCTATGCCAATGCCACCAACACGCTGCGCGTGCCGGGCTGGTCGCGTCTGGACATCGGTGCGCGCTACGTGACGGAGATGGCCGGCAAGCTGGTGACGCTGCGCGCGCGCATCGACAACGTGACCGATCGCGACTACTGGGCCTCGGTCGGCGGCTACCCGAACTCGGGCTACCTGGTGCTCGGCAATCCACGCACCTTCAGCCTGACCGCCTCGGTCGAGTTCTGACAGCGGGCGCCACCGCGCTCACACCCGAAGGGACCTCACGGTCCCTTTTTCAATTCCGCTTCCAGCGCATCGATGAACATCGCCGGCACGTCGAAGCCCGTCTGCTCGGTGATCTCCTGGAAGCAGGTCGGGCTGGTCACGTTGATCTCGGTGACGCTGTCGCCGATCACGTCGAGGCCGATCAGCAGCAGGCCGCGCGGCGCCAGCGCCTGGCCCACCGTTTCGGCGATCTCGCGGTTGCGCGGTGTCAGCGGCTGGGCCACGCCCTTGCCGCCGGCTGCCAGGTTGCCGCGCACCTCGGTGCCCTGCGGAATGCGCGCCAGCACAAAGGGCGCGGGGACGCCGCCGATGATCAGGATGCGCTTGTCGCCGTCGACGATCTGCGGCACGAAGCGCTGCACCATGATCGTCTCGGCGCCGTCCTTGTTGAGCGTCTCGATGATGGAGCCGAGGTTCATCGCATCCTGCTTCACGCGGAAGATGCCCATGCCGCCCATGCCGTCGAGCGGCTTGAGAATGATGTCGCCGTGCTCGGCATGGAAGTCGCGCACCGCGCCCGCACTGCGGGTTACCAGCGTCGGCGTGACGAACTGCGGGAACTCCATGATCGCGAGCTTTTCCGGATGGTCGCGCAGCGCCCGCGGCTTGTTGACCACGCGCGCACCTTCGCGCTCGGCCTGCTCGAGCAGGTGCGTGGCGTAGATGTACTCGGCATCGAAGGGCGGGTCTTTCCGCATGAGCACGACGTCGAAATCCTTCAGGGCCTTCGACTCGTCGATGTCGACGGCATACCAGTCGCGCGCGTCACCGGTCAGCGTGATCTGCTTGACGTTCGCCGTGACCACGCCGCCCGACTTCCACGTCAGGTCCTGCGGCAGGCAGGCGGCGATGCGCCATCCGCGACGCTGCGCCTCGCGCATCATCGAGAAGGTCGTGTCCTTGTAGATCTTGAACTGGTCGAGCGGGTCGGCGACGAAGAGGATGTTGCGGCTCATGGTGTCTTTCCAGCGGCCCGGATGGCCGCCTTGCTGTCTTGCTTGATCTTGCAGGCAGGTGCGATGTCCTTGCCCGTGGCGGCCCTTTTGCCGATCTGCTGGATCGCCAGCGCGAGCGCGCCGGCCACCACACCCCAGAAAGCCGACCCGATGCCGACGATCGTCACGCCCGACAGTGTGACCAGAAAGGTGATGAGCGCGGCTTCGCGGTGCGACTCATCGCGCACCGCGGCCGCCAGCCCACCGCCAATGGTCCCAAGCAGCGCCAGCCCCGCGATGGCCGCGACCAGTTCCTTGGGGAAGGCGGTCAGCAGGCCCGTCACGGCGGTGCCGAAGAGACCGATCACGACGTAGATGGCGCCGCAGCTCACGGCCGCCGTGTAGCGCCGCGCCGGGTCTTCATGCGCCTCGCGCCCCATGCAGATGGCCGCGGTGATGGCACTCAGATTGAGCGCAAAGCCGCCGAAGGGCGCGAGCACCAAGGTCGTCACGCCGGTGAGCGCGATGATCTTGGAGATCGGCAGGTCGTAGCCGGCCGCACGGATCGCCGCCACGCCCGGGAGGTTCTGCGAGGCCATGGTCACCACGAAGAGCGGCAGCGCCAGGCTCACCGCCGCCTGCCAGGTGAAGACGGGCATGGTGAACACCGGTATCGCCAGGCTGAGGTGCACCGCCGACCAGGCCAGTTCGCCACGCAGCGCCGCATAGCCGATGGCGACCACCAGCGTGAGCGGCACCGCATAGCGCGGTACGAGCCGCTTGCCGATCAGGTAGGTGCCGAGCATCAGCAGCACCAGCGGCAGCGCGGTCTGCGCTGCCGCAAAAGCCGAGAGCCCGAAGCGCGCCAGCACGCCGGCCAGCAGCGCCGACGCGATCGCCATCGGGATTCGGTTCATCACCCGCTCGAACCACCCGGAAGCGCCGGCCAGCGTGATGAGCGCCGCGCAGACGATGAAGGCACCGACCGCCTCGCCCATGCCATAGCCGGCGCCGGCCGTGGCCAGCACCGCCGCGCCGGGCGTGCTCCAGGCGACCATCACCGGCTTGCGCAGCCACAGCGACGTCAGCACCGACATCAGCCCCATGCCCAGGCCGAGCGCCCACATCCACGACGCGATCATTTCCGGCGTGGCCCCGAAGGCCTGTGCGGCCTGGAACACGATGACGACCGAGCTGGTGAAGCCCACCAGCACCGCGACGAAGCCGGCGGTGAAGGCCGAGAGACTCAGGTCCTTGAAAAAACGCATCCAGCGATTGTGCCGGGCAGCGGGAGGCCCCGCCGGGTGCGCCCCAGGACGCGCTTCAGGACGCCCCGAGGTACGCCCGCGCCAGCGCGCCGTCCGCCGCGATCTCGGCCGCGCTGCCCTGCGCGACGATGCGCCCGCCCTCGATCACGTACGCGCGGTCGCACAGCGCCAGCGCAAGCGCCGCCATCTGGTCGACCAGCACCACCGTGAGTCCTTCGCTGCGCAACGCATCGAGCGCCTCGAACAGCTCGGCGATCACCTTGGGCGCGAGGCCCAGCGACGGTTCGTCGAGCAGCAGCACACGCGGCTTCGACATCAGGCCGCGGGCGATGGCGAGCATCTGCTGCTCGCCGCCCGACAGCAGCCCCGCGCGCTGGTGCAGCCGTTCGCGCAGGCGCGGGAAGCGCTGCAGCATCGATTCGAGGCGCGCGTCGACATCGCGGCTGTCGAGGAAGGCGCCGAGGCGGATGTTGTCACGCACGCTCAGTTCCGGGAACACCTGCCGCCCCTCGGGCACCAGCACCAGGCCGCGCGCGACGATCTGCTCGGCGGGCAGGCCGGTGAGTTCGGTGCCTTCGAGGTGGATGCCACCCTTCACCGGCCGGTGCAGGCCGGCGAGCGAACGCATCAGCGTCGACTTGCCCGCGCCGTTGGCGCCCAGCAGCGCGACCAGCTCGCCGCGCTTCACGCGCAGGTCGATGCCGTGCAGCACCGGACTTGCGCCGTAGCCGGTGACGAGCGCACCGACGCCGAGCACCTCGGGTGCATCAGCGGGCACGGCGTGGCGCGCAACCCTCGCATCCCCCGACACCATCGCCTCGCCCAGATAGGCCTTGCGCACCGCCGGGTCGGCCTGGATCGCGGCGACGTCGCCGACCGCCAGGCGCTGGCCGGCGTCGAGCACCACGATGTGCTGCGAGATGCCCATGACCAGTTCCATGTCGTGCTCGACCAGCAGCACGCCGATGCCGGCCGCGGCGATGCGCTGCAGCAGCGCGGCGAGTTGCGCCTTGTCCTCGCGCGACAGGCCGGCCGCCGGCTCATCGAGCAGCAGTGCCTGCGGCGACGTGGCCAGCGCGCGGGCGATCTCGACCAGACGGCGGTCGACGTGCGCCAGGTCGGCGGCTGGGGTGCCGGCCGCGCCGGTGTAACCGCAGAAGGCCAGCAGCTGGCGCGCCTGGGCGCGTGCCGATTCGGCACGGAAGCGCTGCGCGCCGAGCAACGGCCCGAGCGTTCCGCGGCCCAGCGCGAGCGCGACGTTGTCTTCGACGCTGAGGCTGCCGAAGAGCTGCGAGGTCTGGTAGGTGCGCGCCACGCCGGCCCGTGCGATGCGGAAGGCGCGCAGCCCCTGCAGCGGCGCGGCGCCGAGCCGAAAGCCGCCGCCCGTGGGCCTGTAGAAGCCGCTCAGCATGTTGAGCGCCGTGGTCTTGCCGGCACCGTTGGGGCCGATCAGGCTGGTGATGCCGCCGGCGCGCGTCTCGAAGCCGAGATCGCTCACGGCGCGCACGCCGCCGAACTGCATCGTCAGGCCATCGGCTGCGAGCGGTGCGCCGAGCGCGCGCGGCGGCAGCGCAGCGGACACTTTCGACGATGTTGTCGGCACCAGCGCCTTCGCGGGCAGGACGCGCGCCATCACGCGGCGCCACAGGCCCGCCGCGCCATCCGGTGCGGCCCACAGCACGACCAGCAGCAGCAGACCGAAGAACAGCAGTCGGTATTCCTCCAGGCTCGCCAGCGCTTCGGGCAGCAGGCCGACGATGAGCGCGCCGACCAAGGGCCCGCCGATGGAGCCCGCGCCACCGATCATCACGACCAACACGAAGAGGATCGACTGCCCGAAGCCGAAGGTGTGCGGCGTAACGAAGCCCGACAGCGGCGCAAACAAGCCGCCCGCCGCGCCCGCGCACAGCGCGGAGACCGCGAAGGCCACCGTCTTGATGCGCAGCGGATCGAGGCCGATCGATTCGGCCGCGGTCTCGCTGTCGCGCACCGCGCGCATCGCCGCGCCCCAGCCGCCGCGCGACAGCAGCGCGAAGGCCGCGAGCGCCACGCCGGCCGTGAGCACGGCCAGCATCGCCGCCGCGCGCTCGCCCTGCGCGAAGCCGCCGAGCACCGGGCCGGCGATGCCCATGATGCCGTTCTGCCCGCCCGTCAGGTCGCGCGCCTCGACGATCGCGTGCTCCACGATGAAGCCGAAGGCGATGGTGATCATCGCGAGGTACGGCCCCCGGGCGCGCAACGCCGGCAGCGCCAGCAGCGCGCCCATCGCGCCGGCCAGCAGCGCACCGACCGGCCAGGCCGCCCAGAAGCTCCAGCCGGCCTTGCCCGTGAGGATGGCGACCGCGTACGCGCCGATCGCATAGAAGCCGACGTGGCCAAAGGACACCTGCCCCGTCAGCCCCACCAGCACGTTGAGCCCGATGCCGACGATTGCGAACAGCGCGACGTTGGCCAGCACGAAGACGTAGTAGCCATTGACCGTCGCCGCCAGCGCGACGCCCGCGACCATCAACCCGACGAGCCCGATCAGCGCGGGCCAGCGCAACCCCTTGGACGCGCTCATACCTTCTTCACCGCTGCGCGGCCGAACAGCCCGTGCGGCCGCATCGCGAGCACCACGATCACCAGCGCGAAGGTGAGGATCTGCGTGTAGCCGGAACCGAGCGTCGACGTGATCAGCGCCTCGGCCAGGCCGAAGAGCAGACCCGCGATCATCACGCCCCAGGCGCTGGTGATGCCCCCGAGGATCGCGACCGCGAAGGCCTTGAGGCCGAACAGCGTGCCCATGTCGGCCTGCACGTTGAAGAGCGGCGCGATGAGCACGCCCGCCACGCCGGCGAACACCGCCGACAGCGCGAAGGCCACCGCCACGGCGCGGCGGATCGGGATGCCCATCAGCCGCGCGGCCGCCGGGTTCTGCACCACCGCCAGCATGCCGATGCCCCAGCGCGTGCGGCGCGCGATGACGTGCAGCGCCGCCGCCAGCGCCAGGCCGACGACGGGAATGATCAATTGAAGCGGGTACACGCCCAGGCCGATGTCACCGATCTGCAGCGGCGTGACCGCGAGCGGCGACGGCAGGCTGCGCGGCTCCTTGCCGAAGGTGAACATCACCGCGTTGTCGACCACGATGCCGAGCGCGACCGTGGCCATCAGCCACGCGTCGGAGCCGCGGCTCGCGAAGGGCCGCACGGCCACGAACTCGACCACCAGCCCGTACACACCGCACAGCGCGAGCGCCAGCACGATAGCCAGCGGCATCGGCCAGCCCAGCGTCTGTGCGAACCAGAAGGTGAACACCGCGCCCAGCATCATCGCGCTGCCCTGCGCGAAGTTGACGGTGCCCGACACGGCGTAGGTGACGTAGAAGCCCAGGGCGATCAGCCCGTACATGCTCCCGAGCCCCAGCCCGCTGATCCACGCAGACAGCAACATGCGCGCCCTTTACTTCGCAGCGACCATGCCCACGGGCAGGATGCGGTTGTCGATGAACTGCGCCCACACGTAATCGCTGGCGGTCACGGCGTCGTGCACGGTCGGCGAGAAGGGCTTGTCGTAGGTCTTGATCAGGCCGTCGTACTTGCCGATCTTGTAGAAGCCCTGGCGCACCGCGTCGCCGTCGGTCGAGCCGGCGGCCGCGATGGCGAACGCGGCGAGCTGCATGCCGTCGTAGGCGTTGGCCACGCCCACCGCCGGCGTGATGTCGTCCGGGCCCTTGATAGCCGGGTACTTGGCCTTGAGCGCGGCGATCACCTTTTCGCCCACCGGCGACTGCTTGCCGAAGAAGCTGTAGGTCTGCACGAAGTGCACGCTCTTGGCCGAAGGGCCGGCGAGCTCGGTGAAGCGGCCGCCGGCCGGACCCCAGTGCGACACGATCGGCACCTGCCAGCCCATGCGGTCGAGCGACTTCACCACCTGCGCCGACGGGCCGACGTTGCCGACCATGAAGAGCGTGTCGGCACCGGCCGCCTTCAGGCGCGTGAGCTGCGGCACCACGTCGACATCGCTGCCCTCGAACTTCTCGACACCCACGGCCTTCAAGCCCTTGGCGGCCAAGGCGGCCTGCAGGCCCTTCTCGTTCGATTCGCCCCACGGGTTGTTCACAAGGATCATCCCGAACTTGCTCGACTTGAAGTTCTTCTGCGCGTAGTCGAGCATGCCCACGTTGACGATCTCGTCGACCGCCGACACGCGGAAGGCGAAGTTGGGGTTGGCGCCGTTCTTGGTGATCGGCGTGCCCGCGGCCCACGGGCCCATGAAGGGCGTCTTCTCCTGGTTGGCGATCGGCACGATGGCCATCGACACCGGCGTGTCGAGCCCGCCGAACAGCACGGCGACCTTCTCCTTGAAGATCAGTTCGCGCGCGGCTACCACGCCCTTGGCGGGGTTGGCCTCGTCGTCGCGGCGCACCAGTTCGAGCTGGCGGCCGCCGAGCAGGCCGCCCTTGGCGTTGATCTCGTCGATGGCCACGGTGAGGCCGCGCGTGATGGCTTCACCTGCCAGCGCCGACTGGCCCGACAAGGCCGTCACCAGGCCGATCTTGATGGGCTCGGCGGCAAGCGCCGCGCCCGATGTCAGGCAGGCGGCCGCAGCGGCCAGGCAGAGCGTGCGACGGTTGAAGCGCAAGGTGAAGCGGGTCATGGAGAAGCTCCTGAAAACGAAATGGATGAGGCTGACGTGGAATGACGCACCCAAGTCGGTGCATCGAAGGCGCGCCGAGTCGGCGTTGACCAAGCGGATGCAAAGCGCGTGCCAAGTCGACAATTTATTCAAATAATTGTCGACAATCCAAAAGCATCGAGTCGACAATCGGCACGGGACTTGCTGCACCGACGTACACCGACCGGCCATGCACCACGCTGGCCCCTGATGGAGAAAACAATGAACACCACCCGCCCGACCGACGCACCGGCGATCGCCGACCCCGCCGCCGTGGTCGACGAATTCCTGCGCCTCGTGATGATTCCCGACCCGGCCGCTGCGTCGCGCTACACGGCGCCGGACATCCGCATCCGTTTCACCGGCAACCGCCCGATGACGCAGCCCGGCGACACCTCGGCCTTCAATGCCAAACGCTATGCCTGGGTGAAGAAGAAGATCGAGCGCACCGAGGTGGTGGCCGGCGGCACGCCTGACGAGACCGTGGTCTACAGCCTGGGCACACTCTACGGCGCCTGGCCCGATGGCGAGGCCTTCGAAAGCAACCGCTATGTCGACCGCTACGTGGTGCGCCACGGCCTCATCACGCAGATGGACGTGTGGAACGACAGCGCCGAGTGGTTGATGGTGCGCGCCGGTCTGGCGACCCTGTGAAAATCGCCGCATGACGACACGCTGGCCGGATCGGCTCCCCGCGCACGACCGCTTCGGCTACCAACCCATCACGCGGCGCCCCGACCACGTGTGGCCCAACGGCGCACGGCTGGCGGTGTACCTGGGCTTCAACATCGAGCACTTCGCCTTCGGCGACGGCCTGGGCGCCAACATCGGCCCGGCTTCGCCGCAGCCCGACGTGCTCAACCACGGCTGGCGCGAGTACGGCAACCGCGTGGGCGCCTGGCGCTGCCTCGAGCTGTTCGACACGCTCGGCCTGCCGACCGGCGCGCTCATCAACACGGCCCTCTACGACCATTGCCCGGAACTGGTGCAGGCCTGCGTGGCGCGCGGCGACGAGCTCATCGGCCACGGCCACAGCAACGCCGAGCGGCAAGGCTTGCTCGACGAGGAGCACGAGCGCGCACTGCTGGTGCGCTGCCGCGAGCGCATGCAGCGCGAAAGCGGGCAGACGCCGACCGGTTGGCTGTCGCCCTGGATTTCCGAGACGAACCTGACGCCCGACCTGCTGGCCGAGACCGGCTACGGCTACACGCTCAACTGGTGCCACGACGACCAGCCGGTGCGCATGCGCACCCGGGGTGGCGGCTCGCTGTGGTCGGTGCCGTATCCGCAGGAGCTCAACGACATCCCGATGATCGTCGGCCGCCTGATGGACGCGAAGGACTTCACCGCCATGGTGATCGACAACTTCGACGAGATGCGCGAGCAGTCGCGCGCGCAGTCGCTAGTGATGGGGCTCGCACTGCATCCGTACATCGTCGGACAGCCGTACCGGCTGCGGCACCTGCGCACGGCATTGCAGCACCTCGCCCGCGCGCGGGACCGTGGCGAGGTGTGGTTCACCACGCCGGGCGCGATCGCCGCGCACATGCAACAGCTGGCGGTGGAACGTCCGGGCGAATTCGCATGACAGCCGACAGCAAGGACGACGACGTCGAAGAGCGCATCTACCGCTCCGTCTTCGAAGGCGTGACCAACCAGCGGCTGGCGCCCGGCACCAAGCTGCCCGAGGCCTCGCTGTGCGAACTCTTCGGCGTGAGCCGCGCGCTGGTGCGCAAGGTGCTGCAGCGGCTGGCGCACGACCACATCGTCGAACTGCGGCCGAACCGCGGCGCCATTGTCGCCATGCCCTCGCCGGAAGAGACGCGGCAGATTTTCGAGGCACGGCGGGCCCTGGAGGCCGCCCTCGTGCGCATGGCGGTGCGCAACGCGAAGAAGGCCGACATCGCCGAACTGCGCCGCCACCTCAAGGAAGAGCACGCCGCGATGCACTGCTACGCGCAGCCCGAATGGGCGCGGCTGGCGAGCAGCTTCCACCTGCGCGTGGCGCAGCTCGCGCGCAACCCGATCCTGGAGCGCTACCTGACGGAGCTGATGTCGCGCTGCTCGCTCATCGTGGCGCTGTACGAGCCGCCCGGCAATGCGTCCTGCGAGCACGAGGAACATGCCGAGGTGGTCGACGCCATCGCGCGCGGCGACGCCGACACGGCGGTGCGGCTGATGGAAGAACACCTGCTGGTGCTCGAGCGGAACATCGCGCTCGACCGCCCGGCGTCGGAGCGCAGCCTGGGCCAGATGCTCGGCCTGGGCTGAGCCTGCGAACGGCTACATCGCCATGTAGCGCCCGGGCTTGTGGTTGACCGCGAGAAACACGCTCATCACCACCGCCGCCAGCACCGAGTACAGCACCCGGCTGGGCTCGATGACGAGGAAGGCCAGCGCGACGATGCTGCAATCGATGCCCATCTGCACCTTGCCGGCGCGCCAGCCGTGCTTTTCCTGCATGTAGAGCGACACGATCGTCGCGCCGCCCAGGCTGCCGCGGTGGCGCGCGAGGAACAGGCAACCCGCGCCCAGCAGCAGCCCGCCGAGCACCGCGGCGTAGGCCGGATGCAGCCGGTCGATGGCGAAGAGCGAAGGCGACCATTCGGTCATCGCCGACAGCAGGGTGATCGCGACGAAGGTCTTGAGCGTGAACTCGCGTCCCATGCGCACCCACGCGAAGCCGTAGAAGGGCAGGTTGATCAGAAAGAACAGCTTGCCGAAGCTGACGCCGGTGACGTAGTGCAGCAGGAAGGCGAGGCCTGCGGCGCCGCCGGTCAGCAGGCCGACCTGGTTGAACAGGATGAGCGCCAGCGACACGAACAGGGTGCCGGCGAAGATCGCCTGGGCGTCCTCGAAATGGCTATGGCGCAGGCTGGGCATGGGGGGGGCGGTGGCGGGGTGGTGCATGGTGGGGCGACAGGACGGGCCTGCCACACCCCAAGCACAAAGCTTGCCGCCACCGTGCGGCGGCACGGCGCCCTCAGATCTCGATCTTCGAACCCAGCTCGACCACCGCGTTGTTCGGCAGATTGAGGAAGTTCGCTGCACCGCTGGCGTTGTGGTGCATCTGGGCGAAGAGCTTCTCGCGCCACGGCGCCATGCCGCTGCCCAGCGTCGGGATCACGACGTCGCGCGACAGGAAATAGCTGGTCGTCATCGGCTCGAGCTGGCAGCCGCGCAGCCGCGCGTTCTCGAGCGCACGCGGCAGGTCGATGTCGTTCTTGAAGCCGTAATGCACGATCACCTGCCAGCAGTGGTGGCCCAGCGCCTCCATCTCGATGCGCTTGTCCATGGGAATCCACGGCACCTCGTGGTTGCGCACGGTGACGAACAGGTTCTGCTCGTGCAGCACCTTGTTGTGCTTGAGGTTGTGCAGCAGCGCGTTGGGCACGTTGCCCGGTTCGGCGGTCAGGAAGACGGCGGTGCCGTCGACGCGCGCGGGCGGGCTCACGAACACCGCATCGAGGAAGCCGCGCAGGTCGAGTGCGTCGGCGCGCTGCGTCTCGCCCATCAGGCGCCGCCCTTCCTTCCACGTGATCATGAGCGTGAAGACGCCGCCGCCGATGACCAGCGGGAACCAGCCGCCTTCGAAAAGCTTGAGCAGATTGGAGGCGAAGAAGGCGAAGTCGATCAGGAAGAAAACGCCGGTCGCCCCGATGCACAACAACAGCGGCAGCTTCCAGGCGTAGCGGATCACGAAGAAGGTCAGCACGGTGGTGATCAGCATGTCGGTGGTCACGGCGATGCCGTAGGCCGCAGCCAGGCTGCTCGACGAACGGAACATGACCACCGCCAGCACGATGGCGACGAACAGGCCCCAGTTAACGAAGGGAATGTAGATCTGCCCGGCGGAACGCACGCTGGTGTGTTCGATGTTCAACCGCGGCAGGTAGCCGAGCTGGATGACCTGCCGCGTGACGCTGAAGGCGCCGGTGATGAGCGCCTGCGACGCGATCACCGTCGCCAGGGTCGCCAGCAGCACCAGCGGAACGAGCGCCCATTCGGGCGCCATCATGAAGAAAGGGTTCTTCACCGCTTCCGGGTTCTCGAGCAGCAGCGCGCCCTGGCCGAAGTAGTTGAGCATGAGCGCGGGCATCACCACCGAGAACCACGCGATGCGGATCGGGCCCTTGCCGAAATGGCCCAGGTCGGCATAGAGCGCCTCGGCACCGGTGACGCACAACACCGTGGCCCCGAGCACGATGAAGCTCGTGACCGGGTTGTCCCAGATGAAGCGCAAGGCGTAGTGGGGGCTGGCCGCCTTCAGGATTTCCGGGTGGCCGATGATCTGCCACACGCCCAGGACCGCGAGCGCCGCGAACCAGGCCAGCGTGATCGGGCCGAAGAACTTGCCGATGCCCGCGGTGCCGCGCTTTTGCACCGCGAACAGGAAGAACAGCACGACGAGCGTCAACGGAATGACGTAGTGCTTGAAGTGCGGCGACACGATCTCCAGGCCTTCGATGGCCGACAGCACGGAGATGGCCGGCGTGATCACGCCGTCGCCATAGAACAGGGAGGTGCCGAAGATGCCCACCACCAGCAGCACACTGCGGATGCGCGGCTTGTCGGCCACGGCGCGCGAGGCCAGCGCCAGCATGGCGACCAGCCCGCCCTCGCCTTCGTTGTCGGCACGCAGCACCAACACCACGTACTTGAGCGACACGATGATCGTCAGCGTCCAGAAGAACATCGACAGGATGCCGTAGACGTTGTCGGTCGTGAAGGGCACGTGGCCATGCCCGAACACCTCCTTGACGGCATACAGCACACTGGTGCCGATGTCGCCATAGACGACGCCGACGGCGCCGATGATGAGGGCGGCGGAAGAATTTTTTGAAACTGACACGAACGCGGGGAGCGGGGCTGCGGTGCCTGGGCGCTGCGCACACGCGGGGAGCGTGACTGCAGCGCGCGCCCCGCCCTGGTTTCCGTTTGCTTTGGGGACGGCTATTCTGCCTTCAAGGCACAAGCCCGCAAGCGGCGAAAATGTGCTATTCGTAGACTTCGGCGTCCGGGTCGGTCGCCTCGAGCTCGTAGCTCGCAGCCACCATCGCCAGTCGACCGATCACGCCGTACATGTAGAAGCGGTTGGGCGCGCTGGCACCCGGCTTGGCGCCGGGTTGCGGCAGGTGCGCGCTGTCGGAAAAAGCCAACGGAACGAAGCTCGCACCCGGCGACTTCAGGCTTTCGTCCGTGCCGCGGTCGGCGTGCACCCGGTAGAAGCCGCCCACCACGTAGCGGTCCATCATGTAGACCACCGGCTCGGCCACACCGTCGTGCACGCGCTCGTTGGTCAGCACGCCTTCCTGGATGATCAGGTCCATCAACGCCGGGGCACTGCCCTTGGTGCTGGTCTGGCTGTGCGCCTGGGCGCTCAGGGCCGCGACCTCGCGCGCATCGCGCACGGTCATCACGCTGGTGCCGCCGGGGCCGCTGTCGGCCTTGACGACCACGAATGGCTTCTCGTTGATGCCGTATTCCTTGTACTTGCGCCGCACCTTGGTGAGCATTGCGTCGGCGTGGCTGGTGATCAGGTCGACTCCGACGCCTTCGCCCAGGTTCACGCCCTCGGCCAGGCTCGACATCGGATTGATCAGCCAGGGGTCGATGCCCAGCAGCTTGCCGAAGCGCTTGGAGATCTCCTCGTAGCTGCGGAAGTGGTTGCTCTTGCGGCGCACCGACCAGCCCGCATGCACCGGCGGCAGCAGATACTGCTCGTGCAGGTCCTCGACGATGCCGGGCGTGCCCGCCGACAGGTCGTTGTTCATCAGGATCGTGCAGGGGTCGAAGTTCTTGATGCCCAGGCGGCGCTTGGTGCGCACCACGGGCTCGAGCGTGACCGTGTCGCCATTGGGCAGCTCGATCTTCTTGGGCGACTTGATGGCCGGGTCGATGGAGCCCACGCGCACGTTCAGCCCGGCCATGTGGAAGATGCGCACCAGCTGCGCGATGTTTGCCAGATAGAAGGTGTTGCGCGAATGGTTTTCCGGGATGACGAGCAGGTTGCGCGCCTCCGGGCAGATCTTCTCGATGGCGGCCTGCGCCGCCTGCACGGCCAGCGGCAGCATCTGCTGCGTCAGGTTGTTCCAGCCGCCGGGGAAGAGGTTGGTGTCGACCGGCGCCAGCTTGAAGCCGGCGTTGCGAATGTCGACCGAGCTGTAGAAGGGCGGCGTGTGCTCCATCCATTCCAGCCGGAACCAGCGCTCGATCGCCGGGGTGGAATCCAGGATGCGCTGTTCGAGTTCGTTGATCGGGCCGTTCAGGGCGGTGACGAGATGGGGGACCATGCGGGCGGCCTTCTTATGCGATTTCTGCAGAAAGTAGACTGGAATTGTAGGATTTGGGGCCACCCACCCCGATGACAAGCCGAAAACACAGCGTTTCCGGCGTCGCACCCCTCAGCTGCGGATTTCGCCCTGGCCCAGCACCACGTATTTGAGCGAGGTCAGGCCCTCGATGCCCACCGGACCGCGTGCGTGGAATTTGTCGGTGCTGATGCCGATCTCGGCGCCCAAGCCGAACTCGAAGCCATCCGCGAAGCGCGTGCTCGCATTCACCATGACGCTAGCCGAGTCGACTTCGCGCAGGAAGCGCTGGGCGTTGATGTGGTCGCGCGTGATGATCGCATCGGTGTGGTGACTCGAATAGCGGTTGATGTGCGCGATGGCTTCGTCCACGCCCTCCACCACCTTGATGCTGATCACCGCCGCCAGGTATTCCTCCGACCAGTCCGACTCGACCGCATCGACGATCGTCCCCGTCTCGCCGTGCAGCGCGCCCTCGGCCCGCAGGATGCGCGCGGCCGCTGCATCGCAGCGCATCTCGACGCCCTTGGCCGCGAACACCGCACCGATCTCGGGCAGGAACAGCTCGGCCACCGAGGCCGCCACCAGCAGGCCTTCGGCCGCGTTGCAGGGGCTGTACTTCTGGGTCTTGGCGTTGTCGACCACTCTGAGCGCCATGTCCAGCGGCGCGCTGTCGTCGACGTAGACGTGGCAGTTGCCGTCGAGGTGCTTGATGACCGGCACCTTGGCCTCGCGGCTGATGCGCTCGATCAGGCCCTTGCCGCCGCGCGGGATGATCACGTCGACGAACTGCGGCATGGCGATGAGCTGGCCCACCGCCTCGCGGTCGGTGGTCTGCACCAGCTGCACCGCGTCGACCGGCAGGCCGGCTTCGGCCAGTGAGGCCGACACCAGCTCGGCCAGCGCCTTGTTCGACTCGATGGCTTCCGAGCCACCGCGCAGGATGGCGGCGTTGCCGCTCTTGATCGCCAGGCTCGCCGCCTCGATCGTCACGTTGGGCCGGCTCTCGTAGATCATGCCGAAGACGCCGATCGGCACCCGCATCTGACCCACGCGGATGCCGCTGGGCTGCTGCTTCATGCCGCTGATCTCGCCGATCACGTCGGGCATGGCGGCGAGCTGCTCGCACCCCAGCGCCACGGTGTCGATGACCTTCGGCGTGAGCTTGAGGCGGTCGACCATCGGTGCCGACAGGCCGGCCGCGGTCGCGCGCTCGATGTCGCGCGCATTGGCCGGTGCCAGGTCGGCGGCGCTCTCGCGCAGGCGGCGGGCCAGCGCCTTCAAGGCCTTGTTCTTGGTCGCGGCGTCCGCCTTGGCCATCAGGGCCGAGGCGGCCTTGGCTTGCAGCCCGAGGGTCTGCATGTATTCCGAGAGATTCAGCGCATTCATCCACACATTTTGCCGTGCTCGGCGGCGGCCGGGCTTGCAAAGGCTGATTTCGGTGACTAGCCTGCCCCTTGTCACACATTAAGCCGAAAGAATTCATATGAAGACGTTCCGACCACGGGCGCTGGCGCTTGCCTGCGCGACACTTTCCCTTTTGACCGCCTGCGGAGGCGGTGGTGGCGGTGGCGAATCCGCCGGCGCGCCGGCCGGCGGATCCGGCAGCGGTACCGAGGTGCTGCCGCCGCCGTCGCCAGCCCCATCGCCCGCACCGTCCCCCTCTCCGTCTCCGTCTCCGTCTCCGTCGCCTTCGCCCTCACCGGCCCCTGCTCCCGCCCCCCAGGCCGCCACACTCCTGAGCCCCAGCGCGCCCAGCAAGCTCGGTGGCGCGAGCGTGACCTTCGACTGGACGGCCAGCGGCGCGGACGCCTACCGGCTCACGGTCGAGCGGCCCGGCACCACCGCCCCGCTGTTCGACGGCACGACCACCGACACGCACCTCGCCGTCGCCGGGCTGCCGGTCGATGGCGGTGAATTGATTGCCCGCCTGCAGACCCGCCACGGCGACACCTGGCTCCCTGCCGTGGACTATCGCTTCACCGCGGCCGGCTACACCGCCGCGCAGTCGACCGCCGCGGCCAAGCCCTGGACCGACCCGATCGCGCTGCCACTGGTGCCGGCATCGGCGGCCAACCTGCCCGACGGCAAGATCCTGATCTGGTCGGCGCGCGCCCCCACATATTTCGGTCCTGGCCCCGAAAGCACGGCGACCTACACCTCGGTGTTCGATCCGGTCGAAAAGAAGGCGACTGCGGCCACCGCGATCAACCCCGGCCACGAGATGTTCTGCGAAGGTCTCAGCATGCTGGCCGACGGCGGCATCATGGTGTCGGGCGGCAACGATGCGGGCCAGACCTCGCTCTACGACACCACGACGGGCAAATGGACGAGGAGCGCGACGCTGAATGTGCCGCGGGCCTACAACGCCAGCACCACGATGTCCGACGGCTCGGTCTTCACGGTCGGCGGTTCATGGAGCGGCGGACAGGGCGGCAAGGTCGGCGAGGTCTGGTCGGTCACCAACAAGACCTGGCGCACGCTGGCCGGCGTGCCGGCGAACATGCCGGACGCCAGCAACGTGGCCGACCCGCCGCTCAACGGATCCGACGGCCGAGGCGTCTACCGCGCCGACAACCACATGTGGTTGTTCGGCCAGGCGGACGGCTGGGTGTTCCAGGCCGGACCGAGTGCCGCAATGCACTGGATCGACACGCGCGGCAAGGGCGCGATCATCCAGGCCGGCCCGCGCGGCGACGACGCCTACGCCATGACCGGCAGCGCCGTGATGTACGACACCGGCAAGATCCTCAAGCTGGGCGGCGCGCCCAACCATGACTGGGGGGAGGCTTTCAAGAGCGCCTACATCATCGACATCAACGCCGGACCGCCCAAGCCCGCGACGGTGCGCAAGGTCGCGCCGCTGGCCTATGGCCGCACCTTCCTGAACAGCGTGGTGCTGCCGAACGGCGAAGTGATCGTCGTCGGCGGCCAGACGCAGCCCGTGGGCTTTTCGGACGCATACGGCGTGCTGGCGGCGGAGCTGTGGAACCCCATCACCGAGACGTTCATCACGCTGCCGGCCATGAAGACGGCCCGCAACTATCACAGCACCGCGCTGCTGCTGATGGACGGCCGCGTGATGTCGGGCGGTGGTGGCCTATGCAACTGCGCCGGCGACCACGCCGACGCAGAGATCTACACACCCCCCTATCTGCTCGCGCCCGACGGCTCGCCCGCGCCGCGCCCGGCACTCACCGCCGCGCCCGCGAAAGCGACGTGGGGCGACACCATCGCGGTCAAGACCGATCGCGCGGTGAGCCGCTTCGCGCTGGTGCGCATGGCGTCGACGACGCATTCGGTGAACACCGACCAACGGCGCATTCCGGTCAGCTTCACCGGCAGCGCGGGCGACTACGCACTCTCGATTCCGTCCGATCGCGGGATGCTGCTCACCGGCAACTACATGCTCTTCGCACTCGACGCCCAGGGCGTGCCCAGCGTCGCGCGCACCGTGAACATCCGCTGAGCAGTAGCGACGACCTCCACGCCGAAGGAATTCATATGAAGTCGTTCCGACCACGGACGCGGGCGCTCGCCTGCGCCACGCTTGCCTTCTTGGCCGCCTGCGGTGGCGGTGGTGGCGAATCCGCCGGTGCGCCGGCCGGATCCGGCAGCGCGAACACGCCAGCGCCCGGCCCCAGCCCCGGTCCCGCACCGGCCCCTGCTCCTGCTCCTGCTCCTGCGCCCGAGCCGGCCGTCCAAGCCGCAGCCCTCCGCAACCCGAGCGCGCCCAGCAAGCTGACCGGCGCAAGCGTGGTCTTCGACTGGGCCGACACCGGCGCCGACGCCTACCGACTGACGGTCGAACAGGCCGGTGCGACGGCCCCCTTGTTCGACAGCACGATCAGCGGCACGAACGTTGCCGTCACCGGACTGCCGGTCGACGGAAGCGCGTTGCGTGTGCGGCTCCAAACCCGCCACGGCGACACCTGGCTCCCAGCGGCCGAGTACCGCTTCACGGCCGCCGGCTACACCGCCGCGCAATCGACCGCGGCCACCAAGCCCTGGACCGAGCCGATCGCGCTGCCCCTGATACCCGTGTCGGCGGCCAACCTGCCCGACGGCAAGCTCCTGCTGTGGGCGGCGGGCAGTCCCGTCGGCTACAACATGAACATCGGGCTGGCGACGTACACCACCGTGTTCGATCCGGCCAGCGGCACCGCCACGCCGACCGTTACGATCAATTCGGGCCAGGAGATGTTCTGCGAGGGGCTCAGCATGCTGGCCGATGGCGGCATCCTGGTCAGCGGCGGCAGCGACGCCGGCAAGACCTCGCGCTTCGACCCGCAAAAAGGCAGTTGGTCGGCGGTGGGCACGCTCAACATCCCGCGGGGCTACAACGCCAGCACGACGATGTCGGACGGCAGCGTGTTCACCGTCGGTGGCTCCTGGAACGGCGCCTCGCCCGGCGGCAAGTACGGTGAGCTGTGGTCGGCCTCGACGCAGACCTGGCGCACGCTGAGCGATGTGCCTGCCGACATGCCGCCCATGGCCAACATCATCATCGACGCCAACAACAACCCCACCTTCAACGCCAACGTCAACGACCCGCTGGCCGGGCCCGATGTAGGCAACTATTACCGCGCGGACAACCACATGTGGTTGTTCGGTGCGGCCGACGGCTGGGTCTTCCACGCCGGCCCGAGCGCGGCCATGCACTGGATCGACACGCGCGGCAACGGCAAGATCATCCCGGCCGGCCTGCGCGGCGACGACGCCTACGCCATGACGGGCGGCGCCGTGATGTACGACGCCTACAAGATCCTCAAGTTGGCCGGCTCGCCGTCGCACGATTGGGGCATCCCGCTGAAGACGGCCTACAGCATCGACATCTCCGGCGCAGCGCCGAAGCCCCCGACGGTGCGCAAGCTGGCACCCCTGGCCTACGGTCGCGCGTTCTCGAGCAGCGTGGTGCTGCCCAGCGGCGAGGTGGTGGTCATCGGCGGCGTGACGCTGCACGGCCCCACGCCGGACGACTTCTCGGTTCTCACGCCCGAGATCTGGAACCCGGCCACCGAAACCTTCACCCCGCTCCAGCCGATGAAGATGCCGCGCAACTACCACAGCGTCGCACTGCTGCTGATGGACGGGCGGGTGCTGGCCGGCGGTGGCGGGCTGTGCGGCATCGGCTGCGCGGCCAACCATCCCGACGCCGAAATCCTGACGCCGCCGTATCTGCTGACACCGGAAGGCGCCCCGGCACCACGCCCTGCGATTTCGCAGGCCCCGGGGCGTGCGGCCCCGGGCGATGTGATCGCGGTCCAGACCGACCGGGCGGTGGCCCACTTCGCGCTCGTGCGCATGGCGTCCGCCACCCACACGGTCAACACCGACCAGCGCCGCATCCCGCTCACGGCGACGGGGGGCGATGGCGACTACCGCCTGGCGATTCCATCGGACCGCGGTCTGGTCATCCCCGGCAACTACATGCTCTTCGCACTCGACGCTCAGGGCGTGCCCAGCGTCGCACGCACCGTCAACATCCGCTGACGCCATGCCGAAGAAACAAGCGCACGGATCGGGGCGCCGACGCGCCGCGCGCACGGTCGTCGCCGTGGTCGTGATCGCCCTGCTGCTGTCGGCGGCAGCCGCCGTCGGGGTCGCATGCTGGGTGACAGGGGCCGAGGCGCGCGGCGCGCGGCTGTTCGACGGCCGCGAGCCGCTCACCGCCACGCTGGCGGGCCACGCGACACCCTTGCCGGCCCAGACGGCGCGATGCAGCCAGTGCCATGCCGGCCCGGCCACGCCGAATGCCGCCAACAACTGGCCGGCACTGCCCGGGCCGCCGCTCGACGGCCAGCACCTGCGCGCCGCCCTGTCGCGTCGGGGCGGGCCGCCCGTCGCCTATGGCCTGGCCACCTTCTGCCGCACCTTGCGTGAGGGCATCGATCCGGCGCACGTGATGCTGCCGCGAACCATGCCGCGCTTCGACATCGACGACAGGCGCTGCGAGGCGCTCTGGACCCACCTCACCGGCAACAACACCCCATGACCACACCCTTCCTCCTTTCCATGGCACCGCTGGCGGGCCCTTGCGCGCTCCGCCGGCGCCTGCTGACAGCCGCAGGGCTGGCCCTGCTGGCCGCCCCTGCGCACCGGGCCCTGGCCGCCGGCATGGGGCCGATTCGACCGCGGCGCGCACCACCGACTGCGCGGCTGCTGCGGCACGACGGCCGATCGATCACGCTCGCGGAGCAATTGAGCGGCCGCTTCACCGCCGTCCAGCTGATGTTCACCGGCTGCAGTGCGATCTGCCCCTTGCAAGGGGCGCTGTTCGCGTCCTTGCAGGCGCGCCTGTCGGCGCAGGCCATCACCGATGTGCAGTTGCTGTCGCTGAGCATCGACCCGCTCGGCGATTCGCCCCAGGCCTTGAACGCCTGGCGCGAACGCTACGGTGCGGGCCCGCGCTGGAGCGCGGCCGCCCCCGCCGTCCCCGACCTCGACAAGCTGCTCGACCTGCTCGGCCCCGCGGGGGCCAGCGTGGGCGACCGCCACACCACCGAGGTCCACCTGTTCGATCGCGAGGGTCGCCTCGCCTGGCGCACCAGCGGTCTGCCGCCTCTGGACGAGATCGGTGGCGCCTTGCAGCGGCTGCGCGGCTGACCGCCACGCGCAGCCTTCACCCCTGTTTCCTTTCATCCCCACAAAGGTTTTTCATGAAACCCTCCTTGCCGCCCTTCCCACGCCGCGCGCTCCTGCTTTTCGCGCCTGCGCTCTGGCTCTCCGCGTGCGGCGGTGGCGGTAGTGGAGACGACGGCGCGTCCGTGCCATCGAGCGGCACCGCCCCCGTGCCCGCCCCCTCGCCCACCGTCCCGACCGAAACACCGCCGCCGGCGGTGGCCCAGGCCGCGAAGCTGCTCAGCCCACCCGGTGACAGCAAGCTCGACGGGGCCAGCGTGCGGTTCGCCTGGGACGCCGCGGATGGCGATGCCTACGGGCTGCGCATCGAATCCACCGCCTCGGCGACGGCGCTGTACGACAACGTCGTGACCGGCCAGAGCGTCACGGTCCCCGACCTGCCGACCCAGGGTGAAGTCCTCACCGTCATACTGAGAACCCGCAAGGACGGCGTCTGGCTGGCGCCCGCCACCTACCGCTTCGTCGCTGCCGGCTACACGCCACTGCAATCCAGCGCCGCGCAGCAGTCCTGGACGGCGCCCATCGCCTTGCCGCTGGTCCCGGCGGCGGCCGCCAACCTGCCCGATGGCAAGCTCCTGCTGTGGGCAGCCGGCAGCCCTGACGGCCTCGGCGGGCTGAACATCAGCGGCCAAACGTTCACGGCGGTCTTCGATCCGGCCACGCAGACGGCCACCGCCCGCATGGCGACCGAAACCGGCCACGACATGGTGTGCCCCGGCATCAGCATGCTGGCCGACGGCAGCTACCTGGTCACCGGCGGCTGGGACAGCGGCAAGAGCACGCGCTACGACCCGAGCCTCAGCGGCTGGGTCGGCGCGGCGTCAATGAACATCGCGCGCGGCTACCAGTCGAGCACCACCATGGCCGACGGCTCCGTGTTCCTGGTCGGCGGCTCCTGGAGTGGCCTCGCGCTCGGCGGCAAGTACGGCGAGCTCTGGTCGGCCTTGACGCAGACCTGGCGCACGCTGAACGGCGTGCCCGCAGAGATACCGTCACCGTCCAATGCGAGCAACCCGCCCCTGGCCGGGCCGGATGCCGGCGGCTACTTTCGCGCCGACAACCACATGTGGCTGTTCGGCGGTGCAGACGGCTGGGTTTTCCACGCCGGCCCGAGTGCGGCCATGCACTGGATCGACACCAAGGGCGACGGCCGGATCGTGCAGGCCGGCCCGCGCGACGACGATGCCTACGCCATGACCGGCGGCGCCGTGATGTACGACGCCTACAAGATCCTCAAGCTGGCCGGCTCGCCGGGGCACGATTACGGCATTCCGCACAAGACGGCCTACAGCATCGACATCTCGGCCGGCGCGCCGCATCCGCCGGTGGTGCGCAAGCTGGCGCCCCTGGCCTACGGCCGCACGTTCTCGAACAGCGTGGTGTTGCCCACGGGCGAGGTGGTGGTCATCGGCGGCATGACCCTGCACGGCTCCACGCCGGACGACTTCTCGGTGCTCACACCCGAGATCTGGAACCCGGCCACCGAAACCTTCACCCCGCTGCAGCCGATGAAGGTGCCGCGCAACTACCACAGCGTCGCACTGCTGCTGATGGACGGGCGGGTGCTGGCCGGCGGTGGCGGGCTGTGCGGCACCGGCTGTGCGGCCAACCATCCCGACGCGGAAATCCTGACGCCGCCGTATCTGCTGACGCCGGAAGGCACACCGGCACCACGCCCTGCGATTTCGCAGGCCCCGGGGCGTGCGGCCCCGGGCGATGTGATCGCGGTCCAGACCGACCGGGCGGTGGCCCGCTTTGCGCTCGTGCGCATGGCATCCGCCACCCACTCGGTCAACACCGACCAGCGCCGCATCCCGCTCGCGGCGACCGGCGGCGAGGGCGACTACCGCCTGGCGATTCCATCGGACCGCGGTCTGGTCATTCCCGGCAACTACATGCTCTTCGCACTCGATGCCCAGGGCGTGCCGAGCATCGCGCGAACGATCAATATCCGCTGACCGAGGGCCGCCTACGCCCTACGCCCTACGCCTTGGCGCAGGCCCGGCAGAGCATCAGCGCCAGCCGCTGCAGCGCCTGCCAGCCGCTGGCGGGCCAGTCGGGTTGCTTCAGGCCCTTGACGATGCCGTCGACGGTGTGCGCCGCCTTCAGCAGACGCGCCAGCGCGCGGTCGTCGAGCCGGGGCAGCACCCGCTCGAAGGCTTGCTCCTTGGCACCCCAGATGCGGTTCTCGCGCAGCGCCATCGGCAGCGGGCGGCCGGCGCTCATCGCGTCGCGCACCCGCTTCAGGGCACGGATGTCCTCGGCCAGCGTGTAGTGCACCAGCACCTCGGCCTCGCCCTCGGCGCGCAGGCCGTCGAGCATGCGCGCCACCCGCACCGGGTTGCCGGCCAGCACCGCGTCGGACAGCTTGAAGACGTCGTAGCGCGCCACGTTGTTGACCGCCGCCTCGACCTGTTCCCAACCCAGCTCGCCGGCCGGGTGCAGCAGCGCGAGTTTCTGGATTTCCTGATGTGCCGCCAGCAGATTGCCTTCGACGCGGTCGGCGAAGAACTGCAGCGTGCGCTGGCCTTCCTCGCCGCCCTTCACGCGCTGGCCCTGCAGCGCCAGCCGCTGCGCGATCCACTGGGGCAGCGCAGCGCGCTCGACCGGGTCGACCTGCAGGCTGACACCGTTGTTCTCGAGTGCGGTGAACCAGGCACCGGTGCGCGTGGCGCGGTCCAGGCGCGGCAGCAGCACCAGCGTGAGGGTGCTGTCGTTGCCGGCTGCGCCCTCTGCGATCTGCTGCAGCGCGGCGCTGCCGTCCTTGCCCGGCTTGCCCGAAGGGATGCGGACCTCGACGATCTGCTTGTCTGCGAACAGCGAGAGCGAACCGCCCGCTGCCAGCACCGCGCTCCAGTCGAAGTGCGCGCCGGCCACCGTGTACGAACTGCGCTCGGTGTAGCCCTGTGTGCGCGCGGTGGCGCGAATCGCGTCGGCGGCCTCCTGCGCCAGCAGCGGCTCGTCGCCATGGATCGTGTAGAGCGAGCGCAGTCCCTTGCCGAGATGCGCCTGCAGCTGTGCGGCCGCCAATTGCATGCCGGTGCGGGCCTAGAGTTCCTTGACCGCCGCCAGCCGCCGCAGCATCTGCTGCGCGACGTCGTTCTGCATGTCTCGGTAGAGCAGCTCCGATTCGCCTTCCTTGGCGAGCGCGTTGGTCTCGCTGTAGGTCAGGTCGCGCTTTTGCGAGATGTCCGCGACCAGCAATTCCTTGCCGGCCTGTGTGCGCAGACGGAAGCGCACGGTGAGCCGCAGTTCCAGCTCGCGCACCTCGCCAGCGGCATTGGTCGACAGCACGATGCGCTCGCGGTTCTCGCCGAGGATGTCGAGTACCGCTTCGGCGTCCTTGGCGCGCTCGGGCGGCACGAGTTCCACCGTGCCGGCGGCCGCGATGTTGCGCCGCAGGTAGACGGTGAAGGCCGAGCGACCGGGCAGCGACAGGCTCTTGAAGGCGAAGACCGGCGCCTTGCGCAGCTCGAAGCCACAGCCGGCGAGAACGGCAAGGCCGGCCAGCGCAGAGCCGGTGGCGAGAAAGCGGCGGCGGGAAGCAGTTTTGTTGTTCATTCGTTCAGCGCTCAGAGCACCACATTGACGAGTCGGCCCGGCACCACGATCACGCGCTTGGGCGCGGCACCCTGCGCGTGCAGCGCGAAATCGTCACTCGCCAGCGTGAGCGCCTCGATCTCGTCTTTCGACGCGCCGGCCGGCACCACCACCTTGCCGCGCAGCTTGCCGTTGATCTGCAGCATGAGTTCGATCTCGTCCTGCACCAGCGCGGCCGTGTCGACCGTCGGCCAGAGCGCGTCGAGCAGTTCGCCGAAGGCTTCGACGTAGCCCAGTTGCGACCACAGTTGCTGCGCGATGTGCGGCGTGGCCGGGTACAGCACGCGCAGCAGGATGCCGAAGCCTTCGCGGAGCGCAGCGGCATCGCCCGGGGCGCCGGTGGCCTTGAAGCCTTCGAGCGCGTTGAGCAGCTTCATCGCGCCCGACACCACCGTGTTGTATTGCATGCGCTGGTAGTCGTAGTCGACCTGGCGCAGCACGCTGTGCACCTCGCGGCGCAGCGTCTTGGCATCCTTGCCGAATTCGGTCGCCGCGCCGGCCTTCGGCGCCGCCTGCAGCGCCACGCCGAAGTTCCACACGCGGCGCAGGAAGCGCGAGCTGCCTTCGACGGCCGCGTCGTTCCATTCCAGCGTGGCTTCGGGCGGCGCGGTGAACATGGTGTACAGGCGCGCGGTGTCGGCGCCGTACTTCTCGATCAGGTCCTGCGGGTCGACGCCGTTGCGTTCGCTCTTGCCCATCTTGCCGACGCCGCCGTACTCGACCGATGAGCCGTCGGCCAGCGTGCCGCCGACGATGCGGCCCTGCGCGTCGAGCACCGGCGTGACCTCCAGCGGCGGGAAGTAGTCCTTGCCGCCCGACGGGCCGCGCCGGTAGTAGATGTGGTTGAGCACCATGCCCTGCGTCAGCAGCTTGGCGAAGGGCTCGTCGCAGCTCACCAGGCCCAGGTCGCGCATGACCTTGGTCCAGAAGCGCGCGTACAGCAGGTGAAGGATGGCGTGTTCGATGCCGCCGATGTACTGGTCCATCGGCATCCAGTACTTCGCGCCCTCGCCGACCATCGCCTGGTCGTTCTTGGGGTCGCAGTAGCGCATGAAGTACCAGGACGAATCGACGAAGGTGTCCATCGTGTCGGTCTCGCGGCGCGCGGGCTTGCCGCACACGGGGCAGACGACGCCGGCGTGGAAGCCTTCGTGCTTGAGCAATGGGTTGCCGGAGCCGTCGGGCACGCAGTCGGTCGGCAGCACGACCGGCAGGTCCTTCTCCGGCACGGGCACCGCGCCGTGCTCGTCGCAATGGATGATCGGGATCGGCGTGCCCCAGTAGCGCTGGCGGCTCACGCCCCAGTCGCGCAGGCGCCAGGTGGTCTTCAGTTCGCCCAGGCCCTTCTGTTCGAGCGCATGCGCCACCGCAGCCACGGCCTCTTTGAAGGACATGCCGCTGAAATTGTCGGAATTGATGGTCACGCCGTGCGTCTTGTCGGCGTACCAGTCCTGCCAGCGGTGGTAATCGAAGTGCGGCTCGCCGTCGACCAGCACCACCTGGAGGATCTCGATGCCGTATTTGTTGGCGAAGGCGAAGTCGCGCTCGTCGTGCGCCGGCACACCCATCACCGCACCGTCGCCGTAGCTCATCAGCACGTAGTTGCCGACCCACACCGGCACCTGCTCCTCGGTGATCGGATGCAGCACCGTGAGGCCGGTCGGCACGCCCTTCTTCTCCTGCGTGGCGAGCTCGGCCTCGGTGGTGCCGCCGGCCTTGGCTTCGGCGATGAAGGCCGCGACCTTGGGGTCGCTCTTGGCGGCGTGCAGCGCCAGCGGATGCTCCGGCGCCACGGCGCAGAAGGTCACGCCCATGATGGTGTCGGCACGCGTCGTGAAGACGTACAGGTGGCCGTCCTGGATCGCCTGGCCGTCATCGCCCCGGATGTCGTGCGTGAAGGCGAAGCGCACGCCCTCGCTCTTGCCGATCCAGTTCTCCTGCATCAGCTTCACACGCTCGGGCCAGCCCGGCAGCTTGTGCTGGGTGTGCTCGAGCAGTTCGGGGGCGTAGTCGCTGATCTTCAGGTAGTAGCCCGGAATCTCGCGGCGCTCGACCGTCGCGCCGGTGCGCCAGCCCTTGCCGTCGATCACCTGCTCGTTGGCCAGCACCGTCATGTCGACCGGGTCCCAGTTGACGACCTGGGTCTTGCGGTAGGCGATGCCCTTCTCGAGCATTTTCAGGAACAGCCACTGGTTCCACTTGTAGTAGGCCGGATCGCAGGTCGCGACCTCTCGGCTCCAGTCGATCGCCAGGCCCATCGCCTGGAGCTGGCCGCGCATGTAGTCGATGTTCTCGTAGGTCCACTTGGCCGGCGGCACGCCGTTCTTGAGCGCCGCGTTCTCGGCCGGCAGGCCGAAGGCGTCCCAGCCCATGGGCATGAGCACGTTGTAGCCCGACATGCGCAGGTAGCGCGTGAGCATGTCGTTGATGGTGTAGTTGCGCACATGGCCCATGTGCAGCTTGCCGCTGGGGTAGGGCAGCATCGAGCACGCGTAGTACTTCTTCTTGGGATTGCCCCGCGCGTCACGCGCGTTTTCGATGACACGGTAAGCGTCGGACGCGGTCCAGTGAGCCTGGGCGGCGGACTCGACGTCGGCGGGTTGGTAGCTGGGATTCATGAGGCTTTGCAACGGCCCGGCGCTCGGTCGGCCGGGGAATGCGGATTATCGCGGCTGCGGCGCCGAGCGGCGGCCGGGCGGACTTGATGCCCCATTTCGCGTGCACAATGAAAACGACACCCCACGACATGCTGACCGCCGGCCTCCCTTTCCCACTGGGCGCGACCCCCGATCGACAGGGCATCAACTTCGCCCTCGCCGCGCCGCACGCCACCCGCGTCGAGCTGTGCCTGTTCGATGCCGCCGGTGCCGGCGAACAGCAGCGCCTGCCGTTGCCGGCCTGCACCGACGGCGTCTGGCACGGCCACTTTCCCGGCGCGCAGCCCGGCCTGGTCTACGGCTTCCGGGTGCACGGCCCGTGGGCGCCCCACGACGGCCTGCGCTTCAACCCCGCCAAGGTGCTGCTCGATCCCTATGCCCGGGAGATCGTCGGCCGCTACGACGGCGGCGACCTGTTCCTCGGCCACGCGCCCGGCGCGCCCGCCCAGCGGGACACGCGCGACAACGCCGCCGTCGCCCTGAAAGCGCGCGTGGCGGCCGCACTCGCGCCCCTCACCACGCCACGCCCGCGCATCGCCGCGAGCGACCGCGTCCTCTATGAGCTGCATGTGCGCGGCCAGACGCGCCGGCATCCCGACGTGCCCGAGGCACTGCGCGGCAGCTACGCCGGCCTGGCCGAACCGGCGGTGCTCGACCATCTGCAGCAGCTGGGCGTCACCACGCTCAGCCTGATGCCGGTGCAGCACCGGGCCGATGAAGAGCGGCTGCTGAAGATGGGGCTCTCCAACTACTGGGGCTACACCACCATCGGCTGGTTCGCGCCCGAGGCGCGCTACTGGAGCGGCCGACCGGGCACCACGCCGGCCGGCGAATTCCGCGCCCTGGCTGACGCGGTGCACGCTCGCGGCATGGAACTGGTGATCGACGTGGTCTACAACCACAGCGCCGAGACCGACGAGCTCGGCCCGACGTTGTCGATGCGCGGCATCGACAACGCGCTGTACTACCACCTGCGCCCGGACGACCGCGCGCGCTACGAGAACTGGACCGGCTGCGGCAACTGCCTGAACTTCGCCGAGCCGCGCGTGGTGCAGCTGGCGATGGACAGCCTGCGCCACTGGGTCACGACGCTCGGGGTGGACGGCTTTCGCTTCGACCTGGCGCCGGTGCTGGCGCGCCGGGTTGGCGGCGGCTTCGATCCGCGGGCGCCCTTCCTCGCCGCGATCGCCCAGGACCCGGTGCTCTCGCGTGCGCTGCTGATCGCCGAGCCCTGGGACATCGGCCCCGGCGGCTACCAGCTCGGCCAATTCCCGCCGGGCTGGCTCGAGTGGAACGACCGCTACCGCGACACCCAGCGCAGCTTCTGGCTGCGCCACGGCGCCGGCCTGGGCGACTTCGCCCACCGGTTCACCGCCTCGAGCACGCCGTTCCGGCATGCCGGCCGGGCGCCGACGGCGAGCGTGAACTTCATCACCGCGCACGACGGCTTCACCCTGCGCGACCTGGTCAGCTACAACGAGCGGCACAACCTCGCCAACGGCGAGGGCAACCGCGACGGCAGCGGCAACAACCTGAGCTGGAACGGCGGCGTCGAGGGCGAGACCGACGATCCGGCGGTTCTGGCCCGGCGCGCCCGTCTGCAGCGGGTGCTGCTGGCCACCTTGCTGCTGTCGCAGGGCACGCCGATGCTGCTGGCCGGCGACGAACTGGGCCACACCCAGCAGGGCAACAACAACGCCTACTGCCAGGACAACGAGACCACCTGGCTCGACTGGACCGGCGCGGACGTGGCCTTGCAGCGCTACGTCGCCCGACTGCTGGCGCTGCGACGCGAGGCGGCGCCCTTGCGCAGCGCCTGCTGGTGGCCGGCCGATAGCGGGCCGCAGTCCACCGCCCTGCACTGGCTGTGTCCGGAGGGCAGCGCCATGGCAGCGGCGAACTGGGAACGCGACGATCGCGGCGCGCTGATGGTGTTGTTCGACGGCCCGAAGGCCGGCATGGCATGGCTCCTGCTCGTGCATGCCGGCACCGATGCGATCGACTTCAGCCTGCCGACCGGCCCCTGGCTGCGGCGGTTGGCGAGCGACGACGCCGAAGCGCCGCCGCGGCGCCTCGGCCCGACCGAGACGGTGCCACCCGCAGCGTTGTGGCTGGCGCAGCGGGTGCGCGAAGACGATGCCGGTGCTACGCTGCCCTGACGACCCTCAAACGCGGAAAGAGAGACAAAAAACATGGCCGACGATCCAATGCTCCAGAGCCTGCAGGCCCATCAACTGGTTCGCCGCACCATCGCCGTGGTGCTCGCCGGCGGCCGGGGCTCGCGGCTCAAGCAGCTCACCGACCGGCGGGCCAAGCCGGCGGTCTACTTCGGCGGCAAGTTCCGCATCATCGACTTCGCGCTGTCGAACTGCCTGAACTCGGGCATCCGGCGGATGGCGGTGGTCACGCAGTACAAGTCGCATTCGCTGATGCGCCATCTGCAGCGCGGCTGGAGCTTTCTGCGCGCCGAGCTCAACGAGATGGTCGACGTGCTCCCCGCGCAGCAGCGTACCGGCGACGAGCACTGGTACCGCGGCACGGCCGACGCGGTCTTCCAGAACATCGACATCCTGCAGACCCGCTCCACCCGGCACGACTATGTGGTGGTGCTGGCCGGCGACCACATCTACAAGATGGACTACTCGATCATGGTCATGGACCATGTCAAGAACGGCCGGGGCTGCACCGTCGGCTGCATCGAGGTGCCGCGCATGGAGGCCACGGCCTTCGGCGTCATGGCGGTCGACGCCGACCGCAACGTCACCGCGTTCCTCGAGAAGCCGGCCGATCCGCCGGCCATGCCGGGCCACCCCGACCTGGCACTGGCCAGCATGGGTATCTACGTCTTCGATTCCGCCTACCTGTACCAGCTGCTGGAGGAGGACAACGCCCATCCGGCGTCGAGCCACGACTTCGGCAAGGACATCATTCCGCGCGCCGTGGCCCAGGGACGGGCGCTGGCCCATCCCTTCAGCCTGTCCTGCGTCACGCGGGGCGCACGTGGCGGCGATGCGCCGGTGTACTGGCGCGACGTGGGCACGATTGATGCATTCTGGGCCGCCAACCTCGATCTGGCGTCCATCAACCCGGAGCTCGACATCTATGACACCGACTGGCCGATCTGGACCTACCAGCGCCAGCTGCCGCCGGCCAAGTTCGTGCTGGACCACGACGGCAAGCACGGCATGACGGTCAACACCATCGTCTCGGGGGGCTGCATCGTCTCGGGTTCGACGGTGAAGGATTCGGTGCTGTTCTCCAATGTGCGCATCCATTCGTTCTGCCAGGTGCATGCGGCCGTGCTGCTGCCCGACGTCGAGGTCGGCCGGGGTGCGCGGCTGTCGAAGGTGGTGGTCGACCGGGGCTGCAGCATCCCCGAAGGCCTGGTGATCGGCGAAGACGCGGCCGCCGACGCGGCGCGTTTCGAGCGCACCGAGGCCGGCGTGGTGCTGGTCACGCGCGAGATGCTCCAGCGCCTGGGCGCGACGACGCCCTGATGCGCGTCCTCCAGGTCAGCGCCGAGTTCTTTCCCCTTCTCAAGACCGGCGGGCTGGCGGATGTCGCCGGCGCCCTGCCGCTGGCGCTGGCGGCGGCCGGCCAGGACGTCCGCGTGCTGCTGCCGGGCTTCCCAGCCATCCTCGCCGGCCTGGCAGATCACCGCGAGGTCGCCGAACTGCGCGCGCCCTGGGGCCAGCGCGCCGTGCTGCGCAGCGGCCGCCTGACCGCCGCCGGCCCGGGCGGCCCGCAGGTCGCGGCCTATGTGCTCGACGCGCCGGCGCTGTACGACCGCCCCGGCACCCCGTACGAAGACAGCGCGCGCCAGCCCTATGCCGACAACGCCCGCCGCTTCGCCCTGCTGGGCTGGGCCGCCGCCCGGCTGGCACGCGGCCTCGACCCGGCCTGGCAGCCCGAAGTGGTGCACGCCCACGACTGGCATGCCGGCCTGGCGCCGGCCTATCTGGCCTTCGACACCGCCGGTGGACCGCGCGTCGGCAGCGTCTTCACCGTGCACAACCTGGCCTACCAGGGCGTGTTCGCCGCCACCGACTTCGCCGGCCTGGGCCTGCCGCCCGCGGCCTTCGACGTCAACGGGCTCGAGTACCACGGCCAGCTTTCCTTCATGAAGTCCGGGCTCTACTTCTCGGACCGCCTCACGACCGTGAGCCCGACCTATGCGCGCGAGATCCAGACGCCGGAACAGGGCTGCGGCCTCGACGGCCTGCTGCGCGGGCGCAGCGGCGTGCTCACCGGCATCCTGAACGCGGTCGACGACGCCGTCTGGGACCCGGCCACCGACGCCCTGCTGCCGCACACCTACGATGTGCGTCGACCGGGCGGCAAGGCGCTGTGCAAGGCCGGCTTGCAGCAGGAACTCGGCCTGGCGCCCGACCCGGACGCACCGCTGTTCGTGATGGTGAGCCGGCTCACCGAGCAGAAGGGACAGCCGCTGGTGCTCGACGGGCTCGACGCGCTGATCGCGCAGGGCGGGCAGCTCGCGCTGCTGGGCAGCGGCGAGCGCTGGCTCGAAGACGCGTTTCGCGAACGCGCCGCTGCGGCACCGCAGTCGGTGCATGCGACCATCGGCTACAACGAGCGCTTCGCCCATCGGCTCTTCGGCGCCGGCGACGTGACGCTGGTGCCGTCGAAGTTCGAGCCTTGCGGACTGACACAGATGTACGGCCTGAAATACGGTAGCCTGCCACTGGTGCACCGCGTCGGCGGGCTGGCCGACACCGTGGTCGACTGCACGCTCGAGGACATCGCCGACGGCCATGCCACCGGCTTCGTGTTCGACGGCTTCGACGCCGCCGGCTTCGACCGAGCCCTGCGCCGCGCCTTCGCGCTGTACCGCCGACCGGCCGACTGGCGCCGCGTGCGGACCACCGCGATGCGCCGCCCGGCCGACTGGCAGGCGGCCGCCGCACGGTACGTCGACGTGTACGCACAGTCGCTCGCCTGAGACCTTTTTCATTTCAACCCTCCCCACCACCATGACGATCGAAGACTTCGCCTACGACCATCCCGACCGCGACGTGGCCGCGTTCAAGCGCGCGGTGGCCAACAAGCTGATCTACGCCGTCGGCAAGGACCCGGTCGCCGCCAGCCCCGACGACTGGCTCAACGCCACCGCGCTGGCCGTGCGCGACCAGCTGGTCGAACGCTGGATGGCCACCACGCGCGCCAGCTATGCGCAGGACTTGAAGCGCGTGTACTACATGTCGATGGAGTTCCTCATCGGCCGCACCTTCACCAACGCCCTGCTGGCGCTCGAGCTGCAGGACATCGTGAAGCAGGCGCTGGCGGACTTCGGCGTCGACATCGCCGCGATCACCGAGCGCGAGCCCGATGCCGCGCTGGGCAACGGCGGCCTGGGTCGCCTGGCCGCGTGCTTCCTCGACTCGATGGCCACGCTGGGCGTGCCGGGCTTCGGCTACGGCATCCGCTACGAATACGGCATGTTCCGCCAGAAGATCGTCGACGGCCAGCAGGTCGAGACGCCCGACTACTGGCTCACCCGCGGCAACCCCTGGGAATTCCAGCGGCCCGAGGTGACCTACCGCGTGCGCTTCGGCGGCCATGTGCAGCGCCGCGAAGACGCCACCGCCGGCGGCGCCGCCGACTGGGTCGACACCCACGACGTGCTCGCGGTGGCCTACGACACCATCATCCCCGGCTACGGCACGCAGGCCACCAACACGCTGCGGCTGTGGTCGGCCCGCGCCACCGAGGAAATCGACCTGTCGGCCTTCAACCGCGGCAACTACATGCAGGCGGTGGAGAGCAAGAACCACTCGGAGAACGTGTCGCGCGTGCTCTACCCGGACGACTCCACCGCCTCGGGCCGCGAGCTGCGGCTGCACCAGGAATACTTCTTCGTCAGTGCCAGCGTGCAGGACCTGCTGCGCCGCTACCTGCGCACCCACAAAACCTTCGACCGGCTGCCCGAGAAGGTCAGCATCCACCTGAACGACACGCACCCGGTACTGGCCGTGCCGGAGCTGATGCGCCTGTTGCTCGACGAGCACGGCCTCGACTGGGACACGGCCTGGGGCCACACGCAGAAGGTCTTCAGCTACACGAACCACACGCTGATGCACGAGGCGCTGGAAACCTGGCCGGTCGAGATGATGGGCCGCATCCTGCCGCGCCACCTGCAGATCCTCTACGACATGAATTCGCGCTTCCTGGCGACCGTGACCCAGAAGCTCGGCCACGACGTCGAGCTGCTGCGCCGGCTGTCGCTGATCGACGAGACCGGCGAGCGCCGCGTGCGCATGGCCTATGTGGCGGTGCTGGCGAGCCACTCGATCAACGGCGTGTCGGGCCTGCACTCGGAGCTGATGAAGCAGTCGATCTTCTCGGACTTCAACAAGATCTTCCCCGAGCGCTTCAACAACAAGACCAACGGCGTCACGCCGCGACGCTGGCTGGCCCAGGCCAACCCGCCGCTGGCCGCGCTGCTCGACCAGCGCATCGGCCGCGGCTGGCGCCGCGACCTGACACAGCTCCAGGCGCTGCGCCCGATGGCCCAGCAGGCGCCCTTCGTGCGCGCCTTTCGCCATGCCAAGCGCGAGAACAAGCTGCGACTGGCCAATTGGATCGAACAGAACCTGGGGCTGGTGGTCGACACCGACGCGATGTTCGACGTGCAGGTCAAGCGCATCCACGAATACAAGCGGCAGCTGCTGAACGTGCTGCACGTGGTCGCGCGCTACCGCCGCATCGTGGCCGCGCACGAAGCCGGCCAGACCTGCGACCTGGTGCCGCGCGTGGTGGTGTTCGCCGGCAAGGCGGCCTCGGCCTACCATGCGGCCAAGCTGGTGATCCGCCTCATCAACGACGTGGCGGCCGTGGTCAACAACGACCCGCGCGTCGGCAAGCTGCTGAAGGTGGTGTTCCTGCCGAACTACAGCGTGAGCCTGGCCGAGATCATCATGCCGGCGGCCGACCTGAGCGAACAGATCTCCACCGCCGGCACCGAGGCCTCGGGCACCGGCAACATGAAGTTCGCGCTCAACGGCGCGCTCACCATCGGCACCCTCGACGGCGCCAACGTCGAGATGAAGGACAACGTCGGCGACGACAACATCTTCATCTTCGGCAACACCACGCCCGAGGTCGCGGACATCCGTGCAAGCGGCTACCAGCCGCGCAGCTACTACGAGTCGAACGCCGAACTGCAGGGCGTACTCGACGCGATCCGCGACGGCGTGTTCTCACCGGGCGAGCCGGCGCGCTACCAGGGTGTCTTCGACACGCTGGTGAACTGGGGCGACCAGTACCTGCTGCTGGCCGACTACGCCAGCTATGTGGCGGCGCAGGAGAAGGTCGACGCGCTCTACCGCGACGCCGACGCCTGGACGCACAAGGCGATCCTCAACGTGGCCGGCATGGGCGCCTTCTCGTCGGACCGGACGATCGCGGAATACGCGCACCAGATCTGGCACACGAAGCCGGTGGCATTAGGCTAACCCCCGGAGCTTGCCCACTTCGTGTGGCTGCGCTCTCCCCCTTGCAGGGGACAACACCAGCGGCCCGGCAAAGCCGGTTCCGCGGTGTTCCACGAAAAGACTTTGCCGCCTTCAGCGAGCAGATGGTGTCTCGGTCACGAAGCCGATGCGGCTGAGCCCGGCCTTGTGGGCGGCGGCCATCAGCGCGACGATGCGGCCGTAGGGCACGGTCTGGTCGGCGCGCAGCTGGACCTCGGTGTCGCGGCTGTCCGCACCGGCCCGCGCCAGCCGCGCGGCGAGCTCTTCTTCGGTCACCGGCTGGTCGTTGACGAAGAGCTGCCCCTTGGCATCGACCGCCACGGCGATCGACTTCGGCAGCTGGCCCGTCTTGCCGGCGTCGGTGCGCGGCAGGTCGAGCCGGATCGCGCTCGCCATCAACGGCGCGGTGATGATGAAGATCACCAGCAGCACCAGCATCACGTCCACCAGCGGCGTCACGTTGATGTCGGACATCGGCCGCTGCCCGCCCGCGCCGGTCGCCCGCCCGCCGCTCGCGCTGGATCCGAGGGAGGTGCGACCGAAGGCCATGCGCCGCGCTCGCGAAGGCTCAGACCGGCAAGGGCCGCGCCGGCGGCAGCGGCGCCGCCGCCGGGGCTTCGCCGAAGACGGCCAGCAGGTCGTGCGCGAAGCCCTCGAGCTCGACCTCGATGCGGCCGATGAGGCGGCCGAACACGTTGTAGGCCAGCACGGCCGGGATCGCGACGGCCAGACCGAAGGCGGTCATCACCAGCGCCTCGCCGACCGGACCGGCGACCTTGTCGATGGTGAAACCACCCGCTTGTCCGGCGATGCCCGCCAGCGCGCCGTGGATGCCCCACACCGTGCCGAGCAAGCCGACGAAGGGCGCAGTGGCGCCGACGGTGGCCAGCAGGATCTGGCCGGACTGCAGCCGCCGCAAGGCCGCATGCAGTGCGTCGCGCAAGGCCCGGGTGAGCCGCTGGTTGCGGTCACCGGCCTGGCCGAGCGTCGCGTCGGTCGTCGAGGTCGCGAGCGCCTTGAGCGCAGCGACAGCCGGCAGCACCAGACGGGGACTGTCGAAGGCACGCAGACTCTGCTCGGCCTCGGTGACCGAAGGCGCCTGCCAGAACGCGGCGATGCTGCGCAGCACGGCGCCGGTCCCGCCGCGCAGCAACCAGCCCTTGAGCAGGATCGCGACCCAGCTCGCGACCGACATCAGCAGCAGCAGCGCCGCCACCGTGCGGCTGACGATATCGCCCTGGGCCAGCAGTTGCAGAAGGCTCATGGGCGTGGCGGCTTCAGCGCAGGCCCAGCACGTCGAACATGTCGAAGAGCCCCGTCTTCTGCGTTGCCAGGAAGCGCGCCGCGCGCAGGCTGCCTTGCGCATAGGTGCTTCGGCTGCCCGACTTGTGGGTGATCTCGATGCGCTCGCCGGTGCCGGCGAAGAGCACGGTGTGGTCGCCGACGATGTCGCCGCCCCGGATGGCCGAGAAACCGATGGTCGACGGGTCGCGTTCGCCGGTGATGCCTTCCCGGGCATAGACCGCGCATTCCTTCAGGTCGCGGCCCAGCGCCTCGGCAATGACCTCGCCCATCTTGAGCGCGGTGCCCGAGGGCGCATCGACCTTGTGGCGGTGGTGCGCCTCGATGATCTCGATGTCGTAGCCGGTCGACAGCGCCTTGGCCGCCATCTCCAGCAGCTTGAAGGTGACGTTCACGCCCACGCTCATGTTGGGCGCCATGACGATCGCGATGTCCTTGGCCACCTCGGCGATCTCGGCCTTCTGCGCCTCGCTGAAGCCGGTGGTGCCGATGACGGCCTGGACGCCGAGTTCGCGGCAGACGGCGAGGTGCGCCAGCGTGCCTTCGGGCCGGGTGAAGTCGATCAGCACCTGCGCGTCCTGCAGCCCGATGCGCAGGTCGGCGGCGATCGAGACACCGCTGGTGAAGCCGAGGAAGGCGGCGGCATCGCGGCCCAATGATTCACTGCCATCGCGGTCGAGTGCGCCGGCCAGGCGGAAGTCGTCGGCTTGGCGCACCGCCTCGATCAGCATGTGGCCCATGCGGCCGGAGGCGCCGGCGATCGCGACGCGGCGCAGTGCGCCGGAGGGGGAGGTGGTTTCGGTCACGCGGATTCAGCCTTCAAGGAAATCGCTCGACGCCGCAGGCTCCGCCGCGGCGGCCACGCGTCAGCGCGCGGCTTCCAGCGGGGGGTAGCTCGGCGGCAGGGGCGGTAGCGGGGCCGGCGTCGCGCCGGCAGCGGTCTCGCCCGCGCTCTTGGCCGGCGTGAACTTCTTCAGCTGGTCTTCGGACGCCTGAAGCTCGGGCACCTTGCCGCTGAACTTGCGGGCATCCAGGCCGGCCACGAAGTCCTGCTCGCTGGGCATCTCGTCGCCCACGAAGCGCTCGAGCACCTCGCCGTTGAAGAACAGGGTCAGGCGGCGCTGCTGCGGCTCCACACCCTGGCGACGGATGGTGAAGACGTAGTCCCAGCGGTTGGCGTGAAAGACGTCCGTCAGCAAGGAGGTGCCCAGGATTTCGCGGATCTGCTGGCGCGACATGCCGGGCTTGAGGGCCTCGACCTGCTCCTTGGAGACGAAGTTGCCCTGGACCACCTCGACCTTGTAGGGCGTCACGGCGTCCAGCACGCCGCGCGTGCGATCGGCCATGCCGCTACAGGCGCCCAGCGACAGACTGGCGACCACGGCGGCCGCCAGCAACCACAGGCGCGTTTGGGGATTGGCAAGCATCGGGAAAAGGGGTAGCGATATGATCGACCCATTGTAGCGGCTGCCCTTTTCCGGATGGCCCCACACACGGCTGGCGCAGGAATGACCATGGGCAACATCGACGAACTCAAGAACACCGGCCTGAAGGCCACGCTGCCCCGGCTGAAGATCCTCGAGATCTTCCAGGCCGGAGGCCAACGTCACATGACGGCCGAGGATGTGTTCCGGGTGCTGCTCAACGAGCATTCCGACATCGGCCTGGCCACGGTGTACCGCGTGCTCACGCAGTTCGAGCAGGCCGGCATCCTGGAGCGCAGCCACTTCGAGAGCGGCAAGGCGGTCTACGAACTCAACGAAGGCACGCACCACGACCACCTGATCTGCACCTCCTGCGGCAAGGTCGAGGAGTTCTACGACGCCGAGATCGAGCGCCGCCAGCAGATGATCTCGAAGGACAAGGGTTGGATCCTGCAGGACCACGCCATGTCGCTGTACGGCCTCTGCGCCGACTGCACTTCCCGTCGCTGATCGCGTCGCTGGGCGCTGCTCAGTCCGCGCTGCCCGCTTCCATCGCCTTGTGGTGGCGCGCCACGAAATCGGCGTAGGTGTCGATGCCGCGCAGCTGCAGGATCGAATTGCGCACCGCGGCCTCCACCAGCACCGCGATATTGCGGCCGGCGACAACCTGGATGATGACCTTGCGCACCTGAATGCCCAGCACGTCCTGGGTCAGCGGCGCCGCCGGCATGCGCTCGTAGTCGCGCTCGAAGCTGTCGCGCCGCACCAGGTGGACGATCAGCTTCAGGCGCATCTTCCGGCGCACCGCCGTCTCGCCGAAGATCGCACGGATGTCGAGCAGGCCGATGCCGCGCACCTCCAGCAGGTTCTGCAGCAGCTCGGGGCACTTGCCTTCGATGGTGTTCTGGTTGATGCGAAAGAGGTCGACCGCGTCGTCGGCCACCAGGCCGTTGCCACGTGAAATCAACTCCAGGCCCAGCTCGCTTTTGCCCAGCCCGGACTCGCCGGTGATCATCACGCCCAGGCCCAGGATGTCCATGAACACGCCGTGCATCGAGGTGCGGTCAGCGAAATGCTTCGACAGGTAGGCCCGCAGCAGGTCGATGACGTGGGCCGAACCCTCGCGGGTGGCGAAGAGCGGCAATTGGGCGCGCTCGCAGATCGACAGCAGTTCGTCCGGCGCCGCCTGCCCGTCGGCCAGCACCAGCATCGGAGGCTCGAGCGTGACGATGCGGGCGATGCGACGCGCACAGTCCTCGGGGGTGCCGCGGGTCAGGTAGGCGATCTCGCGCGCGCCCAGGATCTGGACGCGGTACGGATGGATGTAATTGAGGTAACCGACCAGGTCGGCGGCCGATTGAGCCTGGCTGATGACCTCGGCGTCGAACTGCCGCTCGGAGGCGCCGAGCCCGGCCAGCCACTCCCAGCGGAGCGGCCCGCGGAACTCCTCGAACATCGCGTCCGCACTGATGACCGTCGGCTTCATGCGCGGCGCACGGCGAGGATCAGGCGATCTGGGCGGATTGCCACCCGGCAATCAGGGCGTGCAGCGCGCTCGCGTCGGTGCTCGACTTGATCTGCTCGCGCAGGCCGGCGTCGCTGAGCAGCTCGGCGATTTCCGAGAGGATTTCCAGGTGTTTCTGGGTCGCGGCTTCCGGCACCAGCAGGAAGATCAGCAGCACGACGGGCTGCTCGTCGGGTGCGTCGAAGCCGATCGCCTGGGCCAGCTGGAAGACCGCCGCCATCGGCGACTTCAAGCCCTTGATGCGACCGTGCGGAATGGCGACCCCGTGACCGAGACCGGTGGAACCCAGCCGTTCGCGGGCGAAGAGGCTGTCGGTGATCAGTGCGCGCCCGAGGCCGTGCAGGTTCTCGAACAGCAAGCCGGCTTCCTCGAAAGCACGTTTCTTGCTGGTGGCGTCGACGCTCACGAGGACTTGAGCGGGCGGCAGGATGGACGCGAGACGATTCATGGTGGGGGCGGAGCGGGGGCGATTATGCACCCGCATCGTAAAAAGCAAAGGGCCACCCGAAGGTGGCCCGCAAGAGTGTTTGCCCGCAGAGGCTCACATCAGGCGTTTCGGCGCGGCGTGGTGGTGGTCCTGCAGACGGTCTTTGTGGCGGACGACCTGGCGGTCGAGCTTGTCGACCAGTTCGTCCACGGCGGCGTAGAGATCAGCGTGACTCGATTCGGCGAACATGTCGCTGCCCTTCACGTGGATGTTGCATTCCGCCCTTTGGCGGCCCTCCTTCTGCTTTTGCTTTTCCACCGTAAGGATCACCTTGACATCGACCACCTGATCGAAGTGCCGGGTGATCCGGTCCAACTTGGTGGTGACGTAGCTGCGCAAGGCCGGGGAAACGTCGAGGTGATGACCGCTGATCGTCAAATTCATGAATGACCTCCAGATTGACGGTTGGGAAAATGCCCAGCGCTCCGGGATTGGGGCGTGAGCGGCGAGATTCGGTGCGGGGGGGTTGAACAAGAAGAGGAGAAGGTCGGTTCACTATGCCCAAGGCCCTGGCGGATTGCAATGCCCCTGTCACATCCGCTTCCACTTCTTTTGACACCGACCCGGCTCAGCTACCAATTGCATAGCATTCACAGGAGGCGCCGCCACTGTTGTCAGGGCCATGAACACCAAAGTCCGCCTGCCGAGCAGCCCTGCCGCCGACCCTGGCATGTCACCACGACGGGGGCGATCAGCGCCAGGCCGCACGCATCCGGGCCAGCAGGTCGATGGCCGCGGCCGGTGCCGGCACATGCGGCGCCTGGACCGGCGGCGGCGGCCAGGTCTGCTGCTCGAAGCGGCTCGCGTCGACCTCGGTGATGAAGCGGGTGCGCCCGGCGTACAGGTGCCGGTCGCCGCGGGCCGATTGCTGCGTCACGTAGAAGCGCTGCGGCACCAGCAGATGCAGATGGTCCTTGGCCCGTGTCATGGCGACGTAGAGCAGGCGACGCTCTTCCTCCAGTTCCTGCGCTCCCTGGGCCACATCGGCCGGCAGGCAACCATCCACCACGTTGAGCACATGCACCGAGGTCCATTCCTGACCCTTGGCCGAATGGATGGTCGAGAGGATCAGGTAGTCCTCGTCGAGCAGCGGCGGTCCGGCGCGGTCGCTGGTGGCTTCCGGCGGATCGAGCGTGAGCTCGGTCAGGAAGCGCTCCCGCGAGCCGTAGCCAGCCGCCAGTCGCGCCAGTTGTTCGACGTCGCCACGCCGCACGCCGGCGTCGTCGTGCAGCCGCTCGAGATGCGGGATGTACCAGTCCAGCGCCAACGCCATGTCGGCAGGCCAGGCCAGCGCCGGCGCGCGCAGTGCGGCATAGGTGTCGGCGAAGCGGGCCCATTCGACCTGCGCGGACGCTGGCGGCACGAAGCCCTGCACCGCGGTCGCGGGGTCCGCCGCCTGGTCCATGGCGTCGAGCAGCCGCGTTGCCGTGGCAGGGCCGATGCCGGGAATCAGCTGTGTCACGCGAAAACCGGCCATGCGCCCGCGCGGGTTCTCGGCGAAGCGCAGCACCGCAAGCAAGTCCTTGACGTGCGAGGCCTCGAGGAACTTGAGGCCGCCGTACTTGACGAAGGGGATGTTGCGGCGGGCCAGCTCGAGCTCGAGGGCGGCGCTGTGGTACGAGGTACGGAACAGCACCGCCTGCGACTTGAGCGCCAGGCCGCCTTCGCGGTGCGCGAGCACGCGATTGGCGACCCACTGGGCCTGCTGCGCTTCGTCGGGCACCAGCACCAACTGCGGCCGGCCGGCCGAGGGCTTGTCGGTCCAGAGCGTCTTGGCGTGGCGCTCGGCAGCAGCAGCGATCACCGCGTTCGACACGTCGAGGATCGGCTGCGTCGAGCGGTAGTTGCGCTCCAGTGCGACCACCCGCGCCGGCTGGCCGAACTGGCCCGGAAAGTCCAGGATGTTGCGCACGGTGGCGCCGCGGAAGGAATAGATCGACTGCGCGTCGTCGCCCACCACGGTGAGCCCGCGCCCGTCGGGCTTCAGCGCCCGCAGGATCGCGGCCTGCAGCCGGTTGGTGTCCTGGTACTCGTCGACCAGCACCTGGTCGAAGCGCGCGCCGAGTTGCGCCGCGAGCGCCGGCTCGGCCACCATGGCGGCCCAGTAGAGCAGCAGGTCGTCGTAGTCGAGCACGTGCTGCTGCTGCTTGGCCTCGACGTACGCGGCGAACAGGCGCTTGAGCTCGGCCTCCCACTCGGCGCACCAGGGAAAGGCCTGGGCCAGCACCTCGGCCAGCGGCGCGCAGGTATTCACGACCCGCGAATAGATCGACAGGCAGGTCCCCTTGCGCGGAAAGCGCTTCGTGGTCGCCGACAGGCCGATCTCGTGGCGCACCAGGCCCATCAGGTCTTCGGCGTCGCCGCGATCGTGGATGGTGAAGTTCTCGTCGAGCCCGATCTGCGCCGCGTACTCGCGCAGCAGCCGGGCGCCGATGCCGTGGAAGGTGCCAGCCCACGGCAGCGCCGGCGCCGCCTCGGAGCGCAGGCCGAGCACCCGGGCCGCCACCTGGCCGGCGCGGCGCGCCATCTCCTGCGCCGCCCGGCGCGAGAAGGTCAGCAGCAGGATGCGCTGCGGATCGGCGCCCTGCGCGATGAGGTTGGCCACGCGGTGCGCCAGCGTGCTGGTCTTGCCCGAACCGGCGCCGGCGATCACCAGCAGCGGCCGCACGTCGTCGAGCGCGGCACCGACGCCATGCTCGACCGCGGCGCGCTGCGCGTCGTTGAGCGTGGCCAGCGCGGCGGCCAGGCGCCCGGCCTGGGTCGTGGCCGGATGCGGCAGGGAAACGGTGTCGGGCGTTGGCATCGGAGGCCGCACTTTACTGGATGCCCATCCAGTTGCAAAGCCGATGGCGTCATGTTGCAGTGCCATAATCGCGCCTCGCTGCAACCCCGGAGATTTCGCATGGACAGCTATCCGTCTCGGCAGCTTTCAACTCCCTTCTGAGCGTCGTTGGCGAGGGTCTTGAAAGCGCCACCTTCCCGCCGCCAACCGCAAGACCCCAATCCCCGGGAGTGAGCCATGCTCAACATCTTCTCGCTCGCCAACGGGCGCCTCGTTCAGGAAGAGATCGAGGCCCTCGAAGAGCTGTCCCAGTTCCAGCCCATCTGGGTCGACCTCGAGTCGCCGACGGTCGAGGAAAAACGTTGGATCAAGCAGTATTACGGCCTGTCCATCCCCGAAGACGCGATGGACGAGGACATCGAGGAGTCCGCCCGCTTCTACGAGGAAGACAACGGCGAACTGCACATCCGCAGCGACTTTTTGATCGATGACGACGAGAACCCGCGCTCGGTGCGCGTCGCCTTCATCCTGAACCAGCACAACGCCGAGCTGCGCAGCCGCGGCGTGCTGTTCTCGATCCACGACGAAGACGTGCCGGTGTTCCGCCTGCTGCGCATGCGCGCGCGCCGCGCACCAGGCCTCATCGAGGATGCAAAGGAAGTGCTGCTCAAGCTCTTCGACGCCGACGCTGAATACTCGGCCGACACGCTGGAGAACATCTACGACGAGCTCGAGGTCGCCGGCAAGAAGGTGCTCGAAGGCAACGTCAGCGACGAACTGGCCGGCGAGGTGCTGGGCGCCATCGCACGCCAGGAAGACTTGAACGGCCGCATCCGCCGCAACGTGATGGACACGCGCCGCGCGGTCAGCTTCATGATGCGCAGCCGCATGCTGAACGCCGATCAGTTCGAGGAGGCGCGGCAGATCCTGCGCGACATCGAGTCGCTCGACAACCACACGGCCTTTCTGTTCGACAAGATCAACTTCCTGATGGATGCAACCGTCGGTTTCATCAACATCAACCAGAACAAGACCATCAAGATCTTCTCGGTGGCCAGCGTCGCGCTGCTGCCGCCGACGTTGATCGCCAGCATCTACGGGATGAACATGAACATTCCCGAGGTGCAGGCGCTGGGCGGGGGGGCGTACTTCTATGTGCTGCTGTTGATGGCCGCGAGTGCGCTCGGGCCGATGTGGTACTTCCGCCGCCGCGGATGGCTGAAGTAGCCGCAGCCTGAAGGTCAGCCTTTTGGCAGACCGCGCAGCAGCGTCTCGACGATCGCCGCCGAATACGGGCTGGCGACCGTACGGATGAACTGCAGGAAGTCCCCATGCGCGGCGTCGTCTGCGCGGTCGGAGATCGTGCGAACCGCTGCAAAGGGCACACCGAAGTCATGGCATACCTGCGCGAATGCGGCGCCTTCCATCTCCACCGCGAGCGCGTCGGGCAACTCGGCCTGCAGCGCACGGGCCTCTGCCGTGGTGGAGACGAAGCGGTCGCCGCTGATGACCAGACCTCGATGCACCCGCGCCTGCGGCAACGCTGCGCGCGCCGCTTCGCACAGTGCCGAGGCCAGATCGGCATCTGCAGAGAACCGGCTGCGGCCGTAGAGCGGCACCTCGTGGCGCGGAAAGATCGGCGAGGCATCCATGTCGTGTTGCAGGAACTCGCTGGCCACCACCACGTCGCCGACCTGCACGCCGACACCGAGGCCACCCGCCACGCCCGTGAAGACGACGCGGCCGACCTGGAAACGCTCGGCCAGCACGGCCGCCGTCGTGGCCGCCGCGACCTTGCCGATGCGCGCGAGCACCGCGACGACTTCGTGCCCGTGCAGATGCCCCTGCCAGAACGCGCGGCCCGCCACCACGACCTTGCGCTCGTCGGGCATGAGGTCGAGCACCGCTGCCAGTTCCTCGTGCATGGCCGCGACGATGGCGATGGGCGCGGCGGCGCGCACCGCGGCGCTCACTTTTTCACGTCGCGCAGCTCGCGTCGCAGGATCTTGCCGACCGGCGTCTTGGGCATGTCGGTGCGGAACTCGATCACCTTCGGCCGCTTGTAGCCGGTGAGGTTCTCGCGGCAGTAGTCACGCACCTGCTCCTCGGTGAGGGCGGGGTCCTTCTTGACGATGACCAGCTTGACGGCCTCGCCGGTCTTGTCGTCGGCCACGCCGACCGCAGCGCATTCGAGCACGCCCGGCATCATGGAGGCCACGTCCTCGATCTCGTTCGGGTACACGTTGAAGCCCGACACCAGGATCATGTCCTTCTTGCGGTCGACGATCTTGAAGAAGCCGCGCTCGTCGACGATGCCGATGTCGCCCGACTTGAACCAGCCGTCGGGCGTCATGACCTTCGCGGTCTCGTCCGGCCGCTGCCAGTAGCCCGCCATCACCTGCGGACCCTTGATCGCGATCTCGCCGGACTGCCCGGGCGCGACCGGTTGGCCGGCGTCGTCGAGCAGCGTCATGTACGTACTCGGCAGCGGCACGCCGATGGTGCCGGTGTAGGCCTGGCTGGTGGTCGGGTTGCAGCTGACCGAGGGCGATGTCTCCGACAGGCCATAGCCCTCGCAAATCGGGCAGCCGGTCTTCTCCAGCCAGAGCTTGGCCACGGCCCCTTGCACCGCCATGCCGCCGCCGACGGAAACCTTCAGGTTCTTCCAGTTCACGGTGCCGAAGTCGGCATGGTTTGCGATGCCGTTGAACAGCGTGTTGACGGCCGGGAAGCAATGGAAGGTGTGCTTGGACAGCTCCTTCAGCGTGGCGGCCATGTCGCGCGGGTTCGGGATGAGGATCACTTTCCCGCCGGTGCGCAGGCCCAGCATCATGTTCACCGTGAAGGCGAAGATGTGATACAGCGGCAGCGCGCACACGCTGGTCGGTTGTTCGTCGGCCGGCACCTTCTGCATCACCGGGTCGTTCCAGGCCTCGGATTGCAGCACGTTGGCGATGATGTTCCGGTGCAGCAGCACCGCGCCCTTCGACACGCCGGTGGTGCCGCCGGTGTACTGCAGCACCGCGACGTCGTCGGGGCCGATGGTCGACGGCCTCATGCCGCGTGAGGCGCCCTCGCCCAGCGCCGCATTGAAACGCACGGCGTGGGGCAGCTGATAGGGCGGCACGAGCTTCTTGACCTTGCGCACCACGTAGTTCACGAGCGAGCCCTTCAGCAGGCCCAGGCGGTCGCCCATCGCGCCGAGCACGATGTGCTTGACCGGTGTGGACGCCAGGCAGTGCTGCAGCGTCGCGGCGAAGTTCTCCATGATGACGATGGCCTTCGCGCCGCTGTCCTGCAACTGGTGCTCGAGCTCCCGCGGCGTGTAGAGCGGGTTGACGTTGACCAGGATCAGCCCGGCCCGCAGGATGCCCGCGACCGCGATCGGGTACTGCGGGCAGTTCGGCATCATCACAGCGACCCGGTCGCCCTTGACCAGCCCCAGCCCCTGCAGGTAGCCGGCGAAGGCGCGGCTGTGACGGTCGACGCTGGCGTAGCTCACGTCCGTGCCCATGAAGCTGTAGGCGGTTCGATCGGCATACTTCGAAAAGCTCTCGTCCATCAGCCCGACCAGCGAGTTGTACTGCGAAGGATCGATGTCGGCCGGGACACCCGGCGGATAGCTGCCGAGCCAGGGACGATCGGTCATGTCGTTGTCTCCACGTCAGAAAGAAAAGAATGCGACGCCGGCAGGTCGGCACCGCTCGGAGCCGCAGCGGGCTACTCGATCGCCTTGCCCATGTCCTCGACCACCTTCTTGGCGTCGCCGAAGACCATCATGGTTTTGTCCATGTAGAACAGTTCGTTGTCCAGACCCGCATAGCCCGCAGCCATGGAGCGCTTGTTCACGATCACGGTCTTGGCCTTGTAGGCCTCCAGGATCGGCATGCCGTAGATCGGGCTGCCCTTGGTGTGCGCGGCCGGGTTCACGACATCGTTGGCCCCCAGGATGATGGCCACGTCGGCCTGACCGAACTCGCCGTTGATGTCCTCCATCTCGAAGACCTGGTCGTAGGGCACCTCGGCCTCGGCCAGCAGCACGTTCATGTGGCCCGGCATGCGCCCGGCCACCGGGTGGATCGCGTACTTGACCGTGATCCCCTTTTCGGTGAGCTTTGCCGCAAGCTCCTTGACCGCATGCTGCGCGCGCGCCACCGCCAGGCCGTAGCCCGGCACGATGACGACCGTCTCGGCGTTGCTCAGCACGAAGGCCGCGTCGTCGGCGCTGCCGCTCTTCACGCTGCGCTGCACCGCACCGCCCGTGGCCGCCGCGGTCGCATCGCCACCGAAGCCGCCCAGGATCACGTTGAAGAAGCTGCGGTTCATCGCCTTGCACATGATGTAGCTCAGGATCGCGCCCGAGCTGCCCACCAGCGAGCCGGCAATGATCAGCATCGCGTTGTTCAGGCTGAAGCCGATGCCGGCAGCGGCCCAGCCCGAGTAGCTGTTGAGCATCGACACCACGACCGGCATGTCGGCCCCGCCGATCGGGATGATCAACAGCACGCCGAGCGCGAAGCCCAGCGCAATGACCAGCACGATGTCGATCCAGCTCTGCGAATGCCAGAAGCCGAACACGAAGAAGGCCGCCGCCAGGCCGAGCACGGCGTTGAGGATGTGCTGGCCCTTGAACTGAACCGGCGCGCCCTGGAACAGACGGAACTTGTATTTGCCCGAGAGCTTGCCAAACGCGATGATCGAACCGGTGAAGGTCACCGCGCCGATGAAGGCGCCGAGCGCGAGCTCGATGCGGTTGCCGCCCGGGATCGGCGCGGCGTGCGCCGAGATGCCGAAGGCCCAGGGTTCGGCCACCGCGGCCACCGCGATGAACACCGCCGCCAGGCCGATCATGCTGTGCATGAAGGCCACCAGCTCGGGCATCTTGGTCATCTCGACGCGCCGGGCGGCGATGGTGCCGGCCGTGCCGCCCACCAGCAGGCCCAGCAGCACCCAGCCCAGACCAAGCGCCTTGCCACCGGCGAGTTCGACAATCAATGCGGCGGTGGTCAGCGCGGCGATCGCCATGCCGGCCATGCCGAACATGTTGCCGCGGATCGAGGTGGTCGGGTGGCTCAGGCCCTTGAGCGCCTGGATGAAGAAGACCGACGCCACCAGGTACAGCAGCGTGACCACGTCCATGCTCATGCTCATGCTGCGTCTCCCTTGTGGGAAGCGGGCGCCTTCTTCTCTTTCTTCTTGAACATCTCCAGCATGCGCCGCGTGACAAGAAAGCCACCGAACACATTGACCGCCGCCAGCGCCACGGCGAGCACGCCCATGGTCTTGCCCAGCGTGGTCTCGGTGAGCGCGGCCGCCAGCATCGCGCCGACGATCACGATCGCCGAGATCGCGTTGGTCACCGCCATCAGCGGCGTGTGCAGTGCGGGCGTGACGGTCCACACCACGTGGTAGCCCACATAGATGGCCAGCACGAAGATGATCAGGTTGATGACGGTGTGAGAAACGGCGGTGTCCATGGCTTGGCTCCTTGTTCTTATGTGCGGGTGACCTGGCCGTCCTGCGTGACCCGGCACGCCGCCACGATGTCGTCTTCCAGGTCGATCTTCAAGCCGCCGTCCTTGGGCAGGATGAGCTTCAGGAAGTCGAGCACGTTGCGCGCATAGAGCGAGGATGCGTCGGCCGCCACCAGCGCCGGCAGGTTGGTCTCGCCGACCAGCGTCACGCCGTGCTTGACGACCGTGCGGTCGGTCTCGGTCAACGGGCAGTTGCCGCCGACACCGCCCGCACCCTTGCCCGCGGCGATGTCCACGATGACGGAGCCGGGCTTCATGGACCGGACCATGTCCTCGGTGATGAGGGTGGGCGCGGCCCGACCGGGGATCAGCGCGGTGCTGACGACGATGTCGGCCTGCGCCACCCGCTTGGCCACCTCGGCCTGCTGACGGGCGAGCCAGCTGGCCGGCATCGGCCGCGCATAGCCGCCCACGCCGACCGCGGCCTCCTTCTCTTCGGCCGTCTCGTAGGGCACCTCGATGAACTTGCCGCCGAGCGACTCCACCTGCTCCTTCACGCTGGGGCGTACGTCGCTCGCCTCGATCACGGCGCCCAGCCGCTTGGCCGTGGCGATGGCCTGCAGACCGGCCACGCCGACACCGAGGATGACGACGCGCGCGGCCTTCACCGTGCCGGCGGCGGTCATCAGCATGGGGAAGAAGCGCTGGTAGGCATTGGCCGCGATCATCACGGCCTTGTAGCCGGCGATGTTGGCTTGCGAGGACAACACGTCCATGCTCTGGGCACGGGTGGTGCGCGGGGCCGCCTCCAGGGCGAAGGCCGTGGCGCCGGCCTCGGCAAGACGTTGCAGGCCGGCGGAATCGAAGGGGTTGAGCATGCCAACGACCACGGTGCCGGGCTTCAGCAGCGCAGCCTCGGTGTCCGACGGCGCTCGGACCTTCAGCACGATCTCGGCGCCGAAGGCGCCTGCCGCATCGGTGATCTGTGCGCCCGCCGCCTCGTAGGCCGCGTCGACCGCGCTGGCGGCAAGCCCGGCGCCCGACTGCACCGCCACCGCATGCCCCTGCGCCACCAGCTTCTTGGCTGTCTCGGGCGTCACGCTCACTCGGGTCTCGCCGGCCACTGTCTCGGCCGGAACGCCAATCAACATGGGGAATCTCCTCGGGCAGCAGCGGGCTGCGTTGTTTTGCGCGCCGAGCTTACCCGAAGACGTTTGGCTGACCGGGCGCGGCGGGCGCGCGCCCATTCTCGCGGCTGTCGCTCAGGGCGCGACGCTCGCCGACTTCGTCGGCCTCAGTGCCGGTGACAACCATTGCCCGCACGCGTCGGGACGCCAATGGAAACGGCGGGCGACGTAGCGGCTGTCGAAGAGCACCTTGTACTGGCAGGTCGTGATGCCGCCGCCGCTGTAGAAATGGAAGATGTAGTCCCACTCGCGAACCGCCCCGATGCCTTCGCTGAAGTGCGGCGGACCGAACCAGTGCAACAGTTGCGCCTTCCGCACCCCGGGCTCGAGTTCGCGCAGCACCGTCCGGTCGGGGAAGATGCCGTCGGGCCACGTCGCGTGCTGGATCGGCGGAAAGACCACCTGGCGGACCTCCCCATCGTCGCGCAGGCCCTCGCTGACATGGGTTCCGCAAGCCGAGAGCGCCGCCGCCGCCAGCGCGCAGAGATATCCGGCGACGCCGAGGCGGGCACGTCCTGGCGCGAGCGAGCGGGGACGTCGTCGTTCCGCCGCGTCTACGCCCGGCGCGAACCCCAGACCGTTGCTTTTCACTTGCTGCTCCTTTGCTGCGGCATCCATGCGGCAATCACTGTAAGCACGCGACGGCCCGCCGGTTGACACGCAAATTCGTAAACCGGAACTTTGGCACTTAATGACAATTGTTAACCATTGAGATTGCGTTCAATGCACTAGTTGACAGTTGCAAGACTTGCCACAATGGTGGATGACGGTATCGGGCACCTAGACTCGCGCCGTCAATCAAGGGAGTAAGAAAAATGCGAATTGCAGCGCTTGACGACGAGTCGGGCCAGCTCGACCTCATCAAAACGACGATGGAGGGCATTGGTCACGAGTGTCATGGATTCTCGGAGGGCCGATCCCTCCTGCGTGAACTGCGGCAGCAGAGTTACGACCTTCTGATCCTCGACTGGACGCTGCCGGACGTTCAGGGCCCCGCGGTGGTGCAGGCCATTCGCGAGGACCTCAACAGTCGGCTTCCCATCCTGTTCGTCACCAACCGGCGCGAAGAGGCCGACATGGTCGAAGGCCTGCGCGCCGGCGCCGACGACTTCATGGTCAAGCCGATCCGGGTGGGCGAACTCGAAGCCCGTGTGCGTGCGCTGCTGCGGCGCGCCTATCCGGCACAGCACGAGCCCGAACTCATCTTCGGGCCTTACCACTTCTATCCGCACTCGCGGGTGCTGAAGGTCAAGGGCGAGACGTCCGAGCTGAAGCACCGCGAGTACGAGCTGGCCCTGTTCCTGTTCCAGAACCTCGGGCGCCTGTTGTCGCGCGAACACCTGCGCGAAGCGGTCTGGGGTCTGGGCGCCGAGAACCCGTCGCGCTCGCTGGACACTCACATCTCCCGGCTTCGGACCAAGCTCGACCTCCGGCCGTCCAACGGCTTCCTGCTCTCTGCCATCTATGGCCTGGGCTACCGGCTGGAGGCCATCGAAGGCACGGACCTTTCCGTCACACGCGGGCCGAACAGCACCGCCCCATGAGGGCCGCGCTGGTGTTTCGCGGGCACCTGTCCGCGATGCTGCTGGCCGGGTTGCTGGCCCTGGGCAGCGTGCAAGCCGCGCCGCCCGGAGGCGATGTGCGGCACCGCGTGGTCGCGGGCGACACGCTGCAGGCGCTGGGCGAGCGCTACCTCCGCTCGCCATCGCAATGGCGCGAGCTGCAGTCGTTGAACAAGATCGATGACCCGCACACGTTGGTGCCGGGCACCGTGGTCCGCGTGCCGCGCCGGCTGCTGCGACCCGCCGGTTTTGCGACGGCCAGCGTCGAATTCGTTCAGGGCCGTGCGCTGGGCGTGGGGCCGAGCGCGGCCGGCAAGGGTGCGCCGGCCACGGACGATCCGGCCGCCCCGCTCGTCGCGGGCGATGCCGTCACGGAAGGCACGCGCATCCAGGTCCCCAAGGACGGCTATCTCCGGCTGCGGCTGGCCGACGGGTCGGTCGTGCGGGTGCTGGCCGAGTCCGACGTGGAGCTCAAGCGGCTGCGCAGCAAGCGGGCGACCGGCCCGTACGAATCGGTCATCGACGTACGCCGCGGGAGGGTCGAATCCGATGTCGCGCCACAACCCAAGGGCCGCCGCTTCGAGATCCATGCCCCCGGCGCCGTGGCCAGCGTGCGCGGCACGCGTTTCGACGTCTCGGTGGCGGCCGACGGCCGGGTCTCCGCGGGGGTGGCCGAAGGCGTGGTGAAGCTCCAGCCCCGCAAGCCGAAGTTCCGTAGCCCCCGCAGCACCGACCTTCAGGCCGGCGAAGGCGCCGTGGTCGCAACCGACGGCCAGCTGGGCCGCCGAACGGCGTTGCCGAGCGCGCCGGACCTCTCCACCGTCCCCGCTTCCTTCGAAGACGCGGACCTGTTCATCCTGCATCTGCCGCCGCTGGCGCCAACGGCATCCGGCTACGAGGTGCGCATCGCGCCCGATGCAGACATGCATGCGGTGGCGCGCAACGGCATCTTTCCCACGCGCCGCGTGCAATTCCCGGCCCTGGACGACGGCGACTACCTCCTGAGCGTGCGCACCGTCGACGCGGACGGGCTCGCCGGTGCCGAGTCTCGCCTGCGCATCCGCGTCCATGCGCGACCGGTGCCTCCGCTCTATCAGGCACCCGCCCCGGGCGCACGCCTGACCGCCGACATCGGCCAGTTGGTCTGCTCCGACGTCGCCGGCGCCGACGGTGTGCACCTGCAGGTCGCGCCGACGGCCGACTTCACGCACCCGGTGCTCGACAAGGTGCGCCAGGGTACCTGCCGCTTCGGTGTTGCAACGCTCGCGCCGGGAGACTATTGGTGGCGTGCGGCCTCGGTGGTGCGAGCGGCGAGCGGGTCGCTGCGGCGCGGCCCGTTTGCGGCGCCGCAACCGTTTACCGTGGTCGCAGCGCCGGCCGTGCTTGGGGTGGAACTCGACGAGACCAGTGAGACGCCGACGCTGCGCTGGCAGGCGGAGGCCGGCCAGACCTTCCGGGCGCAACTGGCGCGCGAGCCCGACTTCGCCGCGCCGCTGCTCGACATGGACCTGGACACGCCCTCCTGGACCCTGCGCGGCGTGCCGCGCGGCAGCTACCACGTGCGGCTGCAGGCCCGCGATGCCTCCGGCCTGGTCGGCCCCTTTTCTCCGGCACGCCGCGTGCGGGTCGGTCCGGTGGTGCGGACCCTCGATGGCGGCACGCTGAATTCCAGCGATGGCGTACCGGTCGATCGGCCTTGAGGGTTCGCATGCCCGCAGTGCCCCCGCCCGACGGGTCGCCCTCGCGCCGCGAGCCGCGCGGGCGCCCGGGCAGGCGCGCCCGGATGCACCGGATGCTGCTGAACCGGCTGCCCTGGCTCCTGCTGGCCTGCGGGCTGGTGTTCCTGGTCACCCTGCTGACGCTGACGCAGCCGATGCCGCGCTTCGACCGCATGCTGCAGGACAACGCCCGTGCCGACATGCGGCAGCCGCCATCCAAGGACATCGTGATCGTGGCGATCGACGAGAAGAGCATGGCGACGATCGGCCGTTGGCCGTGGCGGCGGGCGCTTCATGCCGAACTGCTGCGGCGCATCGCGGCCGACGGCCCGCGGTGCATCGGCCTCGATCTGTTGCTGACCGAACCCGACCAGGAGCATCCGCGCGACGACGCGGTGCTGGCCGCCGGCATCGCCGACGCCGGTTGCGTCGTGTTGCCGATGGCCCTGCAGTCACGCGGCTCGCTGTCGCAGTCCGAGTTGCTGCCGGTGCCGATGCTGGCCGACGCCGCCTCCGCCATCGGGCATGCGCACCTGTCGATCGACGAAGACGGCATCGTGCGCAGTGTCTACCTGCGCGAGGGCTTCGCGGGCCGGGCCTGGCCGCACTTCGCGCTGGCACTCCAGCAGGCGGCCGATGCCTACGGACGGGACCTGGCGATGCCGGAGGAGCCCGATGCGCGCCGGCTGCCCGCATCCGGTCCCGGCCCCTGGGTGCGCAGCCACCACGAAGTGGTCATCTTCACCGACGGCGCGCCGCCCTTCCCCACCGTCTCGTACATCGATGTGCTGCGCGGTAGCGTGCCGCCGGGCACCTTCCGCAACCGCTACGTGCTGGTTGGCTCGACGGCAGCCGGTCTGGGCGACACCTATGCCACGTCCGCCCCCAAGCCCACCGGCCTGATGCCCGGCGTCGAGATCTTCGCCAGCGTGCTCCAGGCCCTGACGAACGACCGCCGGGTGGTGGTCGCCACCCCGTGGCAGGACCTGGCTTACAACCTGATTCCCATGGTCGTCGGGCTGCTCGGCCTGCTGTGGCTGCGGCCGGTCGCCGTGGCGGCCCTGATCTGCGCCATGCTGGCGCTAGGGCTGGGCCTGCACAACGCGCGGCCATGGGTCGGCATCCAGTTCGCGCCGGCGGCCGGCTTCCTGGGCCTGACGCTGGTCTATCCGCTGTGGAGCCTGATGCGGCTGACGGCGGCGCTGCGCTACCTGCGCTGGGGCACCGAGCAGCTCAACGACACCATGGACGGGATGCCGGTGCCCCGCCCCCCGCACCTGACCGGTGACTTCCTGGACCGGCAGATGGCGGCGACCTCCGCCGCCGGCCTGCGCATGCGCGACCTGCACCGCTTCGTGCGCGACGGCATCGACCACATGGCGGACGCCACGCTGGTGCTCGACCGCAGCGGCCTCGTCTTCATCGCCAACCTGGCGGCGGCCCGGCACTGGAAGACGTCGGCGCCGGCCCTGGTCGGGCAGGACGCGCACGCCCTGCTGGCCGACCTGCGCTGGCGCACCACCGGCGGTCCGATGGTCCTGCCCGGCGCGCTGCGTGCGCCCACGTTGGGCCCGATCCTGGGCGAGGGCGAGGATGCGGCCGGCCGCATCCTGCTGCTGCGCTGCGTGCCTTTCTTCGACGCACGCAACCAGCATGCCGGCTGGATGAGCGCACTGGTCGACATCACGACGATGCGCAACGCACAGAGCCAGCGCGACGAGGCGCTGCGCTTCATCTCCCACGACATCCGCGAACCGAGCGCATCGATCCTGACCGCGCTCGAGCTCGCGCGGACCCGGCCCGCCAGCTTGAATGGCGCGGCCCTGCTCGGCCGCATCGAGCGGCATGCGCTCACCGGCCTCGAGCTGGCGGACGGCTTCGTCAATCTGGCGCGGGCCGAAGCACAACCCTTCCGCGCCGAGGTGCTGGACCTGCTGGACCTGCTGCATCAGGCGATCGACAACGCCTGGGTCATGGCGCGCAAGAAGCAGGTGCAGGTGCAGCTGATCACCACGCTCGACGAAGCCCTGTGCGTGGCCGACCGCAGCCTGCTGACGCGCGCCCTGACCAACGTACTGAGCAATGCGCTGAAGTATTCGCCCGTCGGCGCGATGCTGCCCTGCAGCGTGCAGGCGCGCGCCGGCAGCTGGGCGCTGTCGGTGCAGGACCACGGCCCCGGCATTCCCGCCGAGCTACAGTCACAGTTGTTCCAGCCCTTTCACCGACTGCACCGCGAAAGCCATCCGCAGGTCCATGGCGTGGGGCTGGGCTTGCTGCTGGTGCGGACCGTCGTGCAGCGACATGGCGGAACGATCGAAATCGACAGCGCAGCCGACCTGGGCTGCACCGTCACCCTGGTGCTCCCCCAACCCACCACGGCCGACATCGAAGCCGTGACCAACGACAAGGAATGAAGCAATGATCCGGATGATGAGGCTGTTCTTGACCGTGACGCTGGCCGGCTGGCTCGGCCTGGCCGCCGCGCAGGACGTCGAGCCCAGCGACATGGTGCGCGGCGGGCTGCAGGCGATCCAGATGGTCGACCAGGCCAAGGCCGGTGAGCTGTGGGACGGCGCCGCAGCGGCGGCGCGCAAGCGCGTCACGCGCGCCGAGTTCATCAACCAGGTGACCAAGGCGCGAGCGCCGATGGGCGCAGCGCAGCAGCGCACCTGGGTCGCGGTCAACCGCCAGGTGGTGAACGACGCCGACGCCGACCTGGCGGGGCAATACGTCAGCGTCGAATACGAGACCCGCTTCGCCAACAAGCCGGCGGCGATGGTGCGCGAGCTGGTCAGCTTCCACCTCGACCGCGACAGCATCTGGCGCTTCAGCGGCTACGTGCTGCGCTGACCGGAGGCCGCGGCATGCCGGACCTGCGCTGGAGGCCCAACGTCACCGTCGCCGCGGTGATCGAACGCGACGGCCGCTTTCTGCTGGTCGAAGAACACACCTCGCACGGCCTTCGGCTCAACACGCCGGCCGGCCACCTCGACCCGGGCGAATCGCCGGCCGAAGGCTGCGCCCGCGAAGCCCTGGAGGAAACGGCCCACCACTTCACGCCCACCGCACTGGTGGGCATCTACATGGCGCGTTTCCAGCGCCAGCCGGCCACGCGCACCGAAGGGCGCGACGGCGAAGGGGACATCACCTACCTGCGTTTCGCCTTCTCCGGCACGCTGGGCGCTGTCGAGTCCGGCCGCGCACTGGACGACGGCATCGTGCGCGCGCTGTGGATGACGCCCGACGAAATCCGCGCCAGCGTCGAGCGTCATCGCAGTCCGCTGCTGCTGCAGTGCATCGAAGACCACCTGGCCGGCCAACGCTACCCGCTGGCGCTGATCCACACCGACGCGTCGGTATACGCGCCGCAAGCGCGCTGAGCCGGCCCCGGCCCGCTCAGGCCGCGCCGGCAATCACGCCGCCACCGAGGCACACCTCGCCGTCGTAGAGCACCGCCGACTGGCCCGGCGTCACCGCCCATTGCGCTTGGGGGAAGTCGAGTGCGAACGCACCATCGGCGCCTTCGGCCAGGCGGCAGGCCGCGTCGGTCTGCCGGTAACGCGACTTGGCCGCGTACCCGCCCGCCGCCGGGGCCGCGCCCGCCACCCAGCTCGCGTCGTCGGCCGTCAGCGCCTGCGACAGCAGCCACGGATGGTCGTGCCCCTGCACCACCCACAGCGTGTTCTTCTCCATGTCCTTGCGCGCCACGAACCAGGGCGAATGGTCGCCGGTACCGCGCTGCGCACCCCTGGCCTTCACGCCGCCGATGCCCAGGCCCTGGCGCTGGCCGAGGGTGTAGAAGCTCAGGCCCTGGTGCTCGCCCAGCGTGCGGCCGCGCTCGTCCTTGATCGGGCCGGGTTCCTTGGAGATGTAGCGGTTAAGGAACTCGCGGAAGGGTCGCTCGCCGATGAAGCAGATGCCGGTCGAGTCCTTCTTCTTCGCGTTGGGCAGGCCGATGGCGTCGGCGATGCGCCGCACCTCGGTCTTGTGCAGCTCGCCGACCGGGAACAGCGTTTTCGACAGCTGCGCCTGGTTCAGGCGGTGCAGGAAATAGCTCTGGTCCTTGGCCGGGTCGAGGCCCTTGAGCAATTCGTGATGCCCCGTGTCGTCGTTCAAGCGCACGCGCGCATAGTGGCCCGTGGCGATCTTCTCGGCGCCCAGCCGCATCGCGTGGTCGAGGAAGGCCTTGAACTTGATCTCGGCGTTGCACAGCACGTCGGGGTTGGGCGTGCGGCCGGCCTGGTATTCGCGCAAGAACTCGGCGAAGACGCGGTCCTTGTAGTCGGCCGCGAAGTTGACATGCTCGATCTCGATGCCCAGCACGTCGGCCACGCTGGCCGCGTCGACGAAGTCGATGTTCGACGAGCAGTACTCGCTGTCGTCGTCGTCTTCCCAATTCTTCATGAAGATGCCGACCACCTCGTGGCCCTGCTGCTGGAGCAGGTGCGCGGTGACGGCGGAGTCGACCCCGCCGCTCAGGCCGACCACGATGCGTTGCTTTTTCATAGGGCCGCCATTGTCCCCGCCCCGGCCGATCGCTGCCCGCATGCGGGAAATCCCCGACACGCCGGCGACTGCATGGCCGGCCCCACGCTTCCACAATGCGGTGACAAACATCACAACAGGAGCGCCCATGCCCGTCCCCTCCATCCTGCCCACCGGCGCGCCGGTGTCGCGCCGCCGGGTCTGCCAGTCGATCGCGCTGCTGGCCGCCAGCGGCACCGGCGCCCTGCACGCTCAGGGCACCTGGCCGCAGAAGCCGATCCGCCTGGTCGTGCCCTTCGCCCCCGGTGGCTCCAGCGAGGTGGTGGCGCGCTCGGTGGCGGGTGAGCTCACCAAGCAGCTGGGCCAGAGCGTCTTTGTCGAGAACAAGCCCGGCGCCGCCGGCACCATCGCGATGCAGGATGTCGCCAAGGCCGGCGCCGATGGCTACACGCTGATCCTCGGCCATGTCGGCACGCTGGCGGTCAACCCGTACATGCTGACGAACCAGCCCTACGACGTGAACAAGGACTTCGTGCCCGTCACGCTGCTGGCCAAGGTGCCGAACGTGCTGGTGGTGCACCCGGACGTGCCGGTGAAAACCTTCAAGGAGTTCATCGCCTACGCCAAGGCCAACCCGGCCAAGCTCAACTACTCGTCGGCCGGCAACGGCAGCTCGGGCCACCTGAGCATGGAATACCTCAAGCTGACGGCCGGCTTCTTCATGACCCACATCCCCTACCGCGGCAGCGGCCCGCAGATGACCGACCTGCTGGCCGGCCGCACCCAGGTCGCGATGAACGGCCTGCCCAGCATCTCGGCCTTCATCAAGAGCGGCAAGCTGCGCGCGCTGGCGGTGGGTTCGGCCCAGCGCATCGGCGCGCTGCCCGACGTGCCGACCATCGCCGAGAGCGGCTACAAGGGCTTCGAGACCTCGCAGTGGTACGGCCTGCTGGTGCCGGCCGGCACGCCCGCACCGGTGGTCAAGCGGCTGCAGGAGGAAAGCCTCAAGGCGCTGCGCACCGGCCCGGTGACCGAGCGCTTCGCGCACGACTCCGCCCTGGGCGTGGGCGACACGCCCGAGCAGTTCGGCGCCTTCATCGCCGCGCAGCAGAAGGTCTGGAAAGAGATCGTCGTCAAGGCCGGCATCAAGCCCGACTGATCGCCAACGAACGGAGCAAGACATGCCCTGGCAACAAATCTACGACCCCTTCGGCAACATGATCATCTCGACCGCGCTGGCGGCGATCCCGGTGGTGGTCATGCTCGCCGCACTCGGCTTCTTCCACATCAAGGCGCACGTCGCAGCCGGGATGGGGCTGGGGGCCGCGATTCTCGTGGCCATCTTCGCGTACGGGATGCCGGCAGACATGGCCGGGCGCGCGGCACTGTTCGGCGGCTTCACCGGCCTGCTGCCGATCGGCTGGATCGTGCTCAACATCATCTTCCTGCACCAGCTCACCGAGCAGAACGGCAGCTTCAAGGTGCTGCAGGATTCGCTCTCGGGCATCACCGAAGACCGGCGCATCCAGCTGTTGCTGATCGCCTTTTGCTTCGGCGCCTTCTTCGAGGGCGCAGCCGGCTTCGGCACGCCGGTGGCCGTGACGGCAGCCATCCTGATCGGCCTGGGCTTTTCGCCACTGGCGGCCTCGGGGCTTTCGCTGATCGCGAACACCGCGCCGGTGGCCTTCGGCGCGCTGGGCACGCCCGTGATCACGCTGGCCAAGGTGCACGGCTACGACCTGATGGAGGTGACGGCCATGGTCGGCCGGCAACTGCCCTTCTTCTCGCTGCTGGTGCCCTTCTGGCTGATCTGGGCCTTCGCCGGGCGCAAGGGCATGATGGAAATCTGGCCCGCCATCCTGGTGACGGGCCTGTCCTTCGCGATCCCGCAGTACCTGGTGTCGAACTTCATCGGACCGGAGCTGGTGGACATCATCGCGGCCATCGTCTCGATGGCCTGCCTGGTCGCCTTCCTGCGCGTGTGGAAGCCCAAGACGATCTGGACCTCGGCCTCGCTGCGCGGCAAGGACATCAGCGCCCACGAAGCCAAGCCGCCGCAACCTCTGACGCAGCACAGCCGTGCCGACCTGGTGCGCGCCTGGATGCCCTGGGTCATCCTGTCGGTCTTCGTCTTCATCTGGGGCCTGCCGGTGGTCAAGACCTGGCTCAACGGCCTGTTCGCGCCCGCGTTTCCGATGGGCGGGCTGCACAACCTGATCGAGAAAATGCCGCCCGTCGTGCCGCAGCCCACAAAGGAAGGCGCCATCTACACGCTCAACATCCTGTCGGCCACCGGCACCGCGATCTTGCTGTCGGCGGTAGTGAGCGCGATTTTCATGAAGTACAACCCGGCCGCCATCGCGCGCACCTTCTTCAAGACGGTCTGGCTGGTGAAGTATTCGCTGCTGACCATCGTGCTCATGCTCGCCCTCGGCACGCTCACCCGCTACTCGGGCACCGACACCACGCTCGGCCTGGCCTTCGCCAACACCGGGGTGTTCTATCCCTTCTTCGGCACGCTGATGGGCTGGCTGGGCGTCGCGCTGACCGGCTCCGACACCGCATCGAACGTGCTCTTCGGCGGCATGCAGAAGGTAGCGGCCGACCAGCTCGGCCTGTCACCCAACCTGATGGGCGCGGCCAACAGCTCGGGCGGCGTGATGGGCAAGATGATCGATGCGCAATCGATCGTCGTCGCCTCCACCGCCACCCGCTGGTTCAACCACGAAGGCGATATCCTCCGCTACGTCTTCTTCCACTCCATCGCGCTGGCCTGCCTGGTCGGTCTCTACGTCACCATGCAAGCCTACGTCTGGCCCTTCACCCTGATGGTCGTCAAATGACCGTGATCACGACCATCGAAGATCTGCGCGTCCTCGCCGAAAAGCGTGTGCCGCGCATGTTCTACGACTACGCCGACTCGGGCTCGTGGACCGAGAGCACCTACCGCGCCAACAGCGAAGACTTCAAGAAGATCAAGCTGCGCCAGCGCGTGGCGGTGAACATGGAAGGCCGCACGCTGGCCACCACGATGGTCGGCCAGATGGCGAAGATGCCGGTGGCGATCGCGCCGGTGGGCCTGACCGGCATGCAGCATGCCGACGGCGAGATCCACGCCGCGCGCGCGGCCGAGAAGTTCGGCATCCCGTTCACGCTCTCGACCATGAGCATCTGCTCGATCGAAGACATCGCGGCGAACACCAGCGCGCCCTTCTGGTTTCAGCTCTACATGATGCGCGACCGCGAATCGATGGCCCGCATGATCGAGCGCGCCCGCGTCGCCAGGTGCAGCGCCTTGGTGCTCACGCTCGACCTGCAGGTGATCGGCCAGCGCCACAAGGACCTGAAGAACGGCCTGACCGCACCGCCGCGGCCGACGCTGCGGAACATGATCAACCTCGCCACCAAGCCCGGCTGGTGCCTGGGCATGCTCGGCACCAAGCGCCGCACCTTCGGCAACCTGGTGGGCCACGTGAAGGGCGTGAGCGACATGAATTCGCTCTCGGCCTGGACCAACGAGCAGTTCGACCCGACGCTGTCGTGGGCCGACATCGCGTGGGTCAAGAAGCAATGGGGCGGCAAGCTGATCCTGAAGGGCATCATGGTCGCCGAAGACGCGCAGCTGGCCGTTGACGTCGGTGCCGACGCCATCGTCGTGAGCAACCACGGCGGCCGGCAGCTCGACGGCGCGCCCTCGAGCATCGAGGCGCTGCCGCCGATCGTCGATGCGGTCGGCTCGAAGATCGAGGTCTGGATGGACGGCGGCATCCGCAGCGGCCAGGACGTGCTCAAGGCCTGGGCCCTCGGCGCCCGCGGCACCATGATCGGCCGCGCGATGGCCTACGGCCTGGGCGCGATGGGCGAGGCCGGCGTGACCAAGGCGCTGCAGCTCATCCACAAGGAACTCGACGTGACGATGGCCTTCTGCGGGCACACGGACATCCGGAACGTGGACAAGGGGATCCTGTTGCCGGGGACGTTTCCGGTCTGAGCTAGAGCTTGATTCCGGCCCCCTTCACCGTGGGTCCCAGCACGCTGACCTGTTCTTTGACGAAGTCGTTGAACATGGCGACGGTCTCGGGTTTGGCCACGATGCCCAGCTCTTGGAGCTTCTTCTGGATGTCGGGCATGACGAGGACCTCGTTGCACGCCGTGTTGAGTCGCGCCACGACATCCGCCGGCACCTTCGCGGGCCCCGACAGCCCGAAGAAATTCTCGAGCACCAGCTTCGGCTGTTTGAGTTCCAGCATGGTCGGGACATCCGGCATCAGGGGCGAGCGCTGCGTGCCGGTCACGGCCAGCGGCACCAGCTGTCCGCTCTTGAAGAAGGGCACATAGGACGTGATCACGTCGATGCCCACGGGAATGGTGTTGGCAATCAGATCGGTGGTCATGGGTGCGCCGCCGCGGTACGGCACATGCACCATGTTGATCCCCGTCGTCTTTTTGAGCAGCTCGCCATGGATGTGTCCGATCGAGCCGGGCCCCCCGGAGCCGAAATCCATGTGCCCCTCCTTGCGAGCGACTGCCTCGAACTCGGCGTATGTCTTGATGCCCGACGGCTTGCTGGCCATGATGACGAGCGGCGCGGCGCCCAGGTACGCGATATGACTGAAGCCCGCCACCGGGTCGTAGGGCTGCCTCTCCAAAGTAAACGGGCCGAGGGCAATCGGTGTGGTGTTCGACAGCATCAGCGTGTAGCCGTCGGACGCGGCCGAGGCGACCTGTGCCCCACCGATGGTGCCGCCCGCACCTGGCTTGTTGTCGACCACCACCGGTTGCCCCAGCCTCTTCGTCAACTGCTCCGCCATCAGCCGAGCGAGCACGTCGCTCGACCCACCCGGCGGAAACGTCACGATGATTTTGACGGCCTTGTCGGGCCACTGGGCAAACGCCGGAACAGCCGCGGTCGCGGCACCAACGGCCAGAAGTTGCAGCGCTGTGCGCCGCGTGAAGCGAAAGCGGGTCATGACGTCCTCGGCGGGCAATTGGGGAGTCATGGGTTAGCAGGAACCGGGCCCACGGTGCGCCCCGCCAATGGACCGAACCTTGCTTCGTTGTTGGCAGGTTTGAACGATCAATGGAGAAACCCACCATGTTCTTCCTGGCCGACGATCGCGGCTATTTCCGGGAGGAAGGTCTGGACATCGAGTTCACCGAGGGCGACACGCTGGCGAATGCGGTTCCCAAGCTCATGACAGGCGCCTTCGACGCCGGTTACGGGACTGGGTGCCCTCGCTCTACGGTGCCGCCGTGATGGTGACCCCCGCCTTGCTGCGGGATCATCCTTCGATGGTCGCGGGGCTGGTGCGAGCGGCTTGCCGGAACACTCGCGCTCGAAATGGCATACCCGGAGGGTGCCGCGCTCGGGATCGGAGCGGTGGACATGGCGCGCGCCAAACAGGCAGCGGTACGGCGGCCCGAATTCAGACCTTCGAGACGGCCACTTCGTCCTTCAACGAGGCCACGATCTCGTAAGACCGCAACCTCGTCGCATGGTCATACACCTGCGACGTGATCATCAGCTCATCCGCACCCGTGCGCTCGATGAACGCCGCGATGCCGTCGCGCACCGTCTCGCGCGAGCCCACGGCCGAGCACGACAGCACCGAGTCGAGCAGCGCGCGCTCCGACGGGCCGACGCTCGCGTAGTAGTCTTTCACCGGCGGTGGCAGCCGGCCCGGCCGGCCGCTGCGCAGGTTCACGAAGGCCTGCTGCCACGAACTGGCGCGGAACTGCGCTTCTTCGTCGGTCTCGGCCGCGAACACGTTGAAGCCCAGCATCACGTAGGGCTTGGCGAGCTGGGCCGAAGGCTTGAAGGTCTCGCGGTAGATGCGAATGGCCTGCATCATCTGCTGCGGCGCGAAGTGCGAGGCGAAGGCGTAAGGCAGGCCGAGATGCGCCGCCAGTTGCGCGCCGAAGGTGCTCGATCCGAGGATCCAGACCGGCACCTCGAGCCCGCGGCCCGGCACCGCCATCACGGGCTGGCGCGGGCTCTTGCTCATGAAATCCATCAGTTCGACCACGTCCTGCGGGAACTGGTCCGAGTCGGACTCGAGGTTGCGCCGCAGCGCCTGCGCGGTGCGCTGGTCGGAGCCCGGCGCACGGCCCAGGCCCAGGTCGATGCGGCCGGGGTAGAGCGATTCGAGCGTGCCGAACTGCTCGGCGATCACCAGTGGCGAATGGTTGGGCAGCATCACGCCGCCGGCGCCGATTCGGATCGTCGAGGTGCCCGCCCCCACGTAGGCCAGCAGCACCGCGGTGGCGGCGCTCGCGATGCCCGGCATGCCGTGGTGCTCGGCCAGCCAGTAGCGCCGGTAGCCGTGCTTCTCGCCGTGCTGGGCGAGCGCCAGCGAGTTCTTGAACGACTGCGCGGCATCGCTGCCTTCGCAGATCGGGGAGAGATCGAGGATGGAGAAATCGGCCATGGCGCACATCATGGCGCGATCGGCATGAGCCTGCTCGCGCGGGCTATTCGCTGCTCTGGTAGGCCGCGGCGGCGGTCGGGCCGGCAGGCGCTCACCGCGCCGGCTAGGACCGTGCCTCGGAGGGCGCCGGGGGCGGTGCCGCGTTGCCGTCGGGTGCATCGGCGGCACCGTCTTCGTAGTAGGTGTAGATGCCCACGCGGATCCGGCCGGTGGCGCCCTCGCCGGCGGCATCGACGGCGCGGGTCATCTGCTCGGTCAGCTCATGGTGCAGCACGCTCCAGCGCTGGCGCACCAGGCGCTGGATCTGCTCGCCGTCGTCCAGCGTGATGCCGCTGGCGTACACCGCGCGTTCCAGCATGGGCGAGCGCTCGCGCAGGGTGTTCGACACGCCGGCGAGCAGGTGGTCGCGCGCGTTGTCGCCGAGGAAGGCGAGCATGGTCTGCAAGTCTTCGGCAGGCACGAAGCCGTCGGTCACCAGCTCCACGTGGCCATCCCGCTCGGCCACCATGTTCAGGCGCGCCAGCTCGTCCAGGATGGTCCGGTGGTGCACGTTGCCCCGGCTGGCGTGCCGAGCCAGGGTTTCGAAGGACAGCACGCCGTTCTGCGCCACCACCGGCAGGCGCTTGCGCGACGGCTCGTCCACCAGCATCTGCAGCCACAGCGTGAAGGTCTTGGCCGAGGCCGACTTCTCGGTGCTCGGCAGGGGGTCGCTGCCCTCGCGCACCTTCAGCGTGACGGCCTTGCGGTTGAGCCCGGTGGCGACCGAGAGCTGGCTGATGTTCGGGTTCTTGACCCCCTGGGCACGCCAGGCACGCTGCGCCTCTTCCAGCAGCAGGTCGCGCAGCAGCGCCTCCAGATGCGGGTGCTTCACACCCATCGCCAAGGCGAGCCTGACCACCGGACGCAGGATGCGTGCACAGGCGGCGAGGGTCCAGGCGAGCTGGTTTTCCATGGTGAATCGCGGTGGTTGGACGCGCCGGGAAACCGGCCCGCCGGAACGGATACTTTTTTACTGTCGAACCACCGAGGATCGCATGAAATATCCTGTTTCAGGCGCACACGCCGGTTTAAGTGCGAATCACACTCGTTCTTGAACGTGCCGAGGCGAGGGCTTTTTCCGGAACCCGGCGCATGTGCTGCAACGCATAGCGCACGTCCTCTTCTGTCAGTACGACGTCGTCGCAATCCAGGCGGCGCAGTTGCCGCACTTGTGGGCCGCATCGTGCAGGCCGCCACTGCCGTCATCGGGGTGCGCGTCGGCATGAGCCTCTGCATGATGAAAGTCCGCCGTGGCGTAGCCCTGGAAGGGCACCGCGAGCATCATGAGCCACAGCAGGATGGCGCGAAAGCAGACCATGCCGAAATTGGACGGGTGGCTCGCGCCATGCCGGCCGACGCCGTCGATCAACGCCTGCGGATCCTGAACACCGCGTTGTCGCCCCAAGTGGCCACCATCAGGCTCCCATCGGGTGACGCGGCCAGACCCACGGGGCTGGACAAGCCGTCGGCCGCGATGCTGCGGCGCCCCTGGGCGTCGATGCGGCTGACAGTGCTGCCGCCATAGTCCACCACGAAGACGGCCCCGTCCGATGTCCGCACGATGCCGGGGCCAGGGCTGCGCAGATCGGTGTTCACCGTGCGCGCTTGTTTGTCCGCACCGACGACGGCAATGCCTCCAGCGATGTTGCTGACCATCAGCCGGCCGTCAGGCAACTCCACGGCACCCACCGGCGTCTGCAGACCCTGCGCGGCGACGTCGATGCGCCCATCCGGATGGGCGGCCAGGATCTGGTTCGTGCGCCGGTTGGCGATCAGAAGGCGGCCACGCGCGTCGAACGCCAGGCCTGCGGGCGTGGCGAGTCCGCTCACAAAGACAGAGCGTTCGCCCGATGGCGTGAAGCGCCACACCAGGTCCTCGTTGTACGAGGCCACGAAGATGTCGCCCCCCGATGCGATGGCCAAGCCGGACGGGCCGCTGAGCCCGCTGGCGAAGGTGCTCCGCTCGCCTGACGGCGAAAACCGCAGCACCGTCCCGCCGGACCAGTTGGCCACGTACAGGTGACCGGCCCGGTCAAAGCCCGTGCCGACCGGCGAACTCAAGCCTGTGTGGACGGGCCGTGCCTCCAACTGCCAGTCCGACACGGCGCGAGCGCCGTCAGCCTGGGCCCGGACATGTGCGCCGGGCAGCGCAGCCGCCGCCATGAACACCGGCGCGCCGAGTACGGTTCGGCGCTTCATGCGGTGACCGCTGCCCTGTCGGCCAGGCAGGCAAGGACGTGCTCACCGGCTTGGCCGCCTGTCTCGCGCAGCCTGGCGAGATCCTGGAGATAGCTTGGATTGGTTTCGGGGGACAAGGGCGTTTCCTTTGCTGGGTGACGATGGCGTGAGGCAAAGGGAAGCTTCCAGGCCCCGGTAGTGTCCGATCTTGTCCTTCAGCGCCCGGGCCGCTTGCTGCATGACGCTGATCGATGTGGTCACTTGCGCAAGATGCTGTTCCAGCATCGCGCGCCGTTCGGAGGCGGTGGCGTTCCCTTCGCTGCGCAGGCGCGCGAAGGCCTGCATCTGCCCGATGGACATATGGGTCTCGCGCAGGCGCAGCAGGAATCCGATCCATTCCATGTCCGAGGCCGCATAGCGGCGCTGGCCACCTGGCGCTCGCGCCACGGGCACGATCAAGCCAACGCGCTCGTAGTAGCGGAGCGTGTGTGCGGTCAGGCCCGTGCGTTCGGCAACTTCGGAAATGGTCAGGAGGGATGCCATGGGAACGATTCTGAAAGTTTGAGTGCACTCGAAGTCAAGCGCGATGAACGGGCCCGCCGGGTTGGCTCGCCACGCGTTCAGGCCCATCCGCCTTGTGGCGGAAGCCGAGCGCGGGTCCATGAAAAAGGCCCGCGTTCCTCAGGAACGCGGGCCTCACCCCACAGGAATTTGCGCTTTCCAGCTCAGAACGGAATGTCGTCGTCCATGTCGTCGAAGCCGGAGGACGACTTCGCCGGTGCCGGAGCGGGGCGCGCCGCCGGAGCACGCGGTGCAGCGGCCGGCGGGCGCGAGTAACCGCCGCCGCCACCACCACCACCACCTTGCGAATAGCCGCCGTCGTCGTCACCGCCGCCCGACGGGCCGCCCATGCCCTGCCGGCTGCCCAGCATCTGCATCTGGTCGACGCGGATGTCGGTGGCGTACTTCTCGACGCCGTCCTTGTCCTGGTACTTGCGGGTGCGGATCTGGCCTTCGACGTAGATCTGCGAACCCTTGCGCAGGTACTGCGCGGCGATTTCGGCCAGGCGGCCGTTGAACACGAGGCGGTGCCACTCGGTCGCCTCCTTCATTTCGCCGCTCGCCTTGTCCTTCCACTTGTCGGTGGTGGCCAGTGTCACATTGCAGACCTGGTCGCCGCTCGGGAAGGTTCTTGTTTCTGGGTCGCGGCCGAGATTGCCGACGAGGATGACTTTGTTGACCGATGCCATGTGCACTGCCCCTGATGTTGGATGAAAGGAGAAGGAAACCGACGATTGTGCCCGATGGCCTCCCGACCCGGAACCGCCGTTTGCGGGCTCTCTGGAGCGCGTCCCTGCCGAAATTCGCACCGGGCACTATCATGCTCGGTTGCCCCGAACGGACCGCCCCCTGTGAATTCGCCCTCCGACGACGCCTACCTCGGCGCCCTGCTCGCGCAGCAGCGCATCAGCATCCGCGGCGCGCGCACCCACAACCTGAAGAACGTCGACCTCGACATTCCGCGCAACAAGCTGGTGGTGATCACCGGCCTGTCGGGCTCGGGCAAGTCGAGCCTGGCCTTCGACACGCTGTACGCCGAAGGGCAGCGCCGCTACGTCGAGAGCCTGTCGGCCTATGCGCGGCAGTTCCTGCAGCTGATGGACAAGCCCGACGTCGACGTGATCGAGGGCCTGTCGCCGGCCATCAGCATCGAGCAGAAGGCCACCAGCCACAACCCGCGCTCCACGGTGGGCACCGTGACCGAGATCCACGACTACCTGCGCCTGCTGTACGCGCGCGCCGGCACGCCCTTTTGCCCCGAGCACGGCCTGCCGCTGCAGGCGCAGACCGTCTCGCAGATGGTCGATGCCACGCTCGCGATCCCGGACGAACCGCGCCTGCTGATCCTGGCGCCGGTGGCGCGCGAGAAGAAGGGCGAGTTCCTCGATCTCTTCGCCGAGATGCAGGCCGCCGGCTACGTGCGCTTCCGCGTCGACGGCCAGACCTACGAATACAACGACCTGCCCAAGCTCAAGAAGACCGAGAAGCACGACATCGACGTGGTGATCGACCGGCTGCGCGCCCGGCCCGACATGCAGCAGCGCCTGGCCGAGAGCTTCGAGGCGGCGCTGCGCCTGGCCGACGGCCGCGCCATCGCGCTCGAGATGGGTGACGAAGGCGCGGGCGGCAAGGAGCATCTCTTCAACGCCAAGTTCGCCTGCCCGATCTGCCACTACTCGCTGGCCGAACTGGAGCCGCGCCTGTTCTCCTTCAACTCGCCGGTCGGCGCCTGCCCGAGTTGCGACGGCCTGGGCCATCGCGAGTTCTTCGACCCGGCGCGCGTGGTCGGCTTCCCGTCGCTGTCGCTCGCCAGCGGCGCCATCAAAGGCTGGGATCGCCGCAACGGCTACTACTTCAGCATGCTGGAGAGCATCGCCAAGCACTACAAGTTCGACCTCGACGCGCCCTTCGAATCGCTGCCCGACACGGTGCAGCAGGTGTTGCTGCAGGGCTCGGGCGAAGAAGAGATCAAGTTCAACTACACCATGGAGTCGGGCAACTTCGCGGGCAAGAAGCTCACGAAGAAGCACCCCTTCGAGGGAATCATCCCGAACATGGCGCGGCGCTACCGCGAGACCGACTCCACCATGGTGCGCGAAGACCTGGCGCGCTACCGCAACCTGCAGCCCTGCCCCGACTGCGGCGGCTCGCGCCTGCGCATCGAGGCGCGCAACGTGTTCCTGGTGGACGAGACGGTGCAGGCCGACGGCAGCACGCCGGAGCGCAAGGCGATCTATGAAGTCAGCCACTTCACGCTGCGCGACAGCCTCGCCTACTTCCGCACGCTCAAGCTGCGCGGCGCCAAGGCCGAGATCGCCGACAAGGTGGTGCGCGAGATCGGCCTTCGGCTGCAGTTCCTCAACGACGTCGGCCTGAACTATTTGAGCCTGGACCGCAGCGCCGAGACGCTGTCGGGCGGCGAATCGCAGCGCATCCGGCTCGCCTCGCAGATCGGCTCCGGCCTGACCGGCGTGATGTACGTGCTCGACGAACCCAGCATCGGCCTGCACCAGCGCGACAACGACCGGCTCATCGGCACGCTCAAGCACCTGCGCAACATCGGCAACAGCGTGATCGTGGTCGAGCACGACGAAGACATGATCGCCGCCGCCGACCACGTGATCGACATGGGCCCCGGCGCGGGCGTGCACGGCGGGCGCGTGATGGCCGAGGGCACCTACGAAGAGGTCAAGGCCAACCCGAACTCGCTGACAGGCCAGTACCTGTCGGGCGTGAAGAAGATCGAGGTGCCCAGGCACCGCACCGCCTGGCTGCCGGTGGTAGCGAAGCCGGCCTTCAACGAAGGCAAGAAGGCCTCGCGCTTCCCGCAGAGCCCGGCGGCCGAACGCCGCGCCGCGCGCGAGGCGGCGCATCGGGCCACGCAGACCGACCTGCAGGAAATCCGCGTGGTCGGCGCGACCGGCAACAACCTGAAGAACGTGAGCGTCGCCTTCCCGGTCGGCCTCTTGACCTGCGTGACCGGCGTGTCGGGTTCGGGCAAGTCGACGCTGGTGAACGACACGCTCTACAGCGCGGTCGCACGCACGCTGTACCGCGCGCACGACGAGCCGGCCGAGCACGAGGCCATCGAAGGCATCGAGTACTTCGACAAGGTCATCAACGTCGACCAGAGCCCGATCGGCCGCACACCGCGCAGCAACCCGGCCACCTACACCGGGCTGTTCACGCCCATCCGCGAGTTGATGGCCGAGACCAACACCGCGCGCGAACGCGGCTACGGGCCGGGCCGCTTCAGCTTCAACGTGGCCGGTGGTCGCTGCGAGGCCTGCCAGGGGGACGGCGTGGTGAAGGTCGAGATGCACTTCCTGCCCGACGTGTACGTGCCCTGCGAGGTGTGCCACGGCCAGCGCTACAACCGCGAGACGCTCGAGGTCCAGTACAAGGGCAAGAACATCGCGCAGATCCTCGAGATGACGGTCGAGGCCGCGCACGAGTTCCTGAAGGCGGTGCCGACCATCGAGCGCAAGCTGCACACCCTGCTCGACGTGGGCCTCTCCTACATCAAGCTGGGGCAGGCTGCGACGACGCTCTCGGGCGGCGAGGCGCAGCGCGTGAAGCTCGCGCTGGAGCTGAGCAAGCGCGACACCGGCCGCACGCTGTACATCCTCGACGAGCCGACCACCGGCCTGCACTTCGCCGACATCGAGCTGCTCCTCAAGGTGCTGCACCAGCTGCGCGACGCGGGCAACACCATCGTGGTGATCGAGCACAACCTGGACGTCATCAAGACCGCCGACTGGCTGATCGACATGGGGCCCGAGGGCGGTGCCGGCGGCGGCATGGTGGTGGGCGAAGGCACGCCGGAGGACATCGCGGCGAACGAGGCGAGCCACACGGGCCGCTACCTCAAGCGCCTGCTGTCATAGAAGAGTCGCGCGTTCCTGGGCGCCGCGGCCCTTGCTGCGCCTCAGACGGCGCCGTGCGCCTCCACATACAGCGCATAGAGCGAATGGCTGCTCGCCATGTAGAGCCGGTTGCGCTTCGGCCCACCGAACTCCAGGTTGGCGCAGCGCTCGGGCAGGCGGATGAAGCCGATCGGTTTGCCCTGGGCGTTGAAGATCTTCACGCCGTCCATCTCGTCCGAACGCGCGTTCGGCAGGTAGGCCTTCATGCCACCACCGATGTCGGTCGGCTCGGCGGCCAGCGCGCCGGTGTGGCCCCAACCGCACCACAGGTTGCCGTCGCGGTCGACGCGGAAGCCGTCGAAGGCGCCGGGGCCGCCGGCGTCGATCAGCTTGGTCTTGTTCGACACGCTGGCACCGTCGGCCGCGACGTCGTAGCTCCACATGCTGCGGTTGGGCGTTCCCTTCCATTCCACGACGTAGAGCTTGCGTTCGTCGGGCGAGAAGGCCAGGCCGTTCGGGTTCACCAGGTCGGTGATCACCGCCGTCAACTGGCCGTCCTTGCCGATGCGATAGACGTTGGTCGTCGCCTGCTCGGGTGCGGCGCGCGAGCCTTCCCATTCGCCGTTGATGCCGAAGGTGGGGTCGGTGAACCAGATGCTGTCGTCAGAGCGCACCACGATGTCGTTCGGCGCGTTCAGGCGCTTGCCTTCGAAATTGTCGGCCAGCACGGTCATGCGGCCGTCCTTCTCGGTGCGCACGATGCGCCGCGTCACCGAGTGTTCGCAGCTGATGAGGCGGCCCTGCCGGTCGCGGGTGTTGCCGTTGGCGTAGTTGACGTTGGTCTTGTGCACGCCGAAGGTGCCGGTCTTCTCGTCGTACTTCATCAATCGGTTGTTCGGGATGTCGCTGAGCAGCAGGGTGCCCTGCTCGGGAAAGTAGACCGGGCCCTCGGCCCAGCGCATGCCGCTGCCGAGCTGCTCCAGCGTGCTGCTGTAGATGCGGTACTTGGCGAAGCTCGGGTCGAGGATGATCACCGCCGGGTCGGGGTAACGCTGGCTCGGGCGGAAGTCGAAGGCCTGTGCCCCGGCCAGGCCGCTGAGGGCGGCAGCGCCTGCGCCGGCCGCTGTCTTGAGGAATCGTCGGCGAGGCGTGCTGATGTCGTCGTGCATGGTGGTCTCCTTGGGGTATGACATGGTCGGGATCACTCGGCCTGGATGCCCGCGTCCTTGGCGACCTTCGACCACTTCACCATCTCGGTGCCGATGAAGTCGCCGAACTGCTGCGGCGTGCCGTTGCCGGGCTCGATGCCGTTGTCCTGCAGCGTCTTGCGCACGTCGGGCATCGCGAGGATCTTGTTGACCTCGGCATTGAGCTTGGCGACCGTGGCCTTGGGGGTGCCCGCGGGCGCGAGCAGGCCGCCCCAGGTGCTGGTCTCGTAACCGGCCACGCCGGCTTCCTGCATGGTGGGCACGTCGGGCAACACGGACGAGCGCTTGGTCGTTGTCACCGCCAGCGCGCGCAGGCGATCGGCCTTGATCTGCACGTTGGCCGCGGCCACCGTGTCGAACATGAGCGAGGTGCGGCCGCTGATCAGATCGGGGTGCGCCAGCGTGCTGCCCTTGTACGGGATGTGCGTCATGTCGAGGCCGGCCAGCGACTTGAACAGCTCGCCCGAGAAATGCGGCGCACCGCCGTTGCCGCTCGACGCGAAGCTCAGCTTGCCCGGGTTGGCCTTGCCGTAGGCGATGAGCTCCTTGACCGACTTCACCGGCAGCGTGGGCGAGACAATCAGCACCAGCGGCACCACGTGCGTCAGCGCGACCGGCTCGAAGCCCTTCACCGTGTCGAAAGGCAGCTTCTTGACCATGCTGGGGTTGATCGCGTGGCTGCTGGCAACCAGCACCAGCATGTGGCCGTCGGGCGGGCTCTTGGCGACGAGGTCGGTGCCGATGATGCCGGTCGCGCCGGCCCGGTTGTCGATGACGACCGGCTGGCCCCACGCCTCGGTGAGCTTCTGGCCGATGAGCCGCGCCGCCAGGTCGATCGCGCCGCCGGGCGATGCCGGCACGACGATGGTGATCTGCTTGCTGGGATAGGTCTGCGCCTGCGCGGGCAGCACCGCGGCCAGCGCCAGCGCACAGGCCAGTTGGAATGCGCGAAATGGAAACGTCATGGTCAAACGCCCTTTTCTTTGCGCCAGCCTTCGAAGGCGGCGCGGGTTTCCGCGTTCGGCGGGTAGGTGCCGGCCAGCCGGGCGCCGCCTTCGATGCGTTCGAGGATGAAGGCTTCCATCTTTTCCTGCTCGACGGCGTCCCGCGACACCTCCTCGGCCAGGTGCTGCGGAATGACGACCACGCCTTCGTCGTCGCCCACCATCACGTCGCCGGGGTACACCGGCACGCCGCCGCAACCGATCGGCACGTTGAGGTCGATGGCGTGGTGGTGGATGAGGTTGAGCGGCGCGCTGCCGCCGGCGCAGTACACCGGGAAGTCCATCTGCGAGATCGGGCCGCTGTCGCGCACCGGGCCGTCGGACACCAGGCCCGCCGCGCCGCGCACCTTCAGCCGCGTCGTGAGGATCTGGCCGCCCGACGCCACGCGCGTTTCGCCGCGGCAGTCGATCACCAGCACATGGCCGGGCGGCACGCTCTCGATGCCTTTGCGCTGTGGATGGTTCGGGTCGTCGAAGGCGCTGATCTGGTCGATGTCCTCGCGCGCCGGGATGTTGCGCATGGTGAAGGCCGGGCCGACCAGGTTGCCGCCGCTGGGTGTCGTGAGGCGGCGCACCTGCTGCAGGTAGACGTTGCGGAAGCCGCGCTTGAAAAGCTGGGTGCACAGCGTGGCGACGCTCACATGGCGCAGGCGTTCGCGGGCTTCGTCGGAGAGGAGTGTGATGTCGGTCATGGGTGGCGTGGGATAGGAAAATTCAGTTGGCAGTCGCGCCGGACTTGCGGACAAGTTCGCCCCAACGCGGGATCTCTTTTTGCATCAGCGCGGCGAGGTCGGCCGGCGAGCCCGCCACCACCTCCATGCCGAGCTGGTTCGTGAGCTTGTCCTTCACCTCGGGCGCGAGAAGGATCTTGCGAATCTCGGTCGCCAGCCGCTGCGCGACGGGTGCCGGCAGGTTCTTCGGCGCATACACCGCCTGCCACGACGCCATCTCGAAGCCCTTCACGCCGGCCTCCTGCATCGTGGGCAGGTCGGGCGCCAGCGCCATGCGCTTGGCGGTGGTCACGGCCAGCAGCTTGAGCTTGCCGGCCTGCACCAGCGGCAGTGCCGCCGTGATCTGGTCGAACATGAAGGTGACCTGGCCCGACGACACGTCGAGCATCGCCGGCGGCGTGCCCTTGTACGGCACGTGCGTGAGCTTCACGCCGATCATGTCGGCCAGCATCTCGCCGGCCAGGTGGGTCGAGGTGCCGGCGCCGGACGACGCGAAGGTGCGACGCGCCGGGTCTTTCTTCAGCAGCGCGATCAGGTCGGCCACCGAGTTGACGCCGAGCGCGGGGTCGACGATCAGCACGTTGGGCAGGAAGGCCACGAGCGCGATCGGGTCGAAGTCCTTCACCGGGTCGTAGGGCAGGTTCTTGTACAGGCTCGCGTTGATGGCATGCGTGCTGATGGTCCCGCCGAACAACGTGTAGCCGTCGGGCTTGGCCTTGGCCACGTAGCCCGCGCCGACCGCACCGGCCGCGCCGGGCCGGTTGTCGACGATCACCGGCTGGCCGAGCGCGTCGCCGAGCTTCTGCGCGATGACGCGGCCGATGACGTCGGTCGAGCCACCCGGTGTAAAGGGCACGACATAGGTGATGGGCTTGCTCGGCCAGGCATCGCCCTGGGCCATCGCGAGCAACGGGGTCGGCAGCAGCAAGGCTGCGCCGGCGCGCAGCACGGCGCGGCGATCGGGGTCCGAGAGTGAAGTCATGGTGTGTCTCCGGGTCAGTGAATCTCGGGCTCGTCCTTGCCGGCTTGCGCCTGGGCATAGTCCGGTGCGAGGAAGTCGAAGTCGCAGCCGGTGTCGGCCTGCTGCACGTGCTTGAGGAACATCACGCCGTAGCCTCGTCCAAATTTCGGAACGGGCTTCTGCCACTCAGCCCGGCGGCGGGCGATCTCCTCGTCGCTCACCGCCATGTCGATGCGCCGCGCATCGATGTCGAGCGTGACCAGGTCGCCGTCGCGCACCAGCGCCAGCGGCCCGCCCACATGCGATTCGGGTGTGACGTGCAGCACGCAGGCGCCGTAGCTGGTGCCGCTCATGCGGGCGTCGCTGATGCGCACCATGTCGCGCACGCCTTCCTTGAGCAGCTTCTGCGGGATCGGCAACTGGCCCCACTCCGGCATGCCGGGCGCACCCTGGGGGCCGGCGCTCTGCAGCACGATCACGCTGTCCTTCGTGACCACCAGCTCGGGCGAATCGATGCGCGCGGCCAGGTCGTCGTAGTTCTTGAAGACGACCGCCGGGCCGGTGTGCTTGCGCAGGTGCGGCTCCATGGCTGCCGGCTTGATGACGGCGCCCGAGGGCGCGAGGTTGCCGTGCAGCACCGCCAGGCCGCCGCTCTCGAGCAGCGCTTCGCTGCGCGGGCGTATCACGTCGGCGTTGAAGGTCTTCGCGTCGGCGATGTTCTCGCCCAGCGTGAGGCCGTTGCAGGTGCGCTGGCTGCCGTCGATGAGCGTGCCCATCTCGCGCAGGAAGGCGCGCAGGCCGCCGGCGTAATAGAAGTCCTCCATCAGGTACTTGCCGCCGGGCCGCAGGTTGGCGATGACCGGCGTGCTGCGCGCCAGTTCGTCGAAGCGGGCCAGGTCGAGCGGCACGCCCGCGCGCCGCGCCATCGCGATCAGGTGGACGATGGCATTGGTCGAGCCGCCGAGGCCCAGCACCGCGGTGACGGCGTTGTCGAACGACGCGGGCGTGAGGATGTCGAGCGGCTTCAGGTCTTCCCACACCATGTCGACGATGCGCTTGCCGGTGTGCGTGGCCATCATGGCGTGGCGCGAATCGACCGCGGGGATCGACGAGGCGCCCGGCAGCGTGAGGCCCAGCACCTCGGCCGCGCTGGTCATGGTGCTGGCGGTGCCCATGGTCATGCAGGTGCCGGCGGAGCGAGCGATGCCGTCCTCCACCTCCTGCCAGTCGTCCTCGGTGATGTTGCCGGCGCGCAGTTCGGCCCAGTACTTCCAGGTGTCGGAGCCCGAGCCCAGCACGTTGCCCTTGTAGTCGCCGCGCAGCATCGGGCCGGCGGGCACGAAGATGGTCGGCAGGTTCATCGCCAGCGCGCCCATCACCAGGCCCGGCGTCGTCTTGTCGCAGCCACCCATCAGCACCACGCCGTCGGCGGGGTAGGAGCGGATCAGCTCCTCGGCCTCCATCGCCAGCAGGTTGCGGTAGAGCATCGTGGTCGGCTTCTGGAAGGCCTCGCCCAGGCTCATCGCCGGGATCTCGACCGGGAAGCCCCCCGCTTGCCACACGCCGCGCTTCACTTCCTCCACCCGCTGCTTGAAGTGCGTGTGGCAGGAGTTCATATCGCTCCAGGTGTTGAGGATCGCGATGACGGGCTTGCCCAGGTAGTCGTCGCGGCTGAAGCCCATCTGCGCAGTGCGCGAGCGGTGGCCGAAGCTGCGCAGGTCCTTGACGCCGTACCAGCGGTGGGAGCGGAGGTCTTCGGGCTGCTTGCGGCGGGGGGTGGGCGCGGAGGCGTCGGTCATCGGAGGCGTGCGTGTGGTGGTGAAGCGATCGGTGGGTCAGCCGCGAATGTTAGCGCTGTCATTTCGATGGAGTCTGAGGGTTTACCTTTGCTTGGGGCCCGCTATCGCAGCGGCACCGCGACGGTCAGACGCTGTCGCGCTCGATCAGCGAAAAGCCGAGGTCCACGACCTTCTGCGCGACCTCGACGCCCCTGGCGCGCTCGACGATGAAGCGCGCCGCCTGCCTACCGATGGCGGTGCCGTCGATGCGCACGGTCGTGATGGCGGGGTGCGCATGCTGCGCGAAGGCCAGGTCGCCGAAGCCCATCACGCCGATGTCGTCCGGCACCCGCATGCCGCGCGCGTGCGCCTCGGTGATCACCCCGTGGGCCAGCGCGTCGGAACTGCACACCAGCACATCGGTCCGCGGCGCCTCCGCGAGCAGGGCTGTCAGCGCGGTGCGGCCGCTGCCCAGCGTGGTGGGCGCCGCGACCGTGTGCACCGGCACCGACCGCACGCCCAGGCCGGCCATCGCCTCGGTGAAGCCGACGCGCCGCAGGTCGGCCCGCTGGTCGTCGCCGGTGACCACCGCCGGATGCCGGTAGCCCTTGGCATGCAGGAAGCGCGCGATGGCCACGCCCACCTTCTCGTGCGAGAAGCCGACCAGCATGTCGACCGGCGTCGGCGTCAGGTCCCAGGTCTCGACCACCGGGATGCCCGAGGCGAGCAGCCGACGGCGGCCTTCCGCCGAATGCATGATGCCGGTCAGCACGATGCCGTCGGGCCGGCGGCCGATGATGGCGTCGATCAGCGCGTCTTCACGCGAGTGGTGGTAGCCGCTCTGCCCCAGCATCAGTTGGTAGCCGGCTTCATCCAGCGCCTCGGTCAGCGCCTGGATGGTTTCGAGGAACACCGGCCCGGCGATGGTGGGCACCAGCGCCGCGACCAGCCGGCTGCGGTTCGACGCCAGGCCACCCGCCAGGCGGTTGGGCACGTAGCCGGTGCGTTCGACCGCCGCGCGCACCTTCTCCCGCGTGTCCGGCGACACCAGGTCCGGCGTGTTGAGCGCACGGGACACGGTGATGGTCGACACGCCCGCCAGCTTGGACACATCGCTGAGGGTGATGCCGCCGCTGCCGCGTCGCGCCGTGCGGCCGGGAGCTGGGGGTTGAGTCACAGGCAGGTGGAGCGAGTTGGGCAAAGGTGGACGATCGGCGTCGGATTATCGGGCGCAGTGACGGCGCGGTCTCCTGCTTTGGCCCGGTCCGCAAGCTGGCTAGACTGGGCCGGGCGGGCACCGGGCCCGCGTCCTCACCCCGCCTTGCCCCACGCCGCGAATCGACGCCTCTGACCGATGCAGCTGTTGCCGCCCGAGCCGCCGACCCCTGGAGCGCAGCCACGCGACTACCTCATCGCATTCGCGGCTGTCATGGCGGCGCTGGGCCTGCGTTTTCTGATGAACCCGCTGCTGGGCCAGCAGGGGCCTTACCTCATCCTGTCGCTGGCGATCGTGGTGGCCACGTTCTACGGCGGCTTCGGGCCGGCGTTGTTCGCCACGGTGCTGAGCACCTCCATCGGCACCTACCTCTTCATCGGCGGCGGCAGCTGGCAGCAGTTCTTCCAGCTTCAGAACATCAGTCGGACCGTGCTGTTCCTGATCATCGGGCTGAGCATCGCTTCGATCGGCGGCCGTCTGCGCACGTCGCGCCACGACTTGGCGGAAAGCGTGCGGCAACTGCGGGCCAGCAACCGCGCGAAGGACAACGCGATGGCCACGCTGGGCCACGAGATCCGCAACCCGCTGGCGGCACTGCATTCGGCGCAGGAGGTGTTGCGGCGCGCGCCAGACGACCCGAAGCGCGTCGTGTGGGCCAGCGAACTCATCGGCCGCCAGGTGCAGCAGATGGCGCGCATGGCGGACGACCTGGTTGACCTGTCGGGCGTGATGCGAGGCGAGTTCCAGATCGACCTGCGGCCGGTGAACCTGCGCGAGGTGCTGGCGCAGGCGCTGGAGCAGAGCGCACCGCTGATCGCGAAGAAAGGCCATCGGCTCCACACGGACCTGGGCACGGTGCCCGTGCCGGTGGTCGGCGACGCCACGCGCCTGGTGCAGGTGTTCGCGAACCTGCTGAACAACGCGGCCAAGTACACCGATCCAGGCGGCGACGTGACGCTGGCGCTGCACACCACCGCCACCCGCCAGGTCGCCGTGACCGTGAGGGACAACGGTATCGGCATGGAGCCCGGCGCCATCGACGACCTGTTCGAACCCTTCGTGCAGGCGCCCGGTGCCGCGTCCAATGCCGAGGGCGGCCTGGGGCTGGGCCTGGCCATCGTGAAGAAGATCGTCGAGCGCCATGGCGGCGACGTGTCGGCCGCCAGCGCCGGGCTCGGCGAGGGAAGCGCGGTCACGGTGCTGCTGCCGCTGGCGCCGGCCTGAGGGCATCACGCGCAAGGCAGGCGCTCCGCCCAAAGGCCCAGTCGAAGGCCGGAAATCGACGGAAGCGGCTCCGGCAGCGGGCATCATCCGGCCTCCCCTTCAGCCGAGAAATGCCGTGCAAAGTCTCCAAGCCCTCTTTTCCGACCCGACCGCATGGGCGGCGCTGGTCGCGCTGGTGATCATGGAAGTCGTGCTCGGCATCGACAACCTGATCTTCATCTCGATCCTGTCGAACAAGCTGCCCGAGCACCAGCGCAAGCGGGCACGCCGCATCGGCATCGGCCTCGCGCTGATCATGCGGCTCGCGCTGCTGTCGATGATCGCGTGGCTGGTCGGGCTCACGGCGCCGGTGTTCGATCTCGGGTTGACGGGCGGTCTGGATTCGCACGGAACGCCGAGCTTCGAAACGCAGTTCTCGTGGCGCGACCTGATCCTGATCGCCGGTGGCCTGTTCCTGATCTGGAAGGCGACGAAGGAGATTCACCACCACGTCGATCCGCCTCTGGTGAAAGGAGGCGCCAACGGCGCAGCCGTGGCGGCGATCGCGTTCTCGTCGGTGCTGGTGCAGATCGTTCTGCTAGACATGGTGTTCTCCGTCGACTCCATCCTCACGGCCGTCGGCATGACCGACAACCTGGCCGTGATGGTGATCGCCGTCATCACCGCCGTCGCCGTGATGCTGCTGGCGGCCGAGCCGCTCGCGAACTTCATCAACCGCAACCCGACCGTCGTGATGCTGGCGCTCGGCTTCCTGCTGATGATCGGCGCCGTGCTGATCGCGGACGGCTTCGGCGTGCATGTGCCCAAGGGCTACATCTACGCTGCGATGGCCTTCTCGACGCTGGTCGAAGTGCTCAACATGTTGTCGCGGCGCGGCAAGAGCCGGGCGGCCTGACCCGGCACCGCCTCAGCGTTCAGCCAAGGGGCGCGTGGCAGACGGCTTCGACGTTGTAGCCGTCAGGGTCCAGCACGAAGCAGGCGTAGTAGTGCGGGTGATAGACGAGGCGCAGGCCAGGCGCGCCGTTGTCCGTGCCGCCGGAAGCCAGCGCGGCGCGGTGGAACGCATCCACGCTCTCCCTGCTTCGGGCACGAAAGGCGATGTGGCTTCGGGGCACGAGCGGCGTGCCTTCGATGAGCCAGAACTCACCGGCCGGGTCATCGAAAGGCCCTGGGGCTTCCTTGCCGTAGCCGATGGCATCCCCCAGGTCGCGCTGGGGTACATGCCCCAGCGTTGCGAGCACGGGTTGGTAGAAGCGCTTGCTGCGCGACAGGTCCGAAACGTGGATGCCCGTGTGGTCGATCATGAGGGCAGCACCTCCCCGACCATCAGGCGATGGCCGTCCGGCGTGGCGACCGCGAATTCGCACGCCCAGCCCCTGCCGGCGTATCCCTGCACGTCGCCCATCTCACTCCCCATGTTCACGCGCATAGGCCCGCAGGCCGTCGATGTTGACGACATCGATGCTGCCGTAGGCGATGCAGACCAGCCCGGCGTCCTCCAACTCGTGCAAGGCGCGGTGCGCATGCTGACGTGAGATGCCTGCCAGCCGACCGATCTCTTCCTGCGAGATCTGGAGGATCGGATCGGTGTGGGGGTTCAGCTGCGGGTTGAACAGTTCGGCCAGGCAGTGCGCCACCCTGGAGCTCAGGTCGTGCATCCGGTAGCTTTCCGCCAGCGCGATGAACTGACCGACCCTCGCGTTGAGCTGCTTGATCATGAAATGGCAGAACGCCAGGTTGTTCTCCAGCAGGTAGTGGAAGGTGTGGCTGGGCACCAGTGCGACGCGGCTGTCGCGCAGCGCGGCCACTTCGTACGGCCGCTGCTCGCGCTTGAGGACCGAGCCCTCGCCCAGCCATCCGCCCATGGAGGTGCCGCTCAACGTGGTGCTGCGACCGTCGGCGGACAGGATGTCCACCTTGAGCATGCCATCGACGACCCCGATCCAGTGCGTGGCAAGGCTGGACTTGCGGCAGACGATCTCTCCCGCCGAATAGAAGCGGTCCACCGTCTCCGACCTGACCCGGCCGAACTCTTCGTCGGAGAGACCCTGAGCCCAGGCAGCCGCTCGCAACATCTCGATGGTCTGCACATGGTTTGTCATCAGAAGGACTTTCTTTTGCAACCTCGGTGCCTAGCATCCATTTCGCAGGCACCGCTCGCGGGGCCTGAGTTTAGGCGGCAGTACAAACAGGAGACAAATCATGAGAAACCCTCTCTCGCGGGCCCGCATGGGCCTGCTGGGCATTCCCTTCTTGCTGGTGGCGTGTGGCGGCGGTGGCGGCGACGGAGGCCCGTCCCCAGGATCGACCCCACCGCCCGACCCCGCACCGCCGGTCGCATCGGCGGCCGACAAGTGCAAGGCGTTCGCGGGCACGTCGCTTGCCGGCGCGTCGATCAACGACGCCAGCCTCGTCGCGGCGAGCGCTGCGTCGGCGGAGTACTGCAAGGTGACGGGCACGCTGCACAGCACGCTGAATTTCGAGCTGCACCTGCCCACCGTCTGGAACAACAAGCTGTTGTATGCGGGCGGCGGCGGGTGGGACGGCAGCATCAACATCGTTCCTCCTTCTCCGAGCGGCTCGACGGGCGGCTACGTCCTGGTTGCCTCCGACGGGGGCCGGCAGGGCAATGCACTGGACGCGTCGGGCTTCCTGAACAACTCCACCGCGCAAGCCGATTTCGGCTACCTCTCGATTCACTCGGTGAAGGAGGTCAGCAACGAGATCGTTCGCAAACGCTATGGCACCGACGCCCAATTCAGCTATTTCGAGGGTTGCTCCAACGGCGGCCGCGAGGCGCTGATCCAGGCCACACGCTTTCCGAACGACTTCGACGGCATCGTCGTGCGTGCGCCGGCGTATTCCTTCACCGAACTCTTCCAGGCCTTCGTGGCGAACGGAAAGGCGCTCGCCGCGCCCGGCGGACAACTCAGCAATGCGAAGGTCTCGCTCATCGGCAAGACCGTCGCCGCGCAGTGCGACGGCCTGGATGGCGCGGTCGATGGCATCGTGAGCAACCAGGCGGCCTGCACCTTCAACCCGGCGGTGTTGCGCTGCGCCGCGGGCGACGCAGACACCTGCCTGACCGACCCGCAGATCGCGACGGCCAACACGATCTATTCGGAGCTCAAGCGCGCGGACGGGACCAGCGTCTACCCCGGCTGGGGACCGGGCGGCGAAGACCTGGGCTGGCCGGTGTGGGTGACCGGCTCGGCGGTCGGCGGCACCGGGCTCCAGTTCCAGTTCGGCAGCGGTCTGGTGAAGTACTGGGTCACCGGCAATCCGGCCTTCGACGTCCTGACTTTCGACCCCGAGATCTACACGTCCGGGTTGCGGCTGGCAGCCACCACGCTCGACGCGACGCCCGACCTTCGTTCCTTCTTCGGCCAGGGCGGCAAGATGATTCTTGCCCACGGGACGCATGACTGGGCGATCAGCTACAAGGGCTCGATCAAGTACTTCAACGATGTCGCGACGGCGGTCGGTGGCGCGTCCACGCGCGACGCCTCGATGGAGTTCTTCCTCCAGCCGGGCGTTCAGCATTGCGCTGGCGGGGTCGGGCCGGACACCATCGACCTGGTGGACGCGGTGTCCAAGTGGCGCGAGGGGGGTGCCGCACCTTCCGCGCAGAACATCGTGGCGAAGAAGCTCAACCCGGCGACCCAGGCCACCGTGCAGACGCGCCCCTTGTGCAAGTACCCGACCTTCCCGAAGTACAAGGGCAGCGGCGACTTGAACTCGGCCGACAGCTTCAGCTGCCAGAGCAGCTGACCGGACGGGCGAGGCGCCGGTCGCTCGCTGCGCGCCGGCGCTGGCCGCCCTCATGGTCCGGCTTCGCGCGTAGCAGGTCTTCGGGCTGGCACTGTTCGTGCAAGCCCGATTGACACCAGATGCTTCATGCATAAAGTATTTACTTGTGAATGAAGTGGCCCGCACAATGCCGGGGCCACATGCATCGAAGTGGTGCCAACCTGACCTAACCGGAGTCCTCCATGCGCTCGAAGTCCACCAAGCCGCCCGTCGCGACCGCCCTGTCTCGCACGCTGCGCTCCCTGATGTTCGCGTCCGCCTTCGGCGTGGCCGGCGCCGCACTGGCCGACCCGGTCAAGGTGGGCTTGGCGCTCGATATCTCCGGCCCCTTCGCCGCCCTGGGCGCCGAGGCGCGTGACGGCTTCGCGCTGGGCATCAAGCAGCTGGGCGGCAAGCTCGGCGGCCAGCCGGTGGAGTTCGTTCAGGCCGACATGGCCGGCAGCCCCGACCAGGCCAAGCAGCTGGTCGACCGCATGATCCAGCGCGACAAGATCGACCTGTTCTCGGGCCCGATCGGCTCCAACATCGCCCTGGCCGTCGGCCCGACGCTGTTCGCCGCCAAGGTGCCGTACCTGTCGTCCAACGCCGGCCCCAGCCAGTTCGCCGGCGCGCAGTGCAATGCCTACTTCTTCGGCACCGCCTACCAGAACGACCAGTTCCACGAGGCCGCCGGCAAGTTCGCGCAAGACCGCGGCTTCAAGAAGATGGTGATGATCGCCCCCAACTACCCGGCGGGCAAAGACGCACTCGGTGGCGCCAAGCGCCAGTTCAAGGGCCAGGTGGCCGACGAGCTCTACACCAAGCTCGGCCAGATCGATTACGCCGCCGAGCTCGCGCAGATCCGTGCGGCCAAGCCGGACTCGATCTACTTCTTCCTGCCCGGCGCGATGGGCATCAACTTCATCAAGCAGTTCGTGGGCGCGGGTCTGTCGAAGGACATCACGCTGGTCACCAGCGGCTTCTCGGCCGACGAAGACGTGATCGGTGCCGTGGGCGACCCGATGCTGGGCCTGTTCAACACCTCGCATTGGGCGCACGACCTCGACAACCCTGCCAACAAGGCTTTCGTGGAAGCCTTCAAGAAGGAATACAACGGCCGCTACCCCTCGCTGTACGCCGCCCAGGCCTACGACGTGATCCTGGCGATGGACGCCGCAGTGAAGCAGGCCGGCGGCAACGCGCAGAACCGCGAAGCCGTGATCGCCGCACTGAAGAAGGCCAACTACGCGTCGACGCGCGGCAGCTTCAAGTACGCGAACAACCACTACCCCATCGAGAACTTCTACCTGCGCGTGATCGGCAAGGACGCGCAAGGGAAGATCACGAACAAGACGGTGAGCACCCTTTTGACCAACTACGGCGACACGTATTCCGACAAATGCCCGCTGAAATAGGCTCTCCCCCGGGGCTTTGCGCACTTCGTGTCGCTTCGCCTTCCCCCTTCCGGGGGCAACACCAGCGGCCCGGCAAAGCCGGTTCCGCGGTGTTCCACGAATAACCTCTGCTCGTTCAACGGCCGTCAGGATTCATGACCGGTATTCTTTTCCTTGAGCAACTGCTCAACGGCCTCGGCTTCGGGCTGATGCTGTTCCTGCTGGCCGCCGGGCTGACGCTGGTGTTCGGCATCATGGACGTGCTCAACCTGGCGCACGGCTCGCTGTTCATGTCGGGGGCGTACGTGGCGGCGCAGGCGCACCAGCAGAGCGGCTCCTTCGTCGCAGCCATCGCGCTGGCGGTGATCGTCACCGTCGTCGTCGCGGCGCTGCTCGAAGTGCTGCTGATGCGCCAGCTCTACAAGCGCGATCACCTCGCGCAGGTGCTGGCGACCTTCGGCGTGATCCTGGTGGCCGACGACGTCGTCAAGATGATCTGGGGCCCGTCGCCGGTGATGGCGCCCACGCCCGCCGCGCTGAGCGGCCCGATCGAAATCATCGACGGCCTGCCCTACCCGGCCTACCGCCTCGTCATCCTCGGCGCGGGCGTGCTTGTCGCGCTGGCGCTGTACCTGCTGGTGAACCACACGCGCGTCGGCATGCGGGTGCGCGCCGGTGCGTCCGACCGGCCGATGGCCGAGCTGATGGGCGTGCACGTGGGCCGTATCTTCAACGGCATCTTCCTGCTGGGTGCGGCGCTCGCTGCGCTGGCTGGCGCGCTGATGGGACCGATCGTCGCGGTGCAGGTCGGCATGGGTGAGCAGATCCTGATTCCGGCGCTGGTGGTGCTGGTCATCGGTGGCATCGGCTCGGTGCGGGGCGCCTTCGTGGCCGCGCTGCTGGTGGGCCTGGTCGACACCATCGGCCGCGCGTTCCTGCCGATGCTGCTGCGTGCCACGCTGCCGCCGGCCACCGCAGCCGACCTCGGCCCGCTGTTCGCCGAAGTGGCGATGTATGCGCTGATGGTGGTCGTCCTCATCTTCCGGCCCTCGGGCCTCTTCTCGGCCCGCGCATGAAAGCCCGCTTCGTTCTTCCGCTGGTGCTGCTGGTCGCGCTCGCTGCCTTCCCGCTGGTCGCGCCGCTCTTCGGCATGGAGTTCTACATCGGCTTCGTGCGGCGCGTGCTCATCATGGCCCTGGCTGCCGCCAGCCTCAACTTCATCCTCGGCTTCGGCGGCATGGTGGCGCTCGGGCATGCGGGCTTCATCGGCGTCGGCGCGTACACGGTGGTTGCCTTCGCGGACGCCGGCGTGATGTCGGCCTGGATCCTGTGGCCGATGGCCGCGCTGGTCGCCGGCCTCGTCGCCGCATTGATCGGCACGGTCGCGCTGCGCACGCGCGGCGTGTACTTCATCATGACCACGCTGGCCTTCGCGCAGATGCTGTACTTCATCGCCGTCTCGCTGCGCAAGTACGGTGGCGACGACGGCTACACGCTGCCGGCGCGGCCCACGCTGGGCCTGGGCGTCGACCTGGGCAACGAATCGAACTTCTACTGGGTGGTGCTGGTGCTGGTCGCACTCGCGCTGGGGTGGATGCACCGCGCCACGCGCTCGCGCTTCGGCCATGCGCTGATGGGCATCCGCGACAACGAGACGCGCATGCGCGCGCTGGGCTACCCGGTGTTCCGCATCCAGCTGGTGGCCTTCGCCATCGCCGGTGCGGTGGCCGGCCTGGCCGGTGCGCTGCTGGCGGGTGGCAACGGCTTCATCAGCCCGGGTGCGATGCACTGGACGCAGTCGGCCACGCTGGTGGTGATGGTCGTCATCGGCGGCCTGGGCCGCAGCTGGGGCGGACCGGTCGGCGCCGCCGTGTGGCTGCTGTTGGAAGAGGTGCTCAAGCAGTACACCGAGCACTGGCATTTGCCGCTCGGGCTGCTGCTGATCGCGGTGGCGCTGTGGGCGCCGAAGGGGCTGGCCGCCTTGTACAAGCGCCGCGCGCCCCGCGCCCCAGCCCTCTCCCCCGAGGGGCAAGGGGGCAAGCCATGAGCCTGTTTCGCATCGAAGGGTTGGTCAAGCGCTTCGGCGGCCTGCTGGCGACCGACCATGTGAACCTCACGGTCGACGCCGGTGAAGTGCATGCGCTCATCGGCCCCAACGGCGCCGGCAAGACCACACTGGTCAACCTCATCTCCGGCCTGCTGAAGGCCGACGCCGGCCGCATCTGGCTCGGTGACCACGACATCACGCCGCTGAAGGACCACCAGCGCGTGGGCGCCGGCCTGTCGCGCTGCTTCCAGGTGACGCGCGTCTTCGCGAAGGAGACGGTGCACGACAACTTGATGCTCGCGGTGCAGGCGCATGCGGGCAGCAGCCTGCGCTTCATGGCGCCGCGCGCGAACGAAAGCGAGCTGGTTGCCAAGGCCGAAGCCTTGGCTGAACGCGTCGGCCTGGCCGGCGAACGCCACCGCATCGCCGGCACGCTGCCGCACGGTGCGCAGCGCGCGCTCGACGTGGCACTGGCGCTGGCCGCGAACCCGAAGCTGCTGCTGCTCGACGAGCCGATGGCGGGCATGGGCCCGGACGAATCGGCGCGCATGGTGGCGCTGATCGAATCGCTGCGCAGCGAGATGGCCATCCTGCTGATCGAGCACGACATGGACGCGGTGTTCCGCCTCGCCAGCCGCCTGACGGTGCTGGTGCAGGGCAAGGTGTTGATGACCGGCACCGCCGACGAGGTGCGCGGCCATCCGGACGTGCAGGCCGTCTACCTCGGCACCGAAGCCGAAGGGCACTCATGAGCAAACTTCTTCTGGAAGCGACCGGCATCGAGGCCGGCTACGGCGCGAGCCAGGTGCTGTTCGGCATCGACATCGACGTGAAGCCCGGCGAAGTGATGGCACTGCTGGGCCGCAACGGCATGGGCAAGAGCACGCTGCTGAAGGTGCTGACCGGCACGCTGAAGCCGATGCGCGGCGGGGTGCGTTTCGAAGGCGTCGACATCGGTGGCGCGCGGCCCGACGCCATCGGCCGCCGCGGCGTGGCGATCGTGCCCGAAGGCCGCCACGTCTTTCCGAACCTCAGCGTCGACGAGCACCTGCGCGCCTTCGCGCGGCCCCGGGCAGGTGCAGTGAAGCAGGCGCCGCGCTGGACAGTCGATGCGCTGTACGGCCTGTTCCCGCGCCTCGGGGAGCGCAAGGCCAACGCCGGCAACCAGCTCTCGGGCGGCGAGCAGCAGATGCTCGCCATCGCGCGAGCGCTGTCGACGCACCCCAAGCTGCTGATCCTCGACGAAGCGACCGAAGGCCTGGCCCCGGTCATCCGCGAAGAGATCTGGCGCTGCCTGGCCACGCTCAAGGCCGAGGGCGAAGCGATCCTGGTGGTCGACAAGTACGTGCAGCGCCTGCTGCCGCTGGCCGACCGTCACCTCATCCTCGAACGCGGCCGCGTCGTGTGGGCGGGCGACTCCGCCGCGCTCGACGCCGACCGCGGGCTCTGGACCCGCTACCTGGGCGTCTGAACGCCGCGCGAGCTCGGCCGGATCAGATCTCCTTGATCAGCTGTTCGGCGATGCGCACGCTGAGCGCCGCACCGGTCAGCGTCGGGTTCATGCAGCTGGCCGAGGGCATGACGCCCGTGCCTGCGATGAACAGGTTGGGGTGGTCGTGCGTGCGGCAGTCGCGGTCGACCACCGAGTTCTTCGGATCGTCGCCCATGATGGTCGTACCCATGATGTGCTGGCGGTCCTGGTGCTTGGTGTCGACGTTCAGCACGTCGGCGTTCAGCAGCTGGGCCATGCGTGCGAGGTCCTTCAGGGCGAAGTCGCGGCCGGCGTTCCAGTAGTCGTTCACGCTGTAGTAGATCTCGGGCACCGGCAGGCCGATGCCGTCGGTCTTGGTCTTGCTCGGCACGATGCGGTTCTGCGGCTGCGCTTCGGTCTCGAAGTCGACGGCCACGTTGAGCGAGCGCGCCGACTGGCGGCGGATCTCCGAATCGAGCTTGCTGCCCAGCACGCCCTTGGCGAGCAGCGACGACGCGATCTGCGAGCTCGGCACGGTGTTGCGGAACTTGGTCTTGTAGCTCGGGATGTCCTTGCGGAATTCGCCGTCGCGGTAGTTCAGGTACACCAGCAGTTCGGTCGGGCCCTGGCCCGGCCAGACGTCCTCGTTCATCATGATGTTCATGCTGATGCCGGTGTGGCCCATCAGGTTGCGGCCGACCTGGTCCGACGAGTTGGCGATGCCGTTCGGGTACTTCTCCGAGGTCGACATCAGCAGCAGCTTCGGCCCTTCGATGGCATAGGCCGCCAGCACGAAGTGGCGCGCCGTCAGGCGGTGCGAGGTGCCGTCGGGCTTCTTGTAGCGCACCGCCGTGATCTTGCCGTCGTCGCCGGCCTCGATCTTGTAGACCACCGCGTTGTCGAGCAGCTGGGCGCCGGCGCGTTCGGCTTCGTCGATGTGCATCGAGCCGTCGTACTTGGCGCCGATCGGGCAGACCGGGTTGCAGTTGTTGTTGCCGGCGCAGACCGGGCGGTTGCCGTAGGGGCGCGTCGCGCGGCCGTGCGGCTCGATCACCGGGTGGTAGCCGCCGGGCGCGAGCATCTCGGCGGCGCGCGTCATGAAGTACGGCTCGTTCAGGCCCTTCATCGGGAAGGGCTTGGAACGCGGTGGCCAGGCGGGGCCGCCATGGCCGCTCTCGTCCTGGCCGTCGATGCCCGACACGCCCAGCTCGGCCTCGGCTTCGCAGTAGTAGGGTTCCAGCTCGTCATAGCTGAGCGGCCAGTCGCGGCCACGGCCGTACAGCGTCTTGAGCTTGAAGTCGTTCGGGATCATGCGCCACAGCGCCGAGCCGAAGTGCCAGGTCGTGCCGCCCACCACCCGCAGGTACTTGGTCGGGTACGACACCGGGCCGGTCTGCTGCAGGTAGTTGCCGTAGGTCGACGGGATGTGCGGCGGGTTCGGGAACGGCGAGCCGGAACCCTGCGCCTTCATGTTCGCCAGCGACAGCTTGATCGGCGAGTTGCGATACGTCTCGACGATGTCGGCACGCTTCACCCGCGGGCCGGCTTCCAGGATGATCACCGACTTGCCGGCCTTGGCCAGCCGGCTGGCGATCACGCCGCCCATCACGCCCGACCCGATCACGATCAGGTCTGCATCGAATTCCTTGGCGCTCATCGTGTCATCTCTTTGTTCGGCGTGGTCGACAGGTTGGCCGGCTTCTCGCCCCACGAATCGGGGCCACCGCCGTAGCTGGGGACGACCAGGACATCTGCCGTCGGCCGGTACATCAGCGCATCCGCATAGCTGATCAGCTCGACGTCGGTGTCGTTGTTGACGATGCCGAGGTACCAGGCCGACACGATCTGCGTGATGGTCTTGCGCAGCGGCTCGCCCAGGTCGGGACGGGCCAGCAGCTCGTCGATGTGCGCCGCCTTGGCATCGCTCACGTAGCGCTGCAGCTCGGCCGCCGCGGCGGCGAACTTCGGGTCGAGGCGCGCCAGCGAGGCCTGGTAGCGCGTGGCGAGGCCGGCCTCGAGCGGCTTGCCGCCGGTGAGGAATTCGGACAGGCGCAGGAAGTCGTTCGACGCCGCGGCCGCGGCGAAGGCGTTGGTGGTGCCCAGCACCGACACGCCACCAACGGCGATGGCAGCACCCAGCACGGCCGCACCGGCCACGAGGGCGCGGCGCGAGACAGGCATGCCGACGATGTGTTCGGTGCGGTCGGAGATCAGATTCGACATGGGGGTCAGCTCCATTGGGTACGGCGCCTGGCGCGCGCGCGCAGGGCCACGATGAGGACGAGCAGGACCGCGAGCACCACGATGCTCGGCACGATCAACGGCCGCAGCTGTGCGATGAGGGGCGGCTTGCCACCGGCGCGCAGTGTCTGCACGTCGCCGGCGCTCACCTTCACGGCCGGGTTGCCGTAGTGGCCGAACACGTAGTTGCTGACGTCGGCGATCTCCTGGTCGCTCAGGCGGTCGGTGAACGAGGCCGCGTCGCCGAAGGCGGGCATGAAGTGCGCCTTGCCGTCGACGGTGCGGTCCACGCCATGCAGGATGGTCGCGACCAGGTTGTCGGGCCGGTCGGCACCGGTGGCCGTGTTGTGGAACAGCGAGGGGTACGCGCCGTTCTTGGTACCGGCGCCGCCTTCCTGGTGGCAATGGGCGCAGCTGCCGCTGAACACGCGCCAGCCGGGGTCGACGCCGTCTTTGAGGCCGCGCTGATCGATCTCGGTTGTCGAGGCCTCGCCATACGCGAAGCGCGGCTTGGTTTCGGCACTGGCGATGCCGGGCACCTGCTTGAGGTACACGGCGATGGCCTTCAGGTCGGCGTCGGGCAGGTGCTGCAGGCTGTGCTCGATGGCCTCGGCCATCGGGCCGGCGGCCTGCGCCTTGCCGGCCACGCGGCCGGTGCGCAGGTACTGCACCAGCTCGGCCTCGCTCCACGCGCCGATGCCGCTGGTGGCATCGCCGGTGATGTTCGGCGCGTACCACGCACCCAGCGAGCCGCCCGACAGGAAGGCCTTGTCGCCCTGCTCGGCCATCAAGGCATTGCGTGGCGTGTGGCAGGTGCTGCAATGCGCGAGCGCGCCAGCCAGGTAGGCGCCGCGGTTCCACTCGGCCGTCTTCGACGCGTCGGGCACGAAGCGCTCGTCCTTCAGGAAGAGCGCATTCCACACCGCCATCGAGAAGCGCAGGTTGAATGGGAAGGGCAGTTGCGTCGTGGGTGCCGGCTTGTCGACCGGTGCGACCCCGTGCATGAAGTACGCGTAGAGCGCGGCGGTGTCGTCGTCGCTGAGCTGCGTGTACGCGGTGTACGGCATCGCGGGGTAGAGATGCGCGCCGTCCTTGCGCACACCCTGGCGCAGCGAACGGGCAAACTCATCGAGCGTGTAGTCGCCGATGCCTGCGGACTTCGAGGGCGTGATGTTCGACGCGACGATGGCGCCGAGCGGGGACTCGATGCGGTAGCCGCCCGCGAAAGGCGCGCCACCCTTCGGCGTCGTGTGGCAAGCCGCGCAATCGGCGGCGACCGCCAGCAGGCGGCCCTTCTCGACCAGGGTGGTGTCGACGCCTACTGTCTGTGCATGCGCCAGACCCACACCGACCATCACCCCCAACCCCAGCATCCACCTCCAAAGAGAGATGCCAAAAACCGACTCGCGTGAACGCATCGTGCCGAACCTTCGTGTTGTTGTAGCGCCCGCGCCTCGGCACATCCGCGGCGGACCTTTCTTGAAGATTCATTCTGGCTTCGATGACCGGGATCAAGGCGCGACGCCCGCGCTTACCCGTGTGATCCAGTCACGTTTACCCTGATTGCGAACGCGCTTCCGTTTGATCTGGCAGTCTGTATCGCACGCGCTCGAAGCGCGTCAGACGATGGTCAGGGAACGATCAACCCGCGCAATGCCGGGTCGGCCGGGGGCGCGCTGAGCTTCATCCCCTTCAGCGTCTTCACCAGCAGCTGCGCGATCATCAGGTTGCGGTGCGTCTTGCTGTTGGCGGGCACCACGTACCACGGTGCATTCTTCGTCGACGTGGCCTCCAGCAAGCGGGCATAAGCACGCTGGTACACGTCCCACTTCTTGCGGGCGTCGAGGTCGCCCATGGCGAACTTCCAGTTCTTCGCCGGCTCGTCGATGCGTGCCTGCAGACGCTCGCGCTGTTCGTCGGAACCGATGTGCAGCATGCACTTGAGCACCACCGTGCCGGTCTCGGTCAACAGGCGCTCGAAGTCGTTGATGTGCGCGTAGCGCTGCTGCGTCTCGGCCTTGTCGATCCAGCCTTCGACCACCGGCACCAGCACGTCTTCGTAGTGGCTGCGGTTCCACACCGCGATCTCGCCGCTGCGCGGCACCACCGCGTGGCAGCGCCACAGGAAGTCGTGCGCCAGTTCTTCGGTCGATGGCGCCTTGAAGGCCGCCACGCGCACGCCCAGCGGCGAGGTGCGCGAGAACACCCAGCGGATCGTGCCGTCCTTGCCGCTGGTGTCCATGCCCTGCAGCACGAGCAGCAGCTTGCGCTTGCCTTCGGCATGCAACAGGTTCTGCAGTTCGTCGAGCTCCTGCGCCAGTTCGTCGAGCTGGGCGCGCTGCTCGCTGTCGCTGCCCTTGAGCAGGTGCCGGTCACCCGGGTCGATGTCGGCCAGGCGCACCTTCGCGCCGGCGCGGTACTTCTTGAAGCTGGTCATGGTGGTCTCCCGGTTTGTGTGAAGTGGATCAGCGTACGCCGACCTGCAGCGAAGAGAAGGGCAAGCTCATGAAGTCCTTGGGTCCGGGTTGCGGGCGCGCACCATGCCTTCTTGCGCGGTCGATGCGACAAGGCGTCCGTCGCGGGTGTAGAGGCTACCCCGCGCCAGACCGCGCGCGCCGCTGGCGCTGGGCGCATCGAGCCGGTACAGCAGCCAGTCGTCCATGCGGAAATCGCGATGGAACCACATCGCATGGTCCAGGCTCGCCATGCGCACACCGGGCTGCATGTAGCTCAGGCCGTGCGGCAGCAGGGCCGCACCGAGCAGGCCGTGGTCGGAGGCATAGGCCAGCAGGGCACGGTGGATGAGCGGGTCGTCCGGCAGCGGCGCGATGGTCCGCATCCAGATCGAACGCTCGGCCTCGCGGCGCGCCGGTGCGAGCAGGTCGTCCGGCTCCACCGAGCGGAACTCGATGCCGTGCGGCTGCACGCCCTTGATGCGCACGCGCTCGGGCAGGCGGTCACCGAGGTCGATGCGCCGCTGCAGATCGCTCTTCAGGCCCTCGGGGCCAGACACGACGGGCATCGGCAGCTGGTGCTCGACGCCGTCATCGACGGTCTGGAACGAGGCCGACATCTCGAAGATGATGCGTTCGCCCTGACGGGCCACCACATGCCGGGTGGTGAAGCTACGGCCGTCGCGCACGCGATCGACCGTGTAGTCGATCGGTGCGTGCTCACCCGGCAGCAGGAAGTAGGCATGCATCGAATGCACCGGCCGGTCGGCATCGACCGTGCGGCTGGCCGCCATCAGCGACTGGCCGAGCACCTGGCCGCCGAACACCGCCGGCGTACCGAGGTCTTCGCTCTGCGCGCGGAAGCAGTCATCGCCCAGTGGCTCGAGTTGCATGAGCTCGACGAGGTCGTCGACGAGGCGGGCGGAGGAGGCGGGATCGGTCATGCTGGATTCGGTGCGGGAAGGCATCGACGATAGCAAAGGCGGCGCCGCCCCGCTGACGCCCAGGTGCGAGCCCTCCCGCGCTCAGCCCTGGATGCGCACCGGCGTGCCGACCGGCACCGCATCGAACAGCGCGATCACGTCGGCGTTGCGCATGCGGATGCAACCATGGGACAGCGCCACGCCCACGGGCACGTTGTCCGGGCAGCCGTGGATGTAGATGTAGCGGCGCAGCGTGTCGACAGCGCCGCCACGATTGCGACCCGGCTCGCAGCCGTCGAGCCAGAGGATGCGATTGAGGATCCAGTCGCGGGCCGGTTGCGCGTCGGCAAGTGCCGACGACCAGCGTTCGCCGGTGGGCCGACGCCCGACGAAGACCGTGCCTGCGGCACAGCCGGCACCGACCTTGGCGCGCACCCGGTGCAGGCCGCGCGGCGTGCAGCCGCTGCCGCGTTGCTCGCCGACGCCCAGCGCAGCGGTGGAGACCGGCAGATCGAGCAGCGGCCGCGCATCGCTCAGCAGCACCAGGCGCTGACGCGCCACGTCGACCACGATGGCGCGCTCGGTTGGCATCGCCTCAGCGGTCGAGGTCGGCGCCGTCGGCCGCCAGCGTCTTCTGCAACGCGGCGGTGTCGACGTCGACGAAGCGACCGCTGCCGAGCGTGGCTGCCGCCGTGCCGGCCGCCTGCCCCATCACGAAGCAGCCGCCGCTGGCGCGCGCGGCCGACTGGCCCTCGTGGGTCATGGCGGCGCAGCGGCCGGCCACCAGCAGGTTGTCGACCGCCCTGGGCACCAGCATGCGCCACGGCAGATGGTTGTAGGCGTTGGCGTCGTCGCGCGGGAAGGCCCACTGGATGCGGCCGTCGGCATGCATCTCCATCGGCCAGCCGTTGAGGCCGATCACGTCGTCGAATTTCGCGGACGAGAGGATGTCCTCGCCGGTGAGCGCATAGACGCCCTCGATGCGGCGCGTCTCGCGCAGGCCCACCTGCGGCGCGATCTCGACGATGGCCGACTGCTCGAAGCCCGGGACCTCGGCGCGCAGGAAGCGGAAGTACTCGGCGATCTGGCGGCGGCCTTCGAGCTCGCCCTCGCTCAGCTCGCGCGCGTCCACGCCGTTCATCGCGGTGCCCTCGGCGTTGCGGATCTGCGTGACGTTGGCGCGCCATTCGCGCGGGTCGATGTTGGGCCGGAGGATGGCGCCGTCGCGCGGGAAGCGGTAGGCATCGGGGCTGCGCTCGCGCACCGCGTTCATCAGGTCGTTGATGGCCTTGAACTCGCCCACCGCGGCCAGCGCACGCGGCGCGTCGACCTGGCCGATGCGGAACATCGTCGTCGGGAACAGGCCGCTGCCGTGGCCGTCGCCGACCTCGAAGGGCACGCCCGCGAAGGCGGCCACGTCGGCGTCGCCACTGCCGTCGACGAAGGCGTTGGCGCGGATCGCCTGACGGCCCGACTTGGTCTCGACCACCAGCGCCGCGATGCGCGTACCGTCCATCAGCACCGCCGCGGCATAGGCGTGGAACAGCAGCTCGACACCGGCGTCGAGCAGCAGCTGGTCGGCCGCGCACTTGTAGACCGAGGTGTCGTACGAGCGCACGCGGATGCGGCCCTGCATGCCGTCCTGCGGTTGGTTGAGTCCGCCCATGGCGTCCATGCGCGCAAGCAGGTCGTCGGCCACGCCGTGCACCACCTGCGTCATCTCGCCGCCGCGCTTGGCGTACAGGCCGGCGAAGTTGGTCACGCCGCCGGCCGTGCCCATGCCGCCGAGGAAACCATAGCGTTCGACCAGCAGCGTGCGCGCGCCGTGGCGCGACGCGCTCACGGCCGCGGCCAGGCCGGCCGGCCCGCCGCCGACCACCACGACGTCGTAGTCGCCGTACACCGGCAGTTGGCGCGCCGGCTCCTGCATCGGCGTGGCGGTCATTGCAGCTTGATCCCTTGCGACGAAATGATGCGGCTCATGATGGCCGCCTCTTCCTTCACGCGCACCTGCATGCCCTCGGGCGAGGTGCCGACGGCTTGCCAGCCCTGTTCGAAGAGCTTCTGACGCACCTCGGGGGCCTTCATGATCACGGCCAGTTCCTTCGTGATGCGCGCCTGCGCGGCCTTCGACAGGTTCGCCGGGCCGAGGAGCGCGGTCCAGACCTCGAGGCTGAAGTCCTTCACACCGGCATCGGCCAGCGGCGGCACGTCGGGCGCCAGCGGACTGCGCCCGCTGGTCAGGCCGATGGCCTTGAGCTTGCCCGCGCGGATCTGCGGCAACGCGACGCCCGGCGGAATGAGTGCGAACTGGATCTGATTGCCGATCAGGTCTGTCACGACCTGCGGGTTGCCCTGGTAGGGCACGTGCACCGCCTGCATGCCGGGCACCTTGCTCTCGAGCAGTTCGGTGCCGAGGTGGCCGACCGAGCCCACGCCGACCGAGCCGTAGCTCCACTTGCCGCCGCTGGCACGGGCCGCGTCGAAGAAGGCGGCGCCGCTGGGCAGGCTGTTCTGCGCGACGAGCACGAGCGGTGCCGTGGCGATGAGCGAGAGGTAGGTGAAGTCCTTGGCCGGGTCGTACGGCAGCTTCGGGTACAGCATCTTCGACGACGTGAGGTTGCCGTTGATGACGATGCCGATCGTGTGGTCGTCGGCTGCCTTCGCCACGATGTCGGCCGCGATGTTGCCCGACGCGCCGGCGCGGTTGTCCACCACCACCGGCTGGCCCAGCGCGCGCGACAGCGGCTCGGCGATGGCGCGCGCGGCGATGTCGGGCGTCGAGCCGCCGGGGAAGCCGACGAGCAGGCGGATCGGCTTGGTGGGCCACGCATCGACCTGGGCCGACGCCGTCAGGGGCAGTGCCGTCGCAGCGGCCAGGGCGAGAACGAGAAGAGAACGACGCATGGAATTCGCTTTCACGGATGAGCGGGATTATTCGAGGCTGATGTTGCCGATGCGCACCAGCTCGCCGTAGACCTTGGACTTCGCTTCGGCGTTGCGCTCGATCTCTTCCGGCGACCAGGCCAGGGGCTCGAAGGCAAAGGTGTCGAAGCGCGCACGGATCTCCGGATCGGCGATGACCTTCGCGACATCGGCGTTGATTTTCGCCTTGATGGCGGGCGACACGCCCTTGGGTGTGAGCAGCGAGACGAAGGAATTCACTTCGAGCGACGGCGGCCCACCGGCCTCGGCCATGGTGGGCACGTCGGGCATCTGCGGGATGCGCTTGGACGCGGCCACGGCGATGTAGCGCAGCTTGCCGGCCTTGTAGATGCCCTGGCTCGACGGCAGGCTCGCGAAGCTCCAGGGCACCTCGCCCGCACCCACGTTGGCGAACAGCTGCGACACCTCGCGGTAGGGCACGTGCTGCATGCGCGTGCCGGTCAGCGCGTCGAGCTGCTGGCCACCCAGATGGCCGGGGCTGCCCACGCCCCAGGAGCCATAGCTGATCTGGCCCGGATGCGCCTTGGCATCGGCGATCAGGTCGCTCATGGTCTTGTACTTGGAGTCGGTGCCCACCGCCACGAAGAAGGGCGTGCGGAACAGCGAAGCCACCGGGTCGAAGTGCTGCAGGGTCACGAAGTTGCGCGACTTGTAGAGGTGCGGCAAGGCGGCGATGTGCTCGCTGTCGAGCTGCAGCAGCGTGTAGCCATCGGGCGCGGCGCGGCGTGCCTGCTCGATGGCGATGAAGCCGCCGCCCCCGGGCTTGTTGTCCACCACCACGCGCTGGTTCCACAGGCGCGAGAGCTTGTCCGAGACGAGGCGCAGCACGGCGTCGGGGCCGCTGCCGGCGGCGAAGGGGGTGACCAGCGTCACCGGTTTGCTGGGGAAGTCGGTTGCAGCGGCGGTCTGCGCGTGGGCGTTGGCGCCCAACATGAGGGCAGTGGCCGTGCTCGCCGTCGCGAGCAGTCGTTGAATCGATCGCATGGTGTTGTCTCCGGTTGGTTTTATTGCGTTGAGTTCATGCAGAGGGGATGCATGCACCGATCATGCCGCGCTCCCGTGTCCGGGCGCCGGCATCGTCGAGGCAGTGTTCGGGCCGCCACGCGTAGAGCCATTCGACCGCGTCGTAGAAACGTTCCGGCGTGCGGCCGACCCACAGGCTGTTGCGCACCAGGCGCTCGACGCCCTTCGCGTGATAGAGCCGGCCCATCTCGCGCACCGACAGCACGACGCGTGCGGTGCGTGCCACGCGGGCCGAGGCATAGCGGCGGAAAGCGGCGGGCAGGTCGACGCGGCCATCGCGGGTACGGCAGGCCTGCACGGCGGCGCCGAGCGTGACCGCGTCTTCCAGCGCCATGCAGGCGCCCTGCGCGAGGTACTGCATCATGGGATGCGCGGCGTCGCCCAGCAGCGTCGCGTTCCCCTCGCTCCAGTTGGCGATCGGGTCGCGGTCGGCGGTGCTCCAGCGGCGCCACGAGCTCGGGCGGTCGAGCAACTGGCGCGGGCGCGCATGCACGCCGTCGAAGTACGACAGCACCTCGGCCTGGCTGCCGTCGCTCACGCCCCACACCTCTTTGTCGCGGCTGTGGAAGGTCACGACCAGGTTGTATTGCTCGCCATGGCGCAGCGGGTAGTGCACCAGGTGGCAGTTGGGGCCGGCCCACACCACCGGCGCATTCCAGCGCAGGTCGGCCGGCATGTCTTCGGCCGGCACCACCGCGCGGTACACCACGTGGCCCGACACGCGCGGCGCGTCGCCGATGAGCTGCGCGCGCACCACCGACTTCACGCCGTCGCAACCGACCACGGCATCGGCGCTGAAGTGACGACCGTCCCGCGTGTGCGCCTGCACGTGCGCACCGCCGAGTTCGAGCGCATCGACCTGCGCGCCGGTGTGCACGCGGATCAGCGGCTGGCGCTGCACCGCGTCGAACAGCGCACCGTGGAGGTCGGCGCGGTGGCTCACCGCATACGGGTTGCGAAAGCGCGCGCGGAAAGCTTCGCCCACGGACACCGACGCGACCTCACTGCAATCGACCGCATCCATCATCACCAGCCGATCGGTGAAGACCGAGCCGCTGCGCACCGCGTCGCCCACGCCCAGCGCATCGAGCGCGGCGAAGGCGTTGGGGCCGAGCTGCAGGCCGGCACCGATCTCGCCGATGGTGCTGCTCTGCTCCAGCAGGTCGACCGCCAAGCCGAGCCGCGCCAGCGACAGGGCCGCGGCCATGCCGCCGATGCCGCCGCCGATGAGCAGAATGCGAGGCGTGTCGTTCGTCGTGGGGGAAGCGTTCATCGTGCGGCTCCTGCGTGGCGGCTCACGCGATGCGGACCGACAGCGACGGCAGGCCATCGATGCGCACCACCATCGATTGCCCGCGCTGCACCGCACCCACGCCTTCGGGCGTGCCGGTGAAGATCAGGTCGCCGGGCTGCAGCGCGAAGAGGGACGACAGGTTCGCGATGACCTCGTCGACCGCCCAGATCAGGTGCGCAATGGTGGCCTGCTGGCGCACCGTGCCGTCGACCTCGAGCACGATGCCCGCGCTGTCGACCCCGGCCGCATCGGCGCGGCGCACGATCGGGGCGATGGGCGCGGAGAAGTCGAAGGCCTTGCCCACTTCCCACGGCCGGCCCTGCTCGCGGGCGGCGATCTGCAGGTCGCGCCGCGTCATGTCGAGGCCCACCGCATAGCCGTAGATGTGCGAGGCGGCATCGGCCTGCGCGATGTCGCGGCCGCCCTTTCCGATGGCAACCACCAGTTCGGCCTCGTAGTGGTAGTTCTTCGTCAGCGGCGGGTAGGGCAGCGTGGCGGTCGCGCCTTCAGCCACCGGCACCACCGACGCATCGTCGTTCGGCTTGCAGAAGAAGAAGGGCGGCTCGCGCACCGGGTCGAAGCCCATCTCGCGGGCATGCGCCGCGTAGTTGCGGCCGACGCAGTAGACGCGGCGCACGGGAAACAGCGCGTCGCTGCCGATGATGGGCAAGCCGACAGTGGGAGGTGGGGTGAAGACGTAGGGCATGGGAACTCCTGCCGCTCGCGGCGGCGCATGGTCGAGATGAAAAGCAGAGGCCGAGCCGCGCGGGCTCAGTCGTCGAGGAAGGCTTCGCGCAGCACACCCATGGCCTGCTGCACGGGACGGTCGGAAAAGCTGAAGAGCACGACGTCGTCTGTGGCCACCAGCTTCAGCGGCGCCCACGAGGGCACGACGAAGGTGTCGCGCGGTCCGAAGTCGAAGCGCTGACCACCGATGTCGGCATGGCCGCGGCCTTCGACCACGCTGTACACCGCGCCATCGGTCATGCGGTGCGTCCTGCCGGCGAAGCCGCATGGCAGAAGCTGCAGGTTGGTCGCGATGGTCGGCATCGGCGAGCCGCCGGTCAGCGGGTTGATGTAGCGCAGCTTGTGGCCCAGCCAGGCGTCGGGCGCCTCCTGCCTCTGCAACTGCGCCAGCGCCTCGCGGCTGCGGACATAGGGGTAGTTGAAGATGGGCGAGGTGGCGGACGTGTGGTCGTGCCGCACCGGCACCATGTTGTGGCCGAAGCGCGCCAGGCTGTGGCCTTCAGGCCGGGCCACGTGCTGCACCTTGGCGTCGGCGTTCTCGGCGAAGCCCGCATCGAAGAAGCGCACCATCGGGATGTCGAGTCCGTCGAGCCACACCACCGGCTCGCTGACACCTTCGATGCCCTCGTTGCCGTGGTCGTGCCAGGCCCACGAGGGCGTGATGATGAAGTCGCCGGGGTGCATCGTGGTGCGCTCGCCGCCGACCGTGGTGTACGCACCCTTGCCGTCGACGATGAAGCGCAGCGCCGACTGCACATGGCGGTGCGACGGCGCCACCTCGCCCGGCATGATGAGCTGCAGGCCGGCGTAGAGCGACTGCGTGATCGACGAGCGGCCGGGGATGGCCGGGTTCTCCAGCACCAGCACGCGGCGCACCGCCTCGTCGGCGGTGATGAGCTCGGCCGATTCCATCAAGAGCGGGCGGATGGCGTCGTAGCGCCAGAGCGCCGGAACGCAGGGCGTCTGCGGCTCGCGTGGCACCAGCGCATGGAGCGATTCCCACAGGGGCGTGAGGTGCAGGGGCAGGATGCGCTCGTAGTAGGCGCGGCGGACGTCGGCGGCGGGCGGCACGGCGCGCAGGGCGGCGGTGTTCATGGGGCTTGTCTCCTGGGAAGGACGGGCATCCGGACCATCTGTCGGGTCTCGGTGCGCCATTCTTCGCCTGCACCACTATGGAATCAAGCCCGCCCGCCAATACCCGATATCGCTTTTTTCGATAATGGTGGCCCCGTTATCCACGGAAGTTGCACCATGGCCAAGCTCGATCTCGACTGGATCGCCGTGTTCGACGCGGTCTACCAGACCGGCAGCGTGTCGAAGGCGGCCGACCGCCTGGGGCTGGCGCAGGCGGCGGCCAGCACCATGCTCAACAAGCTGCGCGCGCACTTCGACGACCGGCTGTTCACCCGCACCGCGCGCGGCATGCAGCCGACGCCGCATGCGGAGCGCATCCGCCCGCACCTGCGCGAGGCGCTGTCGCAACTGGAGGCCGCACGCGGCAGCCACGCGGCCTTCGACCCGGCGCGCGCGCAGCGCAGTTTCCGCATCTGCATGACGGACATCAGCGAGGTCGTGCTGCTGCCCGGCCTGCTCGACCACCTGCGCCGGGTGGCGCCCGGCGTGCAGTTGGAGACCGAGATCGTCTCGACCGAGAGCGGTCGGCGGCTGGAGAACGGCGAGGTCGACCTGGCGGTGGGTTTCATGCCGCAGCTCGACGCGGGCTTCTACCAGCAGACCCTCTTCCTACAGAACTTCGTCTGCCTGGCGGCGCAGAGCCATCCCCGCATCGGCGCGCGGCTGACGAAGAAGCGCTTCGAGACCGAGGCGCATGCGGTGATCTCGTCGTCGGGCACGGGCCACGCCATCGTCGACAAGACGCTGGCACGGCTGGGCGTGCAGCGCCACGTGGTGGCGCGGCTGTCGAGCTTCCTGAGCGTCGCGCGCATCGTGGCGCACACCGAGTTGATCGTCACTGTGCCGCGCGTGTTGGGCGAGGTGCTGGCGACGCAGGAGCCGGTGCGGCTGATGGAACTGCCCTTCACCCTGCCCTCGTACGCCGTCAAGCAGCACTGGCACGAGCGCTTCCACGCCGAGCCCGGGAATGCGTGGCTGCGGCGCACGGTGGCGCAGTTGTTCGGCGGCGTCTGAGTGGGCCCGCCCGGGGCTCAGTCTTCGCTCTTGAAGCCCGAGGCCTTCACGATCGGCTGCCAGTAGGAACGCTCGTCCTGGATGAGCTTGCGCACGTCGGCGCCCGGCAGGCCGCTGGCCTCGAGGCCGAAGCGGTCGAGCTGCGCGCGCACCTGCGTCGTCTTCACGGCGGCGACGAAGGCCGCCTCCAGTTTGGCCACCACGTCCTTGGGCGTGCCGGTCGGCACGAAGGCAGCGTACGAGGCGTTGGCGCGGTCGAAGGCGTCGATGCCCGACTCCTTGATCGTCGGCACATCGGGCAGCCAGCTCAGGCGCCGGGTGCCCGCGACGCCGAGGATGCGCAGCTTGCCCCCGCGGTGCAGTTCGAGCTGGCTGGCGAGCGCGTCGGTGCCGATCGGCACATGGCCGCCGATGAGGTCCGCGGCCAGCGGCGCACCGCCCTTGTAGGTGACGGCGGTGAGCGGCACGTCGATGGCCTTGGCCATCTGCAGCACGCTGAAGTGGAGCGCGCCGCCCAGGTTGGTCAGCCCGACGCCGCCGTTGCCCGGGTTCTTCTTCACCCAGGCCAGGTACTCGCGCAGCGTTTTGTAGGGCTGCTCGGCGCCCACCGAAATGACGTTGGGCACATAGGCCAGATGCGCCACCGGGATGAAGTCGCGGTCGACGTCGTAGTTCAGCCGCGCGTAGGTCATGGGGAAGAGCACGAAGGGCGGTGTCGACCCGAGCAGGATCGTGCGGCCGTCCGGACGCGCGGCCTTCACCGCCTCGATCGAGATCCGTGTCGAGGCGCCCGGCCGGTTCTCCACCAGCACGGGCTCCTTGAGCGTGACGCGCAGCTCCTCGGCCACCGAGCGCGCCAGGTTGTCGAGCGCACCGCCCGGCGGAAAACCGACGATGAGGCGGAGGGGTGCGGCGGTGTCGGCGTGGGCGAACGCGGTGGCCAGCGCCCACGACGCGCCGAACAGCAGGGCGGAAAGGACTCGGTTCATGGCGGGAGGGCTCCAGTGGAACGGACGTTGAAAGAACGCGGCCTCGATCGCTCAGATGGCCAGCGTGGGCAAGGGACGGGAGGGCCGGTGCGCCGCCTCGAACAGCGCCGCGGCCTGCAGCAACTGCGCGTCGTCGCGGAAGCGGCCGACCAGCTGCATGCCGATCGGCAGGCCGTCGCGGTCCGCGCCGCAGGGCAGGCTGATCGCCGGATGGCCGGTGAGGTTGAAGGGCATCAGCCACGGGAACCAGTTCGGGCGGACTTCGGCGTAGGTCTGGCCGTCGATGTCGAGGCTACCGAACAGGTCCTGGTCGATCGGCAGTGCGGTGCGCGACAAGGTCGGCGTGAAGAGGAAGTCGTGGTCTTCGAACTTCGCTTGCACCTGGCGAAACAGCTGGGTGCGCTGGAACATCGCCTGCTGGAAGGCCACGCCGTCGACATGCTCGGCCAACGCCAGTTGCTGCAGCAGCGACGGACTCAGCTGGTCGCCATGGGCCTGCACCAGCGGGCCGAAGCGCCCGCGCCAGCTCGTGTGGTTGATGACGCGCCAGACGGGCTCGATGTCGAAGCCCTCGCTCGACATCGCCACCAACTCGGCGCCCAGCGCGCGCAAGGTGGCGAGCGACGCCTCGAACGCGGCCTGCACATCGGCAGCGATCGGCCGGCCCGCGGGCGTGGCGCAGAACAGGATGCGGCGACCCCGCAGATCGCCCGTCGCGAGCAGCGCGTCGGCGTAGCGCTGTGCCGGCACGCCCACGGACCACGGGTCGGACGCATGCGCGCCGGTCATGGCCTGCAGCATGAGCGCCGTGTCGGCCACGTTGCGGGTGGTCGGCGTGACGTAGGTGTAGTTGCCGAAGGCGTCCTGCACCTGGCTGTGGGGCACCACGCCCAGGCTCTGCTTCAGGCCGACCACGCCGTTGCAGGCCGCCGGGATGCGCGTCGAGCCGCCGCCATCGGTGGCGACCGCGAGCGGTGCGATGCCGGCGGCCATCGCCACGGCGGCGCCGCCGCTGGAGCCGCCGCTGGTCCGCAACGGGCTCCATGCATTGCGGGTGCGGCCGAAGAGCGGCGCGTCGGTCAGGCACTTGGCGCCGAATTCGGACGTGGTGGTCTTTCCGATCAGGATGCCGCCCGCCTGCCGCAGCCGCGCCACAGCCACCGCATCGCGCTCGGGCACATGGTCGCGGTGCAACACCGAGCCGTAGGTCGTGCGCACGCCAGCGGTGTCGACCAGGTCCTTGGCGGTGAAGGGAACGCCGTGCAACAGGCCGAGCGGCTCGCCGCGCAGGACAGCCGCTTCGGCGTCGCGCGCCTGCTGCAGGGCCTCTTCGTGGCACAGGGTGATGAAGCAATTCAGCTGCGGCTGCAGCGCATCGGCGCGGCGCAGCACGGCTTCGGTCACCTCCACCGGCGAGAGTTCTCGGCGGGCGATGCGCCGGCGCATCTCGGTGGCGGACATCGCGCAGAGGTCGGAGCCCGGCGGCTGTGGCAACAAATCTGTCATGCGCAAATGATTGCTGCACCGCAATATGCCGTCCAATACTGTTTTACCGAAAACACATATGGAATCCGTATGGGATCCGTGGACCTGAAAAGTCTTCGCTACTTCGTGGCGGTGGCCGAGGAGCGCAGCATCGGCCAGGCGGCGCGGCGCCTCAGCATGGCGCAGCCGCCGCTGTCGGTGCAGATCAAGAACCTCGAGAAGGCGCTGGGCACGCCGCTCTTCCGGCGCACGGCGCGCGGCATGGAGATCACCGACGCGGGCCAGGCGCTGTTCAGCCGGGCCAAGGAAGCCCTGCTGCTCGCCAGCGAAGGCGTCGACGCTGCGCGGGCCATCGGTTCGGGCCAGCGCGGGCGGCTGACGGTCGGGACCATGATCGTCCTGTCCTATCTCGTGCTGCCGCGCCTGGTCGACGTGCTCCGGCAACGGCTGCCGGATGTCGAGATCCAGTTCGCGGAACTGAACGCCGCGAACAAGGTGTCGGCCCTGGTCGATTCGAAGGTGACGGTGGCGCTGTGCATCCCGCCGGTCGCCCACCCGGGCATCACGGTGGAACGCATCGGCAGCCAGCCGCTGATGCTGGCCGTGCGGGCCGATTCGCCGCTCGCGCGGCTGTCGCGCGTGCCGATCGCGCGCCTGTCGGGCGAACCCCTCATCGGGCTGCCGGTGCCGGCCGGCGACACCGACCAATCGGTGGTGGCGTCGCTGCTGCGCCGGCACGAGGTCAGCATGCCGATCGCGCACCGTGTCGAGACCACCGTGTCGGCGCTGGCGCTGGTGCTCGCGGGCAAGGGCGGCGCGATCCTGCCGGCCTGTGCGCAGATCGGCAAACCGCCGGGCGTGGTGTTCAGGCGCTTTCGCGATGTCGAAGCGACGATGGACATCGCCGCCTGCTGGCGCAGCGACTGGGACAGCCCGCTGATCGAACCCTTCGTGGCGTGCGCGCGAACGGCGCTGCGCGAGGCCGATGCAGCGTCGGGCCTCGCCCGCACATAATCCGCTTCCTCCGCCCCACGAAAAAACCGCCATGTCCTCCATCACCCTGCGCTTCCTGGCCGAACCGAGCACCGTCAACTTTGGCGGCAAGGTCCATGGCGGCACCGTCATGAAGTGGATCGACGAGGCCGGCTATGCCTGCGCCACCAGTTGGTCGAAGCGCTATTGCGTGACGGTCTTCATCGGCAGCATCCGCTTCCACCGTCCGATCATGATCGGCGACCTGGTGGAAGTCGAAGCGCGCCTGGTCTACACCGGCCGCACCAGCATGAACATCTCGGTGGAGGTGCGCAGCGGCGACATGAAGGGCGGCGGCATGCACAAGACGACCGAATGCCTGATCGTCTTCGTCTCGGTCGATTCGCACGGCCAGCCGCTGCCGGTCGACGGCTTCACGCCGGCCACGCCGGGCGAGATGGCACTGGCCGAACGGGCGCGGGCGCACCTCGATGCAAGCCGCGCCGCGGGGGTTTCGGCGCCGGCGCCCGCCCCCACCGACTCTCAGCTCTGACGGTTCAGCCGGCGGCCGGCATCACGGTGCCGCTGACCTCGCCCAGCCCGATGCGCACCGCGCCGTCGCGCTCGCAGTAGCCGCGCAGCGTCAGCGTGTCGCCGTCTTCCAGGAACGTGCGGCGCTCGCCGTTGGGCAGCGTCATCGGCTGCTTGCCGCCCAAGGTGATCTCCAGCAGCGAGCCGGCTTCTTCCAGCGTCGGGCCCGACAGCGTGCCCGAGCCCAGCAAGTCACCCGGTTGCAGGTTGCAGCCGTTGACCGTGTGGTGCGTGACGAGCTGCGCGGCCGTCCAGTAGGCGGCCTGCGTGGTGTTGCCGCGCGTCAGGCGCGTGGCGGGCTCGCCGGCTTCACGCATCTTCGCGGTCTGCAGCCAGACCTCGAGCGTGATGGCCAGTGCGCCGCTGTCGCGGTTAGCGGGCGAGTCGAGATACGCCATCGGCTGCGGGTCGCCCGCGGGACGCTCGAACTTGGCGCGGAAGGGCGCGAGCGCTTCCATCGTGACGATCCAGGGCGACAGCGTGGACGCGAAGTTCTTCGCGAGGAAAGGGCCGAGCGGCTGGTATTCCCAGGCCTGCAGGTCGCGCGCCGACCAGTCGTTGAGCAGCGTCACGCCGAACAGGTGCTGCTCGGCATCGCCGATGGCAATGGGCGTGCCCAGGTCGTTGCCGCGGCCGATGAGGAAGCCGAGCTCGAGCTCGTAGTCGAGCCGCTTCGACGGGCCGAAGCTGGGCTCCGGCGCATCGGGCGCCTTGGTCTGGCCCTGCGGGCGCTTGAACTTCTGCCCGCTCACGCCGATGGAGGACGCACGGCCGTGGTAGCCGATGGGCACCCATTTGTAATTGGGCATCAGCGGCTGGTCGGGGCGGAACAGCTTGCCAACGGTGGTGGCGTGGTGGATGCCGGTGTAGAAGTCGGTGTAGTCGCCGATGCGGCAGGGCAGCGCCATCTCGACCGCCGCCTGCGCATACAGCGCGATCTCCCACTCGCCCTTTTTCGCGCTGCCGTTCTGCAGCCCTTCGGACAGTGCCGTGCGCAGCGCCGTGCGCTCCGCGGGCGTCGCGGCCATCAGGCGGTTCATGTCGGCATGGTCGACCACCTTCGCGGCCTGGAGGTCGAGCACCTGATCGCCGATGGCCACGCCGATGCGGAACGCCTCGTCGGTGCCGGCTGGTCGGAAGCGGCCGAAGGGCAGGTTCTGGATGGGGAAGTCGGCGCCCGCGGCGTTGGCGGAGTCGACCCAGCTGCGCAGCTCCGGGTCATGGGTGGCGTTGCGTGTGGTCATGGGGTTCTTTCAGTCTGCGGTCATGCCAGCCTTCTTGGCGACGTCGCCGAGGCGTTGGTATTCGGATTGGGTGAGCTTCGTCAGCGCTTCGGCCGATGAGCCGCGCGGCGAGAAGCCGGCCTGCGTGAGCTTGTCCTTCACCTCGGGCAGCACAAGCGCTTCGGTGAAGGCATCGTTCAGCGCCTTGACGATCGGGGCCGGCAGGTGGGCCGGCGCATACACGCCGAACCACGGGTCGAGCGCGTAGCCCTTCAGACCCGCCTCTGCGAGCGTCGGCACGTCAGGCAGCGAGGGCGAACGCGCCGAGCCGGCCACCGCCAGCGCGCGCAGCTTGCCGGCCTGGATGTGCGGCAGCGACGCGGGCAGGTTGTCGAACATCACGCCGATGGTGTTGCCCAGCATGTCGTTGATGGCCGGGCCGCTGCCTTTGTAGGCCACGTGCGTGAGTTCGGTGCCGGTCATCTGCGCGAACATCACGCCGGCCAGGTTCATCGAGGTGCCGGCGCCCGCCGTGGCATAGGGCAGGCCGGGCGTCTTCTTGGCGGCGGCGATCAGTTCGGCCACGCTCTGGATGGGCGAGGCGGCCGGCACTTCGAGCACGATGGTCGAGGTGCCCAGCAGGCTGATGGCGGTGAAGTCCTTGCGCGGATCGAAGGCCATCGACTTGTAGATGTGCGGGTTGAGCGCGTTGGTCGAGATGGCGCCGAAGCCGATGGTGTAGCCATCGGGCGCGGCCTTGGCCACCGCGTCCATGCCGATGTTGCCGCCGGCACCGCCGCGGTTCTCGATGATCACCGGCTGGCCAAGTTTCTCCGACACCTTCTGGCCGACCGTGCGCGCCACCAGGTCGGTGGTGCCGCCGGCGGTGTAGGGCACGACGAAGCGGATCGGCTTGCTCGGGTAGTCGGCGGCCTGCGCGGTGGCGAAGGGCAGGCCGAGGCCGGCGGCGGCGGCGAGGGCGGCAAAGGTGGCGCGGCGGGTGAGGGTGGTGTTGGTGGTCAAGCGCATGTCTCTGTTGTTCTGGGTGAGTCGTCGGCAGGCCTCGAGGCGAGCCGCTATTTCTTGAATTGATCCTTGAGGCCGGCCCAGCAGTCGGCATAGTCCTGGTCCAGCGCCGGGCTCTGCATGGCGAAGGGCGTCGGCACGAAACGGTAGCGGCTCTCGAACATGAACGCCAGCGTGTTGTCGAGCTTCTGCGGTGCGAGGTTGGCGTGGCTGGCCTTGTCGAAGGCCTCTTCGTCGGGGCCGTGCGGCACCATCAGGTTGTGCAGGCTGGCTCCGCCGGGCTTGAAGCCGCCGGGCTTGGCGTCGTATTCGCCGTACACCAGGCCCATGAACTCGCTCATGAGGTTGCGGTGGTACCAGGGCGGACGGAAGGTGTCTTCCATCACCAGCCAGCGCGGCGGGAAGATCACGAAGTCGCAGTTGGCGGTGCCGGGCGTGTCGCTCGGCGAGGTGAGCACGGTGAAGATCGACGGGTCCGGATGGTCGAAGCTGATCGAGCCGATGGTCATGAAGTTGACCGTGTCGTACTTCACCGGCGCCAGGTTGCCGTGCCACGCCACCACGTTGAAGGGCGACTGCTTCATCGGCGCGCGCCAGAAGCGGCCACCGAATTTCTTCACCACTTCGTAGGGGCCGCCTGCTTCTTCGTAGGCCGCCACCGGCGCCTGGAAGTCCCGCGCATTGGCCAGGCCGTTGGAGCCGATCGGCCCGAGCTCGGGCAGCCGGAACTGCGCGCCGTAGTTTTCGCAGACATAGCCGCGCGACGCCCCATCGGGCAGCGCCACCTTGAAGGCGACGCCGCGCGGCAGCACCGCGATCTCGCCCGGCTTGACCTCCAGCACGCCGAGTTCGGTCGTGATGACGAGGCGGCCCTGCTGCGGCACCAGCAGCATCTCGCCGTCGGCGTTGACGAAGGCGCGGCGGTCCATGGAACGGGTGGCCAGGTACAGGTGCGCGGCGACGCCGGTCTGCACCTCGGCGTCGCCGTTGGCGGCCAGCGTGTGCATGCCGTCGACGAAATCGGCCTCGGCGCTCGAGGCGTCGAAGCCGAGCGGGCCCCAGCGCAGCGGCTCGGGCGGCAACGCCATGCCGCGGTCGGCACCGGTGGTCCAGAAGGGCTGCACGTAGGGCTGGTAGCGGCCCGACACCACCGAAGGCTGGCGGCGGTAGGCCCAGGTGCGGCGGTTCTCGTGGCGCGGCGCGGTGAAGGCGGTGCCGGAAATCAGTTCGGGGTACAGATCGAAGGGCGCGCGCTGCGGGCTGTTGCGGCCCTGCGGCAGCGCGCCGGCCACCGCCTCGCTGGCGTACTCGTTGCCGAAGCCGTGCTGGTAGCGCAGGGCGGCGCCCTGCGCCGGCGGCGTGCCGGCGTCGGCACGGGGGGGCGCTTGTTCGACCAATGCGTCGGGCATGGTTGTCTCCACGGTTGATTCGTCTAAACCAAATCGGTTCGATGTACACGAATGTCGGCAGTGTAATCCGGCCGATGCTTCATGTCTAATCCGTTCTCCATCAACGAACGACCGAAGGACGGCGAGGAACCCCAGCCATGGCCACCGACACCCCCAGCGACCGCGCCCAGCGCGGCATCCAGAGCATCGAGGTGGGCGGCCAGTTGCTGCGCGCGCTGGTCCACCACGGCCGTCCGATGGCGCTGAAGGACCTGGCCCGCGATGCCGACATGACGGCCGCCAAGGCGCACCCGTACATGGTCAGCTTCGGCCGGCTCGGCCTGATCGAGCAGGACGCTGCCAACGGCCACTATCGACTCGGCCCGCTCGCCTTGCAACTGGGGCTGATCGGGCTGCAGCAGGCCGACCCGGTGCACATCGCCGCGCCGCTGATGGCGCCGCTGGCGCAGGAGATCGGCCAGACCGTCGGCCTGGCCGTCTGGGGCGCGCGCGGCGCGACCATGGTGCACATCGCCGAAGCACCCTCGCCGGTGCATGTGAGCCTGCGTCATGGCACGGTGTTCTCGCTGACGCGCACCGCGTCGGGCCGGCTGTTCGCCGCCTACCTGCCGGCCGCCGAGGTGCGCAGGATGCTGGAAGACGAGCGCCGCCGCGAGAAGCAGCGCAAGGCCGACGCGCCGGTGCCGGCCGGCCTGCCGCCGGTGCAGCCGCTGCCGTCGTGGAGCGCCTTCGAAGCGCAGCTCGACGAGGTGCGCGCCCACGGCGCCAGTCGATCGGAGAACGAGGTGATCCCCGGCGTGAGCGCGATGGCAGCGCCGGTGTTCGACCACACCGGCGCCATCGTGCTGGCGGTAACGGCGATCGGGCCGTCGGGCATCTTCGACACCCGATGGGCGGGGTCGGTGGCGACGGCCCTCACGCGCTGTGCGCGCCGGGTGTCCGACCGCCTCGGCACTCCCGCCCGGGCCGCGAGCGGGGGCGACAAAAGCGCGTCGAACGCATCGCGAGGGCCTTCAAAGATGCCGGCCAACGCCGAAGACTAGGCATGCCCACCCTCTCGTTCGTAGTGGCCGCTGCCGGGTCTGGTCGACGACGGGGCCGTTAAAGCCGCCCAGGTTGCAGCTTCAGACGCCGAGCCAACTTGCAAGGGCACCAGAATCCTTGGCGAGTGGTGCCGACTCCGACGCCAGCACGATGCGCCCCTTCTCCATCACGATCACGTGGTCGGTATGCGCCAGCACCTTGCGCCAATCGCGGTCGACGATCAGCGTGGCGATGCCGGTGCTGCGGATGTCTGCGATGACGCGCCAGATCTCCGCGACGATCAGCGGGGCCAGGCCCTCGGTCGCCTCGTCGAGGATGAGCAGACGCGGGTTGGTCATCAAGGCCCGGCCGATCGACAGCATCTGCTGCTCGCCGCCCGACAACTGCTGGCCGCCGTGCGAGAGGCGTTCGGTGAGCCGCGGGAAGGTCGCCATCACGCGGTCGAAGGTCCAGGCGCGTCGCCCATCCAGGCCGGCCCGCTCGCTCATCAGCAGGTTCTCCCGCACCGACAGGTTGGGGAAGATGCCGCGGCCTTCGGGCACGTAGCCGATCCCCTGGCGCGCCATCTTCTCGGGCGTCCAGCCGGTCACGTCGCGGCCGTCGAGAAGCACGCGGCCGGAGGCCGGCCGCACGTAGCCCATCAGCGTGCGGATCAGCGTGGTCTTGCCCATGCCGTTGCGCCCGAGCAGGCCGAGCGAGGTGGCGGCAGGGTGCACGGCATCGACGCCACGCAGGATGTGGCTGTCGCCGTAGTAGGTGTGGATGGCTTCGACCTGCAGCATCAATGTCCTCCCTCGTCGCCCAAGTAGGCCTCGCGCACCGCCCGGTCCTGGCGGATCGTGGCGGGGTCGCCGCTGGCGATGACCGCGCCATTGACCATCACGGTGATGCGGTCGGCGATGCGGAAGACCGCGTCCATGTCGTGCTCGACGAGCAGGATGGCATGGGACGCTTTCAGGTGCGTGAGCAAGGCCAGCATCCGATCGGTCTCTTCCGCGCCCATGCCCGCCAGCGGTTCGTCCAGCAGCAGAACGCGCGGCTTCGTCGCCAGGCACATCGCGACCTCGAGCTGCCGCTTGGCGCCGTGGCTCATCGTGCCTGCAATCTGGTGGGCCTCGGCGGCGAGCCCGGCGGCCTGCAATGCTTCGTCGGCGGCGGCGTTGCTGGCCGTGCAGCCGCGCGAAGCCTGCCAGATCGCCCAGGGGCGCGGCGTCGCGGCCTGAGCGGCGAGGCGGCAGTTCTCGTGCACCGTGAACTCGGGGAAGATGGTCGTGCGCTGGTAGCTGCGGCCCACGCCGTCGCGGGCCCGGCGCGATTGCGCACGGGTGGTGATGTCTTCGCCGGCCAGTGCGATGCGACCGTCCGACGCCTCGATCTCGCCCGAGAGCATGTTGATCAGCGTCGACTTGCCCGCGCCGTTGGTGCCGATCACGGCGTGTACTTCGCCCCGTTGCAGATCGAGCGTCACGGCGTTGACCGCGACCAGACCACCGAAGCGGCGGGTGAGACCCTGCACCGTCATGAGCGCGCCGTTCATGGCGTCACCGCCTTCGGAAGCGGACTCGGAGAAATGCGTGCCGCCAGCCCGATCAGCCCCTTGGGCAGCAGCGCCACGAACACGATGATCGCGATGCCGAGCGTGAGCTGCCAATGGTCGGCCAGCGGCCCCACCAGCGCATGCGTACTCAGCACTTCCTTGAGCAGCGTGAAAGCCACGGCACCGATCACCGCGCCGCGCAGGTGGCCGAGGCCGCCGAGGATGATCATCAGCAGCACCTCGCCAGAGTTGTGCCAGGCCATGAGCTCCGGGTTGACCACACCGTCGCGCGAGGCCACGAGAAAGCCCGCGAGGCCGGCCAGCGCACCTGCGATCACGAAGGCCGCCAGCTTGTAGCCGTACACGGCGAAGCCGGCGGCGCGCATGCGCTGCTCGTTCACCCGGATGCCGGCCAGCGCCGCGCCGAAGCGCGATCGGCGGATGAGCGCGAGCAGGCCGTAGGTGCCGGCCAGCGCCGCGAGCACCCCATAGAACAGCACCCACCGGTTCTCCATGTCGATCGGCCCGAGCGAAGGCCGCACGTACATGTAGATGCCATCGCTGCCGCCACCCACCTTGGTGTCGTGGAACACGAAGAAGGCCATCTGCGCGAAGGCCAGCGTGACCATGATGAAGTACACGCCGCGCGTGCGCAGGCTCAGCGCGCCGACCACCAGCGCATACAGTGCAGCGCTGCCCATGGCCAGCGGCAGCAGCCAGGCGATGGAGCCGCCTTCGGCGCCGGAGCCCAGCACCGTCGCATAGGCGCCGATGCCGTAGAAGGCCGCGTGGCCGAGGCTCACCAGGCCGGTCATGCCGACCAGCAATTCGAGGCTCAGCGCGAAGATCGAGAGGATCATGACCTTGACGATCAGGTCCGACACGTAGGGGCTCAGCAGCGGGCCGAGCATGGCAAGGGCCAGCGCGCAGGCCAGCGGAATCCAGGCGGAAAAGTTCTTCATCTCAGGCCCTGCGTCCCATCAGTCCTTCGGGTCGCCAGATCAGCACGATGGCCATCAGCACGTACACCCCCATCCCGCTCAGTTCGGCGAAGAACACCTTGCCGAAGGTGTCGACGAAGCCCACCAGCAGCGACGCGACCAGCGCGCCGGTGATCGAGCCGATACCGCCGATCACCACCACCACGAAGCAGATGATCAGAACGCTCGCACCCATGTTCGGGTAGACCGATGACATCGGCGCGGCGATCATCCCGGCCAGCGCCGCGAGTGCCACGCCGGCCGCGAACACGATGCGATACAGCCGGCGGATGTCGATGCCCAGGCCGCGCACCATGTCGCGGTTGCTGGCACCGGCGCGGATCATCATGCCCAGCCGCGTGCGGTTCACCACCAGGTACAGGCCAATCGCCAGCACGATGCAGGCGGCCGACGCGAAGAGCCGATACCACGGATAGCTCATGAGGTCGCCGAGCGCGAAGCTGCCTTCGAGCCAGGGCGGGGCCTTGACGCCATGCACATCGTTGCCCACGAATATCGAGCGCAGCTCCTCGAAGACCAGGATGAGGCCGTAGGTCATCAGCACCTGCTGCAGATGGTCGCGCTGGTAGAGGTAGCTGAAGAAGGCCCACTCCAGCAGGTAGCCGAAGACGGCCGCGAGCACCACGCCCGCGGCCAGCATCACGATGAACTGGTCGCCGAAGAGCGGCGACAGCGCGAACGCCATGTAGGCGCCCAGCATGTAGAAGCTGCCGTGGGCCAGGTTGATCACGCCCATGATCCCGAAGATCAGCGTGAGGCCCGAGGCGACCAGAAACAGCAGCAAGCCGTACTGCACCGCGTTCAGGCACTGGACGAGAAAGGTTCCGAAGTCCACGGCGCGCGCCTTACATCTTGCAGCCGCGTGCCGGGTCGGCCAGGCCCTTGATGGCGACGCTCACCATCTTGTTCTCCTTGCCGTCGACCTTGCGCAGGTAGATGTCCTGCACCGGGTTGTGCGACTTGCCCACCGAGAAAGTGCCGCGCGGGCTGTCGATCTTCGCCTTCTCGACCGCGGCGGCGAACTCGGCCTTCTTCGAGATGTCGCCCTTGGTGGCGTCCAGCCCGATGGCGAGGATCTGCGCGGCGTCGTAGCCCTGCACGGCATACACGTCGGGCTGCAGCTTGAAGGCCTTGGCGTAGGCGGTGCGGAAGCTGGTGTCGCGCGGCGTGTTCATGCCGTCGGCGTAATGCAGTGTGGTCAGCATGCCCTGCGCGCTGTCGCCCTGTGCGTCGAGCGTTCCGTCGGTCAGAAAGCCCGGGCCGTACAGCGGAATGGTCTTGTTGAGGCCTGCGGCCGCATAGTCCTTGACGAACTTCACCGCGCCGCCGCCGGCGAAGAAGGCGTACACCGCATCGGGCTTGGCCGCAGCGATCTCGGTCAGCAGCGCCTGGAACTCGACGTTGGGGAAGGGCACGGTGAGCTGCTTCACGACCTGCCCCCCTGCTTTCTCGAAGCCCTCCTTGAAGCCGTTGGTCGACTCGTCGCCGGCGGCGTACTTCCAGGTGATGGTGATCGCCTTCTTCTTTTTTTCCTGCTTCGCCGCGACCTCGCCCATCGCGTAGGCCGGTTGCCAGTTGGAGAAGGAACTGCGGAAGATGTTGGGCGCACACATCGGCCCGGTCACGGCGTCGGCGCCTGCATTCGGCACGATCAGGGTCGTGCCGCTCTCCTTCGCGGCCTTGGCCATCGCCATGGCGACGCCGGAGTGCACGGTGCCGACGATGACGTCGACGTTGTCACGCTTGATGAGCTTGTTGACGTTGTCGGTCGCCTTGGCGGGGTCGGACTCGTCGTCGACCTTCACGTACTCGATCTCGCGGCCGCCGAGCTTGCCGCCTTGCTCCTCGACCCGCAGCTTGAAACCGTTCTCGATGGCCACGCCGAGCGCAGAGAAAGTGCCGCTGTACGGCAGCATCAGTCCGACCTTCAGCTTGCCCTGCTGGGCGTGGCCCATGGTGGCGATGCATGCGAGGGTGAGCGCTGTCAGCGCGGTACGAAGGTTCTTCTGGCTCATGGTTGTCTCCATTGATTGATGAACGAAACAGTTGCGTCTATCACCTGCTTGGGCTGGTCCCGGTGAGGGGAGTGGCCGCAGTCGGGCAATTCGAGAAGCCGCGTGTTGTCGACCCGCGATGCGATGCCGCGGATCTGCTGCAGGGTGCCGTATTCGTCGTCCACGCCCTGGATGGCCAGCACCGGGCAGTCGATGGCGTCGAGTTCGCGCTCGATGTTCCACTGGCGGAACGGCGGATGCAGCCAGATGCGGTTCCAGCCCCAGAAGGCCGAGTCGGCGTCGTCGTGATAGCGGCTGAGCTTCCGGGGCAAGTCGGTCTGCAGGTACGCAACGCGCGCCTGCTCGATGTTGTCGACCGTCACCTCTTCCACCAGGATGTGCGGCGCCAGCACCACGAGCCCGGCGACGCGCTGCGGAAAGCGTGCGGCGTACAGCAGCGCGATCGATCCGCCATCGCTATGGCCGAACAGCCAGGGCGGCTCGTCGATGCCCAGGGCCTCGAACAGTGGCGGCAGCACCTCGTGCGCCTGGCGATGCATGAAGTCGACGTCCCAGACTTCATCCGCATCGCGCGGCGTCGAGCGACCGTAGCCGGGGCGTGAGAAGACCAGCCCCCTGAAGCCGCCCGCATGGCACAGACGCTCCGGGAAATCCTTCCACATCGCGACCGAGCCCAGACCTTCGTGCAGAAAGACGACCAGGGGTGCACCCTCGTGTTCGGAGTCGATGCGCATGTACTCGACGCGCACGTCCCGCTCCCGCCAGCGAAGGGCGGCCCAGTGCGTCTCGCCGATCACGCGTGCTGCTCCTGCTCGCGCAACCGAAAGCGCTGGATCTTGCCGGTCGCGGTCTTGGGCAACTCGTCGACGAACTCGATGAAGCGCGGGTACTTGTAGGCCGCGAGATGCTGCTTCACGAAGGCCTTGAGCTCGTCGGCATCGACCGACTGGCCGGCCTTGCGAACCACGAAGGCCTTGGTCTTGGTCAGGCCGTCGCTGTCCTGCTTGCCGATGACGGCGGCTTCGAGCACCGCCGGATGCCGCATCAGCGTGGCCTCGACCTCGAAGGGCGAGACATAGATGCCGCTGACCTTGAGCATGTCGTCGCTGCGGCCGGCGTAGGTGTAGTAGCCGTCAGCGTCGCGCGAGTACTTGTCGCCACTCTGCGTCCAGCCGTCGCGAAAGGTCTGGGCGCTCTTTTCGGGGTTGCCCCAGTACATGAGCGCACTGCTCGGGCCCTTGATGTAGAGGTCGCCGACCTCGCCGTCCGGCACCGGGCGGCCGTCTTCTCCACGCAGCTCGATCTGGTAACCGTCCACGGGGCGGCCCGTGGTGCCGTAGCGGATGTCGCCAGGCCGGTTGGAGATGAAGATGTGCAGCATCTCGGTGGAGCCGATGCCGTCGATGATCTCGCAGCCAAAGTGGGCCTTGAAGCGCTGGGCGATCTCGCTGGGCAGCGCTTCGCCCGCGGAGGAACACATGCGCAGAGACACGCTGTCTCGCGCCGGCAGGGCGGGCGATGCGAGCATCCCCGCGAAGCCGGTGGGTGCACCGAAGAAGACGGTGGGTTTCACGCCTGACGCTTCAGCTGGAAGCGCCGCGCCGATCCAGCGCTTGAAGGTCGCGTCGGGCGTCGGCCGCTCGGCCATCAGCACGACGGTCGCGCCGACCGACAGCGGGAAGGTCAGTCCGTTGCCCAGGCCGTAGGCGAAGTACAGCTTGGCGGCGGAGAAGCAGACGTCGTCCTCGGTGAGAGCGAGCACCGGCTTGCCGTAGAGCGCTGCCGTCCACCACGGGTTGCCGTGCGTGTGGACCGTGCCCTTGGGCCGGCCGGTCGAGCCCGACGAGTAGAGCCAGAAGGCGTGGTCCTGCGGGCCGGTCGCGGCGGGCCGGTCTTGCGGCGGATGCGAGCCGATGACCGCGTCCAGGTCGCTCGCGCCGTGGGGCAGCGCCGCCGTGGGTTGCGACACGAAGAGGTGCCGCAGCGAGTGCGGCGACTTCGACATGGCGTCCTGCAACACCGGCAGCAAAGCCCCCGAGACGAGGGCCGCGACAGCGCCGCTGTGCTCGAGCATGTACGCATAGTCGTCGGCTGTGAGCAAGGTGTTGACCGCGACGGGCACCACGCCGGCGTAGAGGCATCCCAGGAAGCTCACCGGCCAGTCGTTGGTGTCGAGCTGCAGCAGCAGCACGCGCTCTTCGCGTTGCACGCCCGCCGACTGCAGCGCGCTGGCCAGGCGGCGGGCCCGGTCTTCCAGGGCGCCGTAGCTGAGCGTTCCACGGTCGTCGATGTACGCCAGCTTGGACGCGCGCCCGCGGTTGAGCGCGAACAGGTGTTCGGCGAAATTGAAGTCGTTCGGCAAGCTCATCGTGTGTCTCCTGGGTGCGGCGCGGTGGTGCGCTCTTTTGTGTTTGTGCGCGAGCGGCTAAGTCAAGCCCAGCGCCGCCAGCACCGCCGGGCTCCCCTGCACCGCGCTGCGGCGGTGATAGAAGTCCAGCGCCCGCATGCCGCCCAACTCCGCGCCGCCGCCGGCCCGGCCTGGGCCGCCATGCAGCGACATCGGCATGACGTTGCCGTGGCCGGTGTGGGTCTGCGCGACCTCGGGGCTGACGACGTGCACGCGACCGTGGCTGGCCGCGACCTGTATCGCCACGCGTGCCAGCGCCGCGTCGTCGCTGCCGTAGAGCGAGGTGACCAGCGAGCCCTGTCCGCGATGCGCCAATGCGATCGCATGGTCGATGTCGCGGTAGGCGAGCAGCGTGGCGACGGGGCCGAAGACTTCGACGTCGTGGACGCTGTCCGCGGCGTCCGCGTCTTTCGCGCCCAGCAGCACTGGGCCGATGCAGGCCGCGATGGCGGGGTCGGCATCGATCAGCGGCTGCGCGCTGCCGTCATGCAGCGTGGTGGTTTGCCGCTGCAGGATCGCCAGGCCGTCGCGCACCGCGTTCAGCTGCGAGCGGCTCACCAGCGAGCCCATGCGAACGCTCTCGTTACGCGGATTGCCGACCGTGACGCCGCGCAGCTTGGCGTCGATGGCCTCGGCCGCCGCGTCGTAGACGGTGGCCGGCACGAGGATGCGGCGGATGGCGGTGCACTTCTGGCCGCTCTTGACGGTCATCTCGCGCACGACCTCGCGCACCAGCAGGTTGAAGGCGTCGGTGCCCGGCGCGGCATCGGGCAGCAGCAGCGCGGAATTCAGGCTGTCCGCCTCGATGTTGACGCGCACCGAGCGCTGCGCCATGGCCGCGTGCAAGCGGATCAGCGCGCCGGTCTCGGCCGAGCCGGTGAAGGAGACGACATCGAAAGGCTGCAGCTGATCCATCAGCCCGTTCGAGCTGCCGCAAATCACCGAGAGCGCGCCGGCCGGCAGCACGCCGGCGTCGATCACGTCCCGCACCATGCGCTGGGTGAGCCAGGCGGTCGAGGTGCCGGGCTTGACGATCACCGGAACGCCCGACAGCAGGGCGGGCGCCGCCTTCTCCCACAGTCCCCAGGCCGGGAAGTTGAAGGCGTTGATGAAGAGCGCGACGCCGCGCGTGGGGACCTGGAGGTGCTGCGACAGGAACACCGGCTCCTTGCCCAGTTTGACCGCGTCGCCGTCGCGCAGTGCGTGCACGTCGCCCAGCGCATCGCCCCACTTCGCGTACTGGCCCAGCGTGAAGATCGCACCGTCGATGTCCACGGCCGAGTCGTTCTTCACCGTGCCCGAGTTGGCGGTGGCGATGTCGTAATAGCTGTCGCGGTGCGTCTGCAGGACCTTGACGATGGCGGCGAGCAGTCCGGCACGCTGGCGATAGCTCAGCGTACGCAACGCGGCGCCGCCGACATCGCGTGCGAAGCCGAAGACCGCGGGCAGGTCGATCCCGGTCGCGTCGACGCGCGCCAGCTCGGTGCCGAGCACCGGGTCGAACAGCGGCACGCCGGCGCCGCTGCCGGTTTGCCAGCGACCGCCGACGTGGTTGGGGAGAAGCTCGGTCATGGTGTCAGGCCCGGGTGAACTGGATCTGCCCTTCGGGCAACAGGTAAAGGATGAGCGCCCGGCCGTTGCCGACGGTCGGATGGTGGGCGCTGCCCGGCGGGTACACGCACCAGCCGGCCGGTCGGCCGTCGAAGGTGGCGTCGCCCTCGATCGGCATGATCAGGTCGATCTCGCCGTTGGGATGCGTGTGGTGCGGGCCGGCGAGGTTGGCCATGTCGACCACGTCCACCGAGAAGCGCTGGAGGGCGTCCTCCGGCTTGAAGGGGCGGCCATAGCGGATACCGCCGCCTTCGCGTTCGCAGAGCCACCCGTCGGCCACGCCCTCGATGCAGGCCGATTTAAGCTGGGCATAGGTCTGGCTGCTGGCACCGTGCTGCTCGTTGAGCCAGCGGTCCAGTGCCTCGTCCAGCGGCCGGCCGGCAATCTGCGCGCTGAGCCCGGCGATGAGTTGATGAAAATCTTGCTTGGACATGTCGTCTCTGGCGGCTTGTTGTTCGTAGGGTTCGGCGCTGTTGCAGCTTTCGATGGGCTGCATTATCTTGCGCTAGATCAAACAATAAGCAGCAATATGAAGCATGTCAAGCAACATAATGCATGTATGGCGTTTACCCTGAGCGCGCATGATCGAGGTATCGAATGAGGAGTCCCATGAGTGAGGAAGCAGTGCGGAGTGGTGATGCAATGGCGGGCGCTGCTGATGCGGCGATGCTGGAGGCCGCGCGTAATCCACTGCTCGCCGTGCTGGGCGAGCGCGTTCGCAGCCTGCGTGCCCAACGCGGGCTCACGCGAAAGGCCGTGGCCGTCGCGGCGGAGGTGTCGGAGCGGCACCTGGCCAATCTCGAGTACGGCACAGGCAATGCGTCGATCCTGGTGCTCCAGCAGGTCGCGCAGGCGCTGCACTGCTCGCTGGCCGAACTGGTTGGCGACGTCACGACCAGTTCGCCCGAATGGTTGCTGATTCGCGAACTGCTCGAGCACCGCAGTGAAGCCGACTTGCGTCGTGCCCGCATCGCGCTGGGTGAGCTTCTGGGCAGCGGCCGCGGAGATTCGGCGCGGCATCGCCGCATTGCGCTGATCGGCCTGCGCGGCGCTGGAAAGTCGACACTTGGCCCCATGCTCGCGCAGGACCTCGATGTGCCTTTCATCGAGCTGAGTCGGGCGATTGAACAACTCGCCGGTTGCAGCGTGCGCGAGATCCACGACCTCTATGGCACCAACGCCTATCGCCGCTACGAGCGGCGCGCGCTCGAGGAAACCGTGCAGATCCATGGTGAGGTGGTGATCGCTACGCCGGGGGGCATCGTGTCGGACCCTTCCACCTTCAACGAGCTGCTATCGCACTGCACGACGGTCTGGCTGCGTGCGGCGCCCGAGGAGCACATGGGGCGCGTCGTGGCGCAGGGCGACACACGTCCCATCGCTGCCAGCAAGGAGGCGATGGAGGACTTGCATCGCATCCTCGACGGGCGTGCGGCGTTCTACTCCAAGGCCGACCTGTCGGTCGACACCAGTGGCCAAACGCTGGCCCAGAGCTTCGAGGTATTGCGCGGCACCGTGCGCGCGGCGATCGCATCCGCCACGTAGCGACTCCGTCGGCGATCACCGCCTCTCCGGGTTTTCCTGAACTGCAAAGCATGCAACAGGCATTGACTCGCCTTGGCGCATGCATGATGATGCATGCATTCAAGACAAGAAATGCATTATGTTTCTTGTTTGTTCTGCCAACGGAGACACCATGACCGAAACGACATCGCAGGCGCCCCGCGTCGACTACCGCACCGAACCGTCCCAGTACCGGCACTGGCATCTTTCGGTCGAGGGTGCCATTGCCCGCCTCACACTCGACATCGCCGAGGACGGCGGCATTCGCCCCGGCTACAAGCTCAAGCTGAACAGCTACGACCTGGGCGTCGACATCGAACTCGCCGACGCGCTGAACCGCGTCCGATTCGAGCACCCGGAGGTCCAGTCGGTCATCGTGACCAGTGGCAAGGACCGCATCTTCTGTTCGGGCGCCAACATCTTCATGCTGGGCGTCTCCAGCCATGCCTGGAAAGTGAACTTCTGCAAGTTCACCAACGAGACGCGCAACGGCATCGAGGACAGCTCGAAGCATTCGGGCCTGAAGTTCCTGGCTGCCGTCAATGGCGCCTGCGCAGGCGGCGGCTACGAACTGGCATTGGCTTGCGACGAGATCGTGCTCGTCGACGACCGTTCCTCGGCCGTGTCGCTGCCCGAAGTCCCGTTGCTGGGCGTGCTGCCCGGCACCGGTGGCCTCACACGGGTGACCGACAAGCGCCATGTGCGGCATGACCTGGCAGACATCTTCTGCACCAGCGTCGAAGGCGTGCGCGGCCAGCGCGCGGTCGACTGGCGCCTGGTCGACGCGATCGCCAAGCCGGCCCAGTTCGCCGCCACTGTGCAGGAGCGTGCAGCCAAGCTGGCTGTCGGCAGTTCGCGCCCCGGCAAGGGCGCGAAGGGTGTGGCCCTGACGCGCATCGAGCGCGAAGACGGCCCTGACAGCCTGCGCTACGCGCATGTCGCCGTCGACATCGACCGCGCTCGCCGCACGGCCACGCTCACCGTCAAGGCGCCCTCGGGCGTGCAGCCGACCGACATCGCGGGTATCGAGGCCGCAGGCGCTGCCTGGTGGCCGCTCGCCATGTGCCGCCAACTCGACGACGCCATCCTGAACCTGCGCACCAACGAACTCGACATCGGCACCTGGCTGCTCAAGACCGAGGGCGACGTGCGGGCGGTGCTGACGAACGACGCCCTGATGCTCGCCCACCAGGACCACTGGCTGGCGCGCGAGACCATCGGCGCCCTGCGCCGTACGCTGGCGCGGCTGGACGTGTCGTCGCGCAGTCTCTTCGCCCTGGTCGAGCCGGGCTCGGCCTTCGCCGGCACGCTGGCCGAGATCGCCTTCGCGGCCGACCGCACCTACATGCTCGCGCTGCCCGACGATGCGCAACGCGCACCCACGCTCACGCTCAACGAACTCAACTTCGGCTTCTATCCGATGGTGAACGACCAGAGCCGGCTGCAGCGTCGCTTCTATGAAGAGACCGCGCCACTGGAGGCCGCGCGCGGTGCAGTCGGCAAGGCGCTCGACGCCGATGCCGCGCTGGCGCTCGGCCTGGTGACGGCTGCGCCCGACGACATCGACTGGGAGGACGAACTGCGCATGGCCATCGAGGAACGCGCTGCCATGTCTCCGGATGCGCTGACCGGGCTGGAAGCCAACCTGCGCTTCGCCAGCAAGGAGAACATGAACACCCGCATCTTCGGCCGGCTCACCGCCTGGCAGAACTGGATCTTCAACCGCCCGAACGCGGTCGGTGCCAAGGGTGCGCTGAAGGTCTACGGCACCGGCGAGAAGGCCGGCTTCGATCTGAACCGCGTCTGACCCCGAACCCACGAACTCGCAAGGAAATCGCCATGAGCACCGTCAACTACAGCGACAAGATCCCCAACAACGTCAACCTCAGCGAAGACCGAACCCTGCAGCGCGCGCTCGAGGGCTGGCAGCCCAATTTCGTCAACTGGTGGGACGACGTCGGCCCGGACGGCTCGACCGCCTACGACGTCTACCTGCGGACCGCGGTCAGCGTCGACCCGCAGGGCTGGGCCCAGTTCGGCCACGTGAAGATGCGCGACTACCGCTGGGGCATCTTCCTGAATCCGGGCGACGCCAACCGCGAGATCCATTTCGGCGACCACAAGGGCGAGAAGGCGTGGCAAGACGTGCCGGGCGAGCACCGCGCCAACCTGCGCCGCATCATCGTCACGCAGGGCGACACCGAACCCGCCTCGGTGGAACAGCAGCGCCACCTGGGCCTGACCGCGCCCAGCATGTACGACCTGCGCAACCTCTACCAGATCAACGTGGAGGAAGGTCGCCACTTGTGGGCGATGGTCTACCTGCTGCACAAGCACTTCGGTCGCGACGGCCGCGAGGAAGCCGAGGCGCTGCTGCAGCGTACTTCCGGCGATCAGGACAACCCGCGCATCCTGGGCGCGTTCAACGAGAAGACGCCCGACTGGTTGGCCTTCTTCATGTTCACGTACTTCACCGACCGTGATGGCAAGTTCCAGCTTTCGGCGCTGGCCGAGAGTGCCTTCGACCCGCTGGCACGCACCACGAAGTTCATGCTGACCGAGGAAGCGCACCACATGTTCGTCGGCGAGAGTGGCGTGTCGCGGGTGCTGCAGCGCACCGCGCAGGTGATGAATGAACTGAAGACCGACGACCCGCTGAAAGTGCGTGCGGCTGGCGCCATCGACCTCGGCACCATCCAGCGCTACCTGAACTTCCACTACAGCGTGACCATCGACCTGTTCGGTGCCGACCAGTCGAGCAATGCGGCCATCTTCTACAGCTCGGGCCTGAAGGGCCGCTACGAGGAGGGCAAGCGCACCGACGACCACGTGCTCAAGGGCCAGACCTACAAGGTGCTCGAGGTTCAAAACGGCCAGTTGGTCGAGAAGGACGTGCCGATGCTCAACGCGTTGAACGAGGTGCTGCGCGACGACTTCATCAAAGACTCGGTGGCAGGGGTGAATCGCTGGAACAAGGTGCTGGAGAAGTCGGGCATCCCGACGCGGCTGACGGTGCCGCACAAGGCCTTCAACCGCCAGATCGGCGCGCTCGCCGGCATCAAGATGTCGCCCGATGGACGCGTCGTCGCCGAGGCGGAATGGGCCGCGAAGAAGAGCGAGTGGCTGCCGACGCCCGACGATTTCGCCTTCGTCGCGTCGCTGATGGGCCGCGTGGTCGACCCCGGCAAGTTCGCAGGCTGGATCGCGCCGCCGGTGATGGGCATCAACCGCCAGCCCATCGACTTCGAATACGTGCGTTTCGGGTGAGCGTCATGGACATGGCTGTCGAGGCCGGCGTCATCAAGCAGCATCTGATCGACCCGGAAATCTGCATTCGCTGCAACACCTGCGAGGCGACCTGCCCCGTGAACGCCATCACGCACGACGACAACAATTACGTCGTCCGGGCGGATGTGTGCAACGGGTGCATGGCCTGCATCTCGCCGTGCCCCACCGGCTCGATCGACAACTGGCGGACCATGCCTGTGCAACGGGCCTACACCATCGAGGAGCAGCTGGGCTGGGAGGCGTTGCCGCCCGAGTTGAGCGCGGACGCGTTCGATGCGGTGGGCGTGAAGGATGCTGGAAGCAGCGTCGATGCGAAAGCGCAGGTCGAGGTCGAACCCCTCGTGACGCCCGGCGAGGCGCCGTTCATGTCGGCAAGCTACGGCGCCACCACGCCGCCGTGGTCTGCGGCCCATGCGTACACGAACCTCTACGCGCCCAAGCGGCCGGTGACCGCGACCGTCACCGGCAATTTCAACTGCACGGAGGCAGGCTTCGAGAGCGAGACGCACCACATCGTGCTGGATTTCGGCGCCATGCCCTTTCCCGTTCTGGAGGGGCAGTCCATCGGCATCGTGCCGCCCGGCACCGACGCGCTCGGCAAGGCGCACCATCCGCGCCAGTACTCGGTCGCCAGCCCGCGCAACGGCGAGCGCCCCGGCTACAACAACGTCTCGCTGACCGTCAAGCGCGTGACGCAGGACCACCAGGGCAACGCGGTGAAAGGCCTCGCCTCCAACTATGTCTGCGACCTGAAGGTGGGCGACACGGTGACGGTGGTGGGGCCGTTCGGCTCGACCTTCCTGATGCCCAACCATCCGAAGTCGAACATCGTGATGATCTGCACCGGCACGGGCAGCGCACCGATGCGTGCCATGACCGAGTGGCGTCGACGGCTGCGCAAGAGCGGCAAGTTCGATGGCGGGAAGCTGATGCTTTTTTTCGGCGCCCGCACGCAGCAGGAACTGCCGTATTTCGGCCCGCTTCAGAGCCTGCCAAAGGACTTCATCGACATCAACCTGGCCTTCTCCCGCAAGCCAGGCCAGCCAAGGCGCTATGTGCAGGACGCCATGCGTGAGCGGGCCGTCGACCTCGCCGCCCTCCTTGGCGACGTGGACACGCACTTCTATGTGTGCGGACTCAAAAGCATGGAGGAGGGCGTACTGCTGGCGCTGCGCGACGTGGCCCAGGACGCCGGTCTCCTTTGGGAGCCATTGGCAGCGAAGCTGAAGAAAGAGGGGCGGCTGCACCTCGAGACCTACTGACGAAAAACACCTGCTGCGCGCCCCGCCATCAAGCCCCCGTGCACCCACGCGCAAGACACCCCGAAGCGGCGTCCCTAGCATCACCTCACCGTGATCCAAGCGACCTTCCAGCCCCTTCGCCGCATGTCTTCAGCGCCCCTCGTCCAGCGCCCTGCCGCGCCCGCGTCCCTGATCGATCCGAGCCAGTGGTTCGTGCTGCAGGTGGTGTCGCGGCGCAGCGAGACGCGTGACATCGTCGTGCTCGACCTGGCGCTGGTCGATGGCGCCACGCTGCCGGCCTTCGGCGCCGGGGCGCACCTGGAGGTGCGGATCGGCGGGCTGATCCGCCATTACTCGCTGTGCAGTTCGCCGGAGGACCACGCGCACTACCGCATCGCGGTGCAGCGCGAGACGGCCGGGCGGGGCGGCTCGGTGCTGCTGTGCGACACGGTCGGCCCGGGCGACACGCTGGAGGTGCGCGGGCCCTTCAACCACTTCGCGCTGCAGTTACCCGCCGCGCAGCCGCCGCTGCTGCTGGCCGGCGGCATCGGCGTGACGCCGGTGCTGTGCATGGCGCTGGAACTGACCGCCGCGGGGCTCGACTTCGAGCTGCACTTCAGCGGTCGCTCGCTGGAGCACATGGCCTTCCTGCCGCTGCTGCGCTCGGGCGTGTTCGGCCACCGCGTGCACCTGTACGCCGACGACAGCCGGGGCGTGGCGCCGATGGACCTGCCCACGCTGCTGGGCAGCGGGAAGCCGGGGCGCCACCTGTACGTCTGCGGGCCCAGCGGGATGATCGACGCGGCCGACCGCATCGCGCGCGCGCAAGGCTGGGCCGGCGACCACATCCATTTCGAGCGCTTCGGCGCACCGGCTGCGCCGCCCGCAGGTACACCGAACGCCGGCGGCCCTTGCGAAGCGCTCGAAGCCTTCGAGGTCGAGATCGCCTCCACCGGCAGGCGCATTCCGATCGCGGCCGACCAGAGCATCGTGCACGCGCTGGCCACGGCCGGTGTGCACATCCCGATGTCGTGCGAGGTCGGTGTGTGCGGCAGCTGCCGCACCCGCGTGCTGGCCGGCGTGCCCGACCACCGCGACCTGCTGCTGAGCCCCGAGGAGCAGGCGGCGAACACCGAGTTCACGCCCTGCTGCTCGCGTTCGAAGACTCCCCTGCTGGTGCTCGACCTCTGACCTGCGCACGCACGAACCCTCTTCTCTTTCACCACACGTCACGAGCATCCCGATGGCCCTGATCTGCGAACACAACCAACGCCGCGCCCACGTCGAACCCACCGCCCTGCATACGCTGCGCGCCACGCCGCAGAACGTGCACTGGGGTTACTTCGACCCGGCCCAGGCACCGGCCCTGGCGGTGAAGAGCGGCGACCTGGTTTATGCCGAGGCCATCACGCACCACGCCGGCGACGCGCCCGCGCTGATGATGGACGACGCGGTGTGGAAGATCTTCAAGGAGATCCCCGAAGAAGACCGCAACCCGGGCGTGCACATCATGACGGGGCCGATCTTCGTGGAAGGCGCCAAGCCGGGCGACATGCTCGAAGTGCGCTACCACCGCATGACGCCGCGCAACAACTACGGTTCCAACCTCGCGGCCAACTGGGGCTACCTGTACAAGGAGTTCGACGAGAAGGAACGCGTGACCATCTACGAGCTGGACCCGAACTCGAACAACGCGCGCGCCCTGTACGCCTACGACTTCCCCGGCAAGTACCTGGTGCCGGGCACCGTCACCGAATGCCCGGTGTGCGACCGGCAGGAAGCGCTCAAGGGCGTGCGCGTGCCGGTGCGCCCCCACCTGGGCACCGCCGGCGTGGCACCCGACGTGCACGGCCGCGTGAGCACCATCCCGCCGGGCCTGCACGGCGGCAACATCGACAACTGGCGCATCGGCGCGGGCGCGACCATGTACTACCCGGTGCAGGTCGACGGCGCGCTGTTCTCCATCGGCGACCCGCACGTGTCGCAGGGCGACGGCGAGATCAGCGGCACCGCCATCGAGAGCTCGCTCAACGTGACGATGCAGATCATCCTGCGCAAGGACTTCTTCTTCCCCTCGCCGCTGCTGGAGACCGACGACTCCTTCATCGTGCACGGCTTCGACCCCGACCTGAACGTGGCCACGCGCAACGCCGCGCTCGACATGCTCAAGCTGCTCAACGAGCACCACGGCCTGTCGCGCAACGACAGTTATTCGCTCATGAGCGTGGCGGCCGACTTCGGCGTGACGCAGGTGGTCGACGCCACGCAGGGCGCGCATGTGCGCATTCCGCGCGACATCTTCCCGCCGAAGGGCTTCTGAACCGAACGCGTCCGCACGGTGAGCAACAGGCTGCGCGAGATCGAGTGCTTCGTCTCGGTCGCGGAGTCGGGCAGCTTCGTGCGTGCGGCCGACGCCATCGGCGTGTCGAAGACGGCCGTGTCGCGCAGCGTGATCGAGCTGGAGCAGCGCCTGGGTGCGCGCCTGTTTCAGCGCAGCACGCGCCGCGTGTCGCTCACGCCGGCGGGCACGCTGTACCTGGCGCGCTGCAAGCACATCGTGCAGGCGCTGGACGAGGCCGACGAGCTGGTGGCCGGCGATGCGCAGCAGCCCGTGGGCCTGCTGCGCGTGCAGGCACCGATGAGCTTCGGCACGCAGCACCTGGCGCCGCTCTGGCCGCAGCTGCTGGCGCGCCATTCGGGGCTGCGGCTGGACGTGCACCTGAGCGACGCGCTGCTCGACCTGAACGACGAGCGCTTCGACCTGGCGGTGCGCATCTCCGACCGCCAGCACCCCTCCTTCATCAGCCGGCCGCTCGGGAGCATGCGGCTGATCGCCTGCGCGGCACCGGCCTATCTGGCACAGCACGGCGAGCCGATGCACCCGGGCGAACTCGCGGACCACGCCGTCATCGGCTACACCTACGCCGCGGACGGCGACGCCTGGCACTTCGACAGTGACCAGGGCCCGATCTCGGTGCGCACGCAGGCCCGGCTGTGCGCCAACAACGGCGACACCTGCCTGGCGGCGGCGCGCGCGGGGCTCGGCATCGTCATGCAGCCCAGCTTCCTGCTGGCCGACAGCCTGCGGCGCGGCGAGCTGGTGCCGGTGCTGCAACGCTACCCGCTGCGCAGCGTGGGCATCCACGCGGTGTACCCGAGCCGGCGCCAGTTGCCGATGAAGGTGCGCGTAGCGATCGACTTCCTGGTCGAGTCGCTGGCCGACGCCGACTGGCTCGCGCGCTGAGCCGTCATCTCTCTTTGCGCACAAACGTGCTCGGCCGGACCCGGCCGAAAGCGCACGAACTCTTGCCATTTCGCGAATTCGCGCCCCGGTGGCCGGGAAATTGCTCTGTTCCTTGACGCAAGTCGAAGACGAGGTGCGCCGCACCTTTTCAGAACCAGCCACCGGAGGTTCATCGTGAACGCATGGAATTTCTCGACCAACGCCTACATCCAGGGCGAGCGCCCCCGCGTGTGGCAGCAGGCCCTCTCGCGCCTGCACCTGCCCACCGTCGACCAGCCGGACGCCGGCGTCCACGGCGACGTGGCCAGCCTGGTGTCGCCGCAGGGCATCGAGTTCGCCCGCATGAGCGCGTCGCCGCAGACCATTTCGGGGCGCTCGGGCGAGCAGCCCTTTTCGGTATGGCTGTCGATCCTGATGGAAGGGCGCTTCGCCTTCGGCGGCAGCGCGGGCGAGCCGGTCATCGACCTGACACCGGGCGACATCATCTACGGGCCCACCGGCGTCGATTCCACGCTCACGCTCAAGAGCGACTTTCGCATGCTCTACGTGAAGATCCCGCAACTGATGCTGCACCCGCGCCTCATCAACCTGGGCTCGCTGCGCACCGGCACGCTGCCGGGCCACAAGGCGATCAACCGCATCTTCGCGGGCATGCTCACGTCGGTGGCAGAGAACATGGAAGAACTCGACGCCGCCGAGCTGCGCCCCATCGAGCTCGCGCTGACCGAGTTCGTGGTGGTCAGCCTGGCCGGCAGCACCGCGGTGCAGGCGTTCGGCAGCACGGCGCGGCTGGTGCACTACCAGCGCATCTGCCAGTCGATCGAGAACCAGCTGGGCGACCCGGAACTCACCGTCGGCAAGATCGCCGCCGAGCAGCACGCATCGTTGCGCTACATCCAGAAGCTCTTCGAGGCCGCCGGCCACAGCTTCGGCCAGTACCTGCGCCAGCGCCGGCTGGAGCGCTGCCGCTCCGACCTGCAGAGCACGCTGCACCGCCACCTGTCGATCTCCGACATCTGCTTCCGCTGGGGCTTCAGCGACCCGGCGCATTTCAGCCGCACCTTCCGCGCTGAATTCGGCACCACGCCGCGGGCGTACCGCCAGGCGCAGTTGGGGATCACGGAGAACGAGTCGGCCGAGGCGGCGGAGGCGTTGCACGCCTGAGCCGCCGCACCGCAGCGGACTCGCTGCGCGTCAGTCGAGCAGGTTCAGCTGGAAGTAGCCGCCCGTCGTCGCATTGGACGCGCCGACGATCGCGAACAGCTTGCCGCTGTAGGTGGCGAAATAGGTGTTGCCGCCCCCAGTGATCTGGCGCATGCCTGCCGGCCCGGTCGCGCCCATGGCGCCGAAGACATTGGTCGAAGACGCGAGCGTTCCGTCCGCACCGACGGCATTGCGGGTGTTGCCGGTCGCCGTGAAGTTCACGCGGCCCCACGAACCTGCCGTCGAGCTGCCGTAGCCGATGGCCGTCGTCGTCCAGAGCGGCGTGTCCTGCACACCGACGCGCAAGACATAACGGCCGGGCGTCGCAGGTGTCGCACCGGCCGACAGGTACACGTTCTGGTCGCCGATGCGGGCCATCGCGAAACGGCCGCTGTCCGTGGCATCGGCCACGTTGGTGATCAGCCACACGCCGGGCACGTCGGTGGTCGCGACGTTGTACGTGATCAACGAAGCCGACGGGCAGTTGGCAATGCTGTTGATGAAGCTGTCGTTGCACAGCCTGTAGACCGTGCCGCCTGCCGAGAATTGGGTCTGGGTGATCTGCGACAACTCGCTGGACGCCGTGCGCTGAATGCCGAGCCGGTTGTACAGGCCGTCGAGTTCGGCGGCGACCGTCACCAGCTTGCGTGCCGCGAGGAAGGGCTTCACTGCGTACACGGTGCCTGTTGCGACCGGGTCGGTGAACGGGAAGGCGCCGACGATCGCGTCGGTGGTCACGCGGAAACGCGAGGTGTTCGTGTTCGAGGTGATCCGGGCGCTCTTGAAAACGTAGGTGCCGGGTTCCGACGCATCGCTCGCAAAGGTGTCGGAGGTCGGCTCGGTGCCATCCACATTGGTGAGCGTGTAGACGTTGGCATTGAAGTCGAGCGTCAGCAGGTACTGGAGCGCACTCGCCGCATAGACGCGGTAAGTGCCGTTGCGCGCATCACCGCCAGCGACATTGAGCACCGTGGTCTTGGTCAGCGATGCATTGGCCGTCGCCTTGGCCGAGACCGTGTAGGTGGCGGCACCCGTCGCGCCATTGAGGATCTGCGCGGCCCACTTGGTGCCCGAGATGTTGGGATTGCGCAGGCTCACGGCCGCGCCATCGGACGCCGTGGTGGTCCAGTCCGCGCCCTGGCTGGGCGTGATCTCCACCGTGTCGCCCGGCTGGGTGACGAACTGCCCGGACGCATTGGCAACAGCGGGTGCGCCATTGATCGTCACCGTCGTCGTGAGCACCGGCGTCGTTTCGCCGCCGCCCCCGCCGCCGCCTCCACCCCCACCGCATCCGACCAAGCCTGCAAACGCAGCCGCGCAGGCCATCGAAAACAAAACCCTCATGTTCTTCCTTGTTGGTTGTTGATCGCGCGTCGGCATCTGCCTCGCGCGGGACGAAAGATACATGCTGTTTCAGGTGTAAGCAATGCAGTGGCAGGGCACCACGGCACAGCCCGGGTCGCTTCCGGAGAATCGACGACGGCCGAGCCGCGCTCAGCGCTTGAGCCAGACCGGCGCGATCTGCGTGCCCAGGCCCGCGCCGTAGCCGAAGTAGATGTTCAGGCCGGCCACCGGCTCGAGGTAGCGCGCGTTCTTCAGGCCGCCGGCGTCGACCGCGTCGAAGCCGATGCTCTCGATCAGCGCCTTGACCGTGTCCTTGGCCTTCGGCTCGTCGCCGGCGAAGAACACGCTGCCCTTGAATTCGCCGAAGCCGGCGCCCTGGTGCATGACCTGCGCGAACAGCGTGTTGAAGGCTTTCACGACATGGGCCGTGGGCGCAGCCTTGGCGATCTCTTCGGCGGCCGAGGTGCTGAAGCCCACGGTCAGGCCCATGTAGTCGGCGGTCAGCGGGTTGGAGACGTCGACGATCACCTTGCCCTTCAGGTCGCCCAGCGCGGCGAGCGCGGCCGGGGCCTGGTCGCAGGGGACGGCGAGCACGACGACTTCGACGTTCTTGGCGGCCTCGGCCATCGGCAGCACCTTGGCGCCCAGGGCTTCGGCCACGGCCTGGGCCTTGTCGAGCGAGCGGCCGGTCAGCGTCACGCTGTGGCCTGCCTTGACGAATTGCTTGGCGAGGCCGGAGCCGACGTTGCCGTAACCGACGATGGTGAGCGTCATGGAGATGTCCTTGGAGAATGTGAGATGAAGCGTTGGCGATGAAAGCGCCGCAGGCGATGCGGCACCGGTCGCAAGATAGCCAGAAGGACGGTCGCGATAAACGCCGCGCAGCGCGACGACTGGCCCGGCCGGCGGGACAATCGATGCGCGCTGCACCCCTGCATCGCGCACGCCCCAGGCGGGACACGGGGTTGCGCGAGTTCCGCCTCGTCCATGCCCGTCGAGCCGCGACAGCGCAGCCCAGAGGCGGTGCACGTCCACACAAGTTCCCGGGCCGACACGCTCCCTCCACTGCCACGCCATGCCCTGTAGCCGGCGACACCTTCATCGGCGGCTTCGCGGCGCGGCTGGCCACGGGGGCTTCAGCGGCCGAGGCCAGCCGCTTCGGCCAGGCTGCGGCGGCGCTGTCGGTCACGCGGCGCGGGGCACAGACGTCGATCCCGACGCTGCGCGAGCTCAGCGCAGCGTGAAGCGCGCGGTCGACGCCGGCTTGCCGTCGATGCGCAGCACCACCACCGCCTTGGTGCCGGCCGCGGTCTTGAAGCTGCCGGTGGCCTCGAGCTTGTCGCCCGCCGGTTTCAGTTCGACATCCTGCTTGTCGGTCCCGGCCAGCAGCGTGAGCCTGGCGCTGGCCTTGGCCACGTCGGCCGGCTTGCCGTGGTCGCGCACGTACAAATGCACGACGCCCGGCTTGGCCACCAGTTCGTAGTCCATGTCCTTGACCTCGGCGACCACGCCGCCGTGCAGCGGGGTGTGGGCATGTTCGTCGCCATGTGCCAGGGCCGTGCCGGCGCAGGCGAGCAGGGACGCGGCGAGAAGGGTGCGCAATGTCATGAAGGCTCCTTGAATGGATGAGGAAGAAGAGGAGAAAGGGAAATGGCTCACAGCGCCTCGGCGCCGTCGTCGTCGGCCAGCCGCTGCGCCGCCTTGCGTCCGAACAGCCAGAACATCGCGGGCGTGAGGAAGGTGTCGAGCAGCGTCGAGCTGATGAGGCCGGAGAAGATCACCACCGCCACCGGGTGCAGCACCTCGGTGCCGGGCTGCTCGGCCTCGAACAACAGCGGTGCCAGCGCGAAGGCGGTGACCAGCGCGGTCATGAGCACCGGCGCCAGCCGCTCGAGCGAGCCGCGCACGATCATCGGCACGCCGAAGGCCTCGCCCTCGTAGCGCATCAGGTTGACGTAGTGGCTCACCTTGAGGATGCCGTTGCGCACCGAGACACCCGCCAGCGTGATGAAGCCGACCAGCGCCGCCACCGACAGCGGCTGGCCCGACAGCCACAGGCCGAGCACCGCGCCGACCAGCGCCAGCGGGATGTTGGCCATGATGAGCGCCGACAGCACCATCGACCGATAGCGGCTGTAGAGCACCACGGCCATCAGCGCCAGCGACACCAGCGACAGCACGCCGATCAGGCGCGACGCCTCTTCCTGCGCCTGGAACTGGCCACCCAGCGTGACGAAATAGCCCTCGGGCAGTTTTGTCGCCGCCACGGCCGCGCGGATGTCGGCCACCACGTCCGACAGCGCCCGCCCCTGCGCATTGGCCGAGAGCACGATACGGCGCTTGCCGTCGTCGCGGCTGATCTGGTTGGGGCCGTCGCCATCCTCGATGCTGGCGATCTTCGACAGCGGCACGCGGCCGGTCGGCGTGTCGATCAGGATCTGGCCGAGGCCTTCGATCGAGCGGGCTGTTTCCGGCAGCCGCACCACCAGCGCGAAGCGGCGGTTGCCCTCGACGATCTGCGCGACCTTCTCGCCTTCGACCAGGCTCTGCAGCGTGGCGAGCACCTGCGGCGCCGGCACGCCGTAGCGCGCCGCGGCGTCGTAGTCGATTCGCACCTTGATCTGCGGCGCCAGCACCTGCTTCTCGATCTCCAGGTCGGCCAGCCCGGGGATGGCCGCGAGCTTCGCGCGCAACGCATCGGCCTGGCCGCGCAGCACGTCGAGGTCTTCGCCGAAGATCTTGATCGCGATCTGCGAACGCACGCCCGAGAGCATGTGGTCGATGCGGTGCGAGATCGGCTGGCCCACGCCGACAGACGCCGGCAGATTCACGAGCCGCGCGCGGATGTCCGCGCCGATGGCGTCCATTGATCGCGTGAGTTCCGCGGTGGGCTTGAGCCCGACGTCGAGCTCGCTCACGTGCACGCCCTCGGCATGCTCGTCGAGCTCGGCGCGGCCGCTGCGCCGCCCGACGTGCGTCACCTCGGGCACCTGCTTGACCAGCACCTCGGCCTGGCGCGCGAGCGCCGCGCTCTCGGCCAGCGTCACGCCCGGGTTCAGCCGCAGGCCGATCAAGAGCGTGCCTTCGTTGAAGGGCGGCAGGAAGGTGGTCGGAAAGAAGGGCACCGCCGCGCCCGCGACCAGAACCGCTGCACCGGCCGCGACCAGCGCCGCCTTGGGCCGCGTCAGCACCGATTGCAGGCCGCTGCGGTAACCGGCTTTCAGCCACGTCAGCACCTTCGTGTCGCCATGCTCCAGCCGCTTCATCTTCGGCAGCAGGTAGTAGCTGAGCACTGGCGTGACCGTGACCGACACCACCAGCGAGGCCAGCGTCGACACGATGAAGGCGATGCCCAGCGGCACGAAGAGCTTGCCCTCCAGCCCCGGCAGCGCGAACAGCGGAATGAACACCAGCACGATGATCACCGTGGCATAGAGGATGCCCGAGCGCACCTCCATCGACGCCTTGGCCACCAGCGCGAGCAGGTTCATGCGCTGCGCGGGCGGCTTGGCGCGGTCTTCCTTCAGGCGGCGCAGGATGTTCTCGACGTCGACCACCGCGTCGTCGACCAGCCCGCCGATGGCGATGGCGAGGCCGCCGAGCGTCATGGTGTTGATCGACAGGCCGAACCAGCGGAACACCAGCGCCGTGATGAAGATCGACACCGGGATCGCGACCAGCGCGATCACCGTCGGCCGGATCGTGCCGAGGAAGAAGAACAGGATCACCGCGACGAAGACCGACGCACCGATCAGCTTGCCCTGCAGCGTGGTGATCGAGGCCTCGATGAAGCTGGCCTGCCGGAAGGTGACCTGCGGCGCTTCCATGCCGGCCGGCAGCGAGGCCTTGAGGCCGGCCAGCGCGTCCTCGATCGATCGCGTGAGCGCGATGGTGTCGGCCGTCGGCTGCTTCTGGATGCCGAGGATGACCGCCGGCTTGCCCTCGAAGCCCGCGTCGCCGCGCTTGATGGCCGCGGCGAAGGTGACCTCGGCGATCTGCCGCAGCAGGATCGGCTGGCCGCCCTTGGCCGTGAGCGCGAGGTTCTTCAGGTCGTCGAGGCGCGAGGTGCGGCCCAGGTGGCGGATCAGGTATTCGCGCCCGTTGAGTTCGAGGAAGCCGCCCGAGGTGTTGCCCGAGAAGCCCTTGAGCGCGGCCTCGAGCTGCTCGTGCGTGACGCCGAGGTCGCCCATGCGCACCGTGTCGGGCTGCACCTGGAACTGCCGCACCTCGCCGCCGATCGGGATCACCTGCGCCACGCCCTGCACCGACAGCAGCCGCGGCCGCAGCACCCAGTCGGCGTATTCGCGCACCGCCATCGGACTGACCTTCGTGGTGTCGATCGGAATCGCGATCTGCATGATCTCGCCCATGATCGAACTCACCGGCCCCATGCGCGGCGTGATGGCGTCGGCCATGCCCTCTTCCATCGAACCGAGCCGCTCCGCCACCAACTGGCGCGCGCGGTAGATGTCGGTCGACCAGTCGAAGGTGACGTAGAGAAAGGACAGCCCGGCCGACGAGACCGAGCGCACCGACTCCACGCCGGGCAACCCGTTCATCGTGGTTTCGAGCGGCAGCGTGATGAGCTGCTCCACCTCTTCCGGCGCCATGCCGCCGGCTTCGGTGACGATGGTCACGGTGGGTTTGTTGAGGTCGGGGAACACGTCCACCGGCATGCGCGACAGCGTGAAGGCGCCGTAGCCCATCAGCACCACGCCCGCGATGAGCACCAGCAGCCGGTTGCCCAGGCTGAAGTCGAGTAGCCACTTGAACATCGTGCGGCCTTCAGCGGAGCTGGTTGATGAGCGTGGCGCCCTGCGTCGTCACACGGTCGCCGGCCTTGAGGCCGGAGATGACGGCCACGCGCACGCCGTCGAGCGGCACCGTGGTGACGGTGCGCGGCACGAAGCGCTCGGCATCGGTCTTCACCCACACGATGGTCTGGTTGGCCGGGTTGCGCATCAGCGCCGCGCTCGGCACCGCGATGCCCGTCACGGTCTGCTTGCTGCGCACGAAGACCTGCACCGACTGGCCGACGGCGAGCCGCGCGAGCGCCGCCCCTTCCGCGCGGAACTGCAGCGGCAGCGCCTGCTCGCGCAGGCTGCGCGCCGCGCCGACGAAGACCAGCGGCACGCGCACGGCGTTGACCGGGCCGACCGCGATGGCGGCGTCGGCGATGTCGGCGCCGATGGCCGCATCGAAAGCCAGCGCCTCGACGCGCAGGCGCGTCGGGTCGATGACCTCGAACAGCAGCTCGCGCGCGTCGACCACCTGGCCCGCGACCACGCTGGCCGAGGCGATGACGCCCGACACCGGCGCGACCAGCGCGTCGCGGTGCGACAGGCCGGCGCCGATGGCGGCCGCGCGCTGCTGCAGGCTCGCGGCATCGCTCTCGGCCGCTTCGATGTCCTTGCGCGGCACCGTGTCGGCCAGCTCGCGCAGGCGTGCGACACGCCGGTCGGCCAGCGCCTTGGCGGCGCGAAGTTCGGCCAGTTGGGCCGCCTGGTTCGAGCGTTCGACCGGCGCGGCGGAGGCGACCACATAGGCCAGCACCTCGCCCTTGCGCACCGTCTGGCCGGGTTCGGGCAGGCCGCGCGGGCCGGGTTCGACGCGGCCGGCCACCAGCGCCTGCACCTTGCCGCCGGCATTCGGGTCCATCAGCACCTTGCCGGCGAGTTCGGTGGTGCGGGGCAGGTCGGCGGATGCGGCGACGACGGTGCGCACCGCGAGTTGCCGCTGCGCCGGCTTCGGCAGGAACACGCTGCCGTCGGGCAGGCGCTGCGGGCCGTTGGCGTTGGCGGCGGCGGGTGCCTCGCCGTGGCTGTGGCCTTCGTCGGCGTGTGCGGTGGCGAGCGCGGCGCTGAATGCGACGGCGATGAAAAGGCGTGCGGCGTTCATGCGGCACCTCCCGTCTGCTGCGTGCGTGATGTGCGCGCGCGACGGGCCAGAGCAATCAGCAGCGCCAGGACGACGCCACCGCCGAGCGTCCCGCCGACGATGCGACGCCAATTGCGCGGTGCCGCGACTTCGTCATGCGCATCGGCATGGATGTCGAGCTCGCCGGCCAGCAGGTCGGTCTCGTTGCCGGCGATCACCGTGGCGGTGATGGGCAGCACGCCCGGCGCGGGCACGTCGGCCAACTGGACTTCGAAGAGGCCTTCGCCATGCGGCTCGGCCTTGGCGCTCGTTCCACCGATGTCGAGCTCCAGCGTGGCCTGCGGCACCGGGGCGTTGTCGGCGAAGCGGTCGAGGTACAGCGTGAGCAATTTCCCGTCGAGCACGCCGACGAGTTCGAAGGTGTCGGAGACCGCGGTGAAGCGCGGCAGCGCCGAGCCGGTGGGTGCGGCGGGCGCATCGCCGTGGTCGTGGCCGGCGTCGGCGCGCGCAGAGGCGCCGGCCATCAGCAGAAAGGCCGCGCACAGCACGGCGAGAAGGTGTCGGAAGGTCATGGCGATGCTTTCGAAAAGGAAGGGGGCCGTCATTCGGGCAACAGGCCCAGCGCCTGGCGCCAGTGCGAGATGGCGGCGGCGAAGTCGACGCGGCTGCGGGCCGCCTGGCGCTGTGCCTCGGCGGCTTCGGCCTCGATGCGCAGGCGGGTCGGCAGGTCGGTCTCGCCGAGGCGGAAAGATCGGTCGAAGAAGCCGCGCGATTCGGCCGCGAGCTGCGCGCGACGCTCGGCCGCGGCAAGCTGCACCTTGGCCGCGTCGACCTGGGCGCGTGCCGCGTCGGCCTCGCCCGAGAGGCGTTCGGCGGCCAGCGCGCGCTCGACGTCCAGTTCGGTCGCCTCGGCGCGCGCGGTGGCGGCCACGGCGGCCTGCCGGTCGCCCGCACCAAACGGAATGCGGATGCCGAGCGTGAGGGTGCGCAGCGTCGGCTCGCCGCGGCCGTCGCGTTCGCGCGTGGTGGCGAGCAGCAGTTCGGGGTTGGCGCGCGTGCGCAGGGCCGCGAGCGCCGCCGCGCGGTCGGCCACGACGGCGCGGTCCTGCAGGTCGCGCAGGGCGGGATGGGCGTCGGCCGGTGGCGCAGCCGGCTCTGGCTCCATCGCGGGGGCGGCATCGTCCGTCACCGGGGCCGTGAATGCCGGCCCGACGACCGCGCGCCAGCGCTGCTCGGCCAGCGTGCGCGCGGCGAGCGCCTGCGCCAGGGCGGCGTCGGCGGCCGCGAGCGCGCCGTCGGCCTGATGCTGGTCGGACCGCGCCAGGTCTCCGGCTTTCAACCGGCGCGCGACGTCGTCGGCCAGGCGGCGCGCGGCGCGCTGCTGGTCGCGCGCCACCGCGGCATCGACCGCGCTGCGCTGCCAGGCCCAGTGCGCCTCGCGCAGCGCCTCGGCGACGCGCAGCCGCGCGGCGTCGGCACGGCTCTCGACCGCGCGCGCGCCGGCGTCGGCGAGCGCGCCGCTGCGGCTGCGCTCGCCGGGCAACCACAGCGGCACGGACACGCCGGCTTCCAGCTCGCGCACGCCCTGGTTGTCATGCCAGCGGTCGGAGCGCTGCGACAGCTCCAGCGCGGGCGCTTCGGGCGTCCAGGACTGCGCGGCGCGGCCCTGCGCTGCGGCCGCATCGCGGCGCAGCTGCAGCGTCGCCGCCTCGGGCTGGCGCGCCCAGGCCGCGTCGAAGGCCTGACGTAACGGGCCGGTGCCCGCGGAACCCTGTGCGCCAGCCAGGCCGGTGGCGCCCATGAAGAACAGTGCCGCGCCCAGGGCGCGCACGCGAATCGAACGTCGTGATATCTGTTGGTGCATCCGGATCTCCGTTGATGGAACAAGCCACGGGGAGATCGGCGAGGGCCGCGATCGGGACGAACGCGGGGCGGCGCGTCAGCCGCCCTCGGTCATCGAGGGCGCGCCGACGCGCGGACGGAAACGGGTTGTGAAGGGCCGGTCCGCCTCGCCGATCAGGCGAGGGGCGGCCACTGAGGGCGTTCGGGGGGGGCGGTCGCCCGCAGCCCTTGGGCGTCAGCAGTCCAGGGCGGGCCATCGTGCACCGCGGTCGGGCCCGGGATGGCAACCACCGGCATCAACAGGCCGACCCCGAGGCCGTGGCAGTGGCCGCAGTCCGGATCGACCGTCGCGCTGGCGCGGCCGTCGTCGTCGTCGGCCGCCTGGCTACTGCTGCTGGTCGCCGCATCGCCTTGTGGGTCGCCGTGGGCATGCTGGTGATGGCCCAGGTGACGCACCTGAGCGCCGGCTTCATGCGTGCAGTAACCCGTCACCGCCGCCCAGCTGAACTGGATGGGCAGGAGAGTCAGCAGGAGAACGCAGAGCCAATGACGCATGGGCGGCCAGTGTAGGGGCAGCGCCGGCACCTCGACCCCCTGCAGATCGTCCTGTCCTCCTGTCCAATAGGGACATGGAAAACACCCAAGCGCTCGAACGCCGCCTCGAAAATCTGGAGATCAAGGCCAGCTTCACCGACGACCTGCTGGACCAGCTGAACCTGACGATCTATCGCCAGCAAGAACAGATCGACCGGCTGATCCAGCAACTGGCGCAGCTGCGGCAGCAGATGCCCGAGGCCGGCACGGGGCCGCACCATCAGGGCCACGAGTTGCCACCCCATTACTGACGCATCCGGGCACGTTACAGACACATGTTGTTTCATGTGATGTTCAGAAGCGACAGCGTCCGCAGATTCTGCGTGGTATGGAAGTTTGCGCTTGTTACGTTTGTACTGAATCTGTGAATAGCGGCGATGATCGAGCATGGCACGGGTGCCGGTCCCGGTGCAGCCCGCACCGGTACCAAGGTCGATGCCTCGAGCCGCTCACCACACCGCCACACGTCCGCCGACATGCGTTTCCCGTCCGAAGTCCCCGCCCCCGGTGCCGTCAGGCGTCCTTCCGGGCAGGCGCGCCTTCCATGATCCGGAAGCCGCTGGCACGAACCGTGATCTCGATGGCGTGCGGTGCGCTGCTCGCCTCCTTGCTCGCGCTCGTGGTGGGGGAATGGACGGTGCGGCGCGAGCAGCAGGCCGACGTCTCCGAGATGGCGGGCGCCTTCGTCGAACGCGCCGACCAGATCAGCAGCGAAGCGCTCGACGCCTTGAACGCAGTCGAACGCACCAGCGACACCGACTGCTCGGAAGCGGAGGTTTCGCGGCTGCGACGCCTCGTGCTGAGCTCGCGCTACCTCAAGAGTACCCACCGCCTGCACGATGGGGCGGCCTTCTGCAGTTCGACGGTCGGACCGATCGACCCGCCCGTCCCCATGCCCTTGCCCAGCGTGGTCGGCGGCACCGGCGTCGGCCTGAGCTTCAAGGTGCCCCAGGTGGGCGTTCCCGGGGCCACCGCCATGCTGCTTCAGCGCGGCGATGCGGCCGTCAGCCTCAACGGGCAGGCCTATATCGAAGCCGTGGACCCCCGCCTCGACTATGCGATCGTGGCCGTCGGCACCGAAGCGCCGCGCGTGCTCCAGGCGGGCGGGCCGAAGCCCAACCTGGAAGGCGTCCAGCTGGTGTCGGGCCAGCCCTTGCAGTTGGGCGGGCGCCACTACACGGTGCGCTGCTCCGCAAGGCACGCGGTCTGCATCGTCGCCACGCTGCGCGAGCCGACCTCGATCTTCCACTCCCCGGTGATGGTCGAATTCGGCCTGTTCGGGCTGCTGATCGGTCTGAGCGGCGGCTTCGCGGCCAGCGCAGCCATCGGGCGCTCCCGGTCGCTGGGCAAGCAGTTGCGCGTCGCCATGCGCTCGGGCCAGCTCAAGATGGTCTACCAACCGATCGTGCGCCTGTCCGACCGGCGCCAGGTCGGCGCCGAGGCGCTGTTGCGCTGGACCGACCCGACCGGCAAGCCGGTCAGCCCCGACGCCTTCATCGCCACGGCGGAGAACGAGGGCTTCATCGGCCAGGTCACCCGCTTCGTGGTGACCCGGGTGCTCGATGAACTGCACGACGAGCTGCGCCGCCGGCCCGACTTCCAGGTCACGGTCAACGTCGCGGCCAGCGACATCCTGGACAACGCCTTCCTGCCCTTTCTCGGCGCCCGGCTGCAGGCGGTGGGCCTGCCGCCGGCATCGATCGGGCTCGAGCTGACCGAGCGCACCACGGCCAACAGCCGCGAGCTGGGCAAGGCCATCGCGCGGCTTCGCGAAGCCGGGCACAAGGTGTACATCGACGACTTCGGCACCGACTATTCGAGCCTGTCGTACCTGTCGCGCCTGCGGGTCGACGCCATCAAGATCAACCGCACCTTCATGCAGGCGCTGCACGACCAGAGCGACCAGGACACCATCGCGCCGCAGATCGTCGCCATGGCCGAAGTGCTGGGCTTGAGCATGGTGATCGAGGGCATCGAGGAAGAGCAACAGGCGGCCTATTTCCTGGCGCTGGCGCCCAGTGCGCTGGCCCAGGGCTGGCTCTTCAGCAAGCCGGTCGAGGCGGGACGGCTGTTCGCCTAGGGCGGCGCGAAAAACTTCGCCGCAGGCCCGGCAACGGGCACACTCGGGACATGCAACGCGAACTGGCCACGCTGGCCGACCACCTCGAACAACGCCGTGAAGAGATCCTCCGGACTTGGCGCACCGTCGTCCGCCGCGACCCGGCGCTGACGACCAGCCACGCGTTGCCACGCTCGCAGCTGAACGACCATGTGCCGGGCGTCCTCATCGCCTTCGAGGAGGCGCTGCGCGCGCCGCCCGCGCCGGTGACGCAGCTCGCGCCCAGTGCCGAGGCCAGCGCCCATGGGGTGCACCGCTGGCAGCAAGGCTACGACCTGCACGAGGTCACCCGCGAGTTGGGCACGCTCAACCGCTGCATCGTGACCGAGCTCGACGCCTACGCCGAGACTCGCCCCGAGGTGCCGCATGCCGTCATGGCGCATGCGCGGCAGATCTGGGCGGCCTCCACCTCGACCGATCTTGAAGAGAGCACTTCGCAGTATTTCCGCTTGCAGCGTGTGGAAGCGGCCGGCCATGTGAGGGACCTGGAAGCCGCGCTGGAGCGCCTCAACGACCTCGAATCGGAGCGGGCCGAGCTGTGGCGCCAGATCGCGCACGACCTGCGCGGCAACGTCGGCGTCGTGGCGACGGCGGCGCGCGGCCTGTCGATGGGCCCGGCGGCCGACGCGTCGCGCGACAAGTTCATCCGCGTCCTGGGGCACAACGTGAGCTCGCTCAAGCACCTGCTCGACGATGTCACCAGCCTCGCGCGGCTGCAGGCCGGCAGCGAGACCCGCCAGCTCGTCGAGATGGACGTAGCGGTCGAGGTGAGCAGCCTGTGCGAAGGCCTGCAGGTGCTCGCGCAGGAGCGCGGCCTGTACCTGCGCACCCGCGGCCCGGCGCCCTTTGTCGTCACGGGCGATCCGGTCAAGACGCGGCGCCTGGTGCAGAACCTGGTGCTCAATGCGTTGAAGTACACGCCGACCGGCGGCGTCGACGTGCAGTGGGAAGAAACGCTGGCCTACGACGACCCGCGCTGGGTGCTCAGCGTCCAGGACACGGGGCCCGGCATCCAGGCCGGCCACGGTTCGCAGATGGCCGTGGCACTGCAGGGCGCGACCCAGCTCACCCTGGGCGTCGAGAAAGGCGTGTCCGTGGACGAGGTGGTCGCGCACACCATCACCGCGCCGGCCGGCAGCGCCATGCCCGAGCGCGCCGGGCCGGGCGAAGGCATCGGCCTGTCGATCGTCAAGCGCCTGGCCGATCTGCTGGACGCCAGCATCGAACTCGAGTCCGACGCGGGTGCGGGGACCACCTTCCGCGTGCTCTTCCCCAAGACCTACACGGGTTGACACGCGGCGGGCGTGCGCCCCGCGCCGCGGCCACGGCTCAGGCCCAGCTGTACGGAATCAGGATGCCGCTCTTGTACGGCTTGAAGCCCAGCGACTTCTTGGCCACGATGGTGCTCAGGCCCAGGAACAGCGGGATCGAATAGCCCTGCTCCACCTGCCACATGTCGAAGGCCTTGAAGCCGGCGATGCGCTTGGCGTCGTCGGGCTCGCCCATCAGCGGGTAGAGCTTCGGCGGGATGTCCTCGCCCTTCCAGATCGAGAAGCTCATCTTCGGGTCGAGCATGTAGCCCGAGTAGGTGCCCGGGTCGCCCGCCGCCGGGTTGAAGGGCTTGAGCACCGGGCCGTCGAATTTGCCGGTGCGCTGGTACTCGTAGAGCGTCGGGCTGTCGAGCACCTGCAGGTTGACCTCGATGCCGACCTTCTGCCACATCTGCGCGATGACGCGCGCGGTGTCGAAGTCGCTCGCGAACACGCCCTTGCTCGTGTAGAAGTTCAGCTTCGCCGGGTTGGCCGCGTTGTAGCCCGAGGCCGCCAGCAGTGCCTTGGCCTTCTCGGGGTCGAAGGCGATCTTGAAGTCGGGCACATAGGCCGGGAAGCCCGGGCCGGCCGGCATGTAGACGGCCGTGGCGTGGCCGCCGAACAGCGCCTTCGAGATGGCTGCCTTGTCGATCGCGTGGTGGCAAGCCAGCCGCACGTTCTTGTCGGTGAGAAGGCCCTTGTTCGCCATCTGCAGGAAGACCACGCCGGTGGTCGCGTCCAGATGCGGTGCCAGGCCCGGCAGCGCGCCCAGGCGCTCGGCCTCCCGCACCGGGATGTTCATCGTCAGGTCGGCCTGGCCGGCCTGCATGGCCGCAGCGCGTGCGGTCGGGTCCTTGGTCACCTGGAACACCAGGCGCTTGACCTTGGCCGGGCCGCGCCAATAGTTGTCGTAGGCCTCGAGCACGATGCGCTGGTCGCGCTGGTACTCGACCAGTTTGTAGGGGCCGGAGCCGACAGGCTTCGCCTCGAAGCCGTCCTTGCCGACCTTCTCGTAGTAGGCCTTGGGCAGGATGTACGCGGGGATGTCCGCGAGCATCACCGGCGCGATCGCCATCGGCGCGCTGAACTTCACCACGGCCTTCAGCGGCGTGGGGGTGTCGATGGCTTCGATGGCCGACCACACGCCCGCCAGCAACGAGGCCTTCTGCGCGCGCGGCCGGTCGAAGAAGGAGAACTTGAAATCGGCCGAGGTGAGGTTGTCGCCGTTGTGGAAGGTCACGCCGTCGCGGAAGTTCAGTTCCAGCAACGTGCAGGTGGTGTCGAGCCACTTGAAGCTCGACACCACGCTGGGCGCGAACTTCAGGTCGGGCGCGAGTTCCAGCGGCTGGTCGTACACGCACTTGATGACGGCCGACTGCGTGGGGTTCAGCGACACCGGGTCCCAGCTCTCGATGTCCATCGGGAAAGCGATGGTGACGGTGCGCGCATCCTGCGCGAAGGCGCCGGTGCCGAAGGTGGCGGCCATCGACGCACCGAACAGCGCGAGCGGCAGCTTGGTGACGAAATCTCTGCGGTAGGTCATGGGGTCGTGGCGGCGAGCGCTTCGTGAATGAATGGAATCAGAAGGGCTTGTCGCCCTGGATGGTCACGCGGTGGCCGGAGCGCGTCTGCGGGTAGTAGTCCCACACGGCATGGTGCTCGACGCAGCGGTTGTCCCAGAACGCGACCGAGTGCGGCTGCCAGCGGAAGCGCACCTGGAAGTTCGGGTTCTGGCAGTGCGCGAACAGGAACTGGAGGATCGCGTCGCTCTCGGGCTTGTCGAGGCCGACGATGTGCGTCGTGTACTGCGCGTCGGCGAACAGGCACTTGCGCTGGGTCACCGGGTGCGTGCGCACGATGGGATGCGGCGTCGCGGGAAAGCGCTTGTTCGGGTCGGTCGTGTACTTGCGGTAGATGTGCTCGGCGTCGTGCACCGCGGTCAGGCCGTCGAGGTAGGCCTTCATGCGGTCGGACAGCGCCTCGTAGGCCGCGTACTGGCTCGAGAACAGCGTGTCGCCACCGATGGGCGGCACGGTGTGCAGGTGCAGGATGCTGCCCATTGGCGGCTCGGCGTTGCAGCTGAGGTCCGAATGCCAGCTCTCGCCGGCCACCGACTTCGAATTCGCATCGCCATGGATCGGCACCACGTACGGATAGCCCTCGACACCGAAGCCGCCGGTGTGCAGCACCAGGTCGCCGTAGTGGCGCGCGAAGCGCTGGTGCGACTCGAAGTCCAGCTTCTGGTCGCGGAAGAACACCACCTGGTGCGTCATCAGCGCCTCGTGGATCTCGTGCACCTGCTGCGCGTGCAGCGGCCGCGTGAGGTCGACGCCGCTGATCTCGGCGCCGATGGTGAGCGTCATCGGCGCCACCTGGATCGTCTCGTACTGCATGGTCAAATCACTCCTGGATGGATTCATTCCTGGCGCGCGAAGCCCCATCACGCGGGCCAGCGCACCCCGAGGTCGCGCGGCGGCACGGCCGCCAGCAGGGTCTTCGTGTAGGCGTGCTGCGGGTTGGCCAGCACCGCCTCGGTCTCGCCGCTTTCCACCACCACGCCCTGGTGCATCACCAGCACGCGGCTGCACAGGTAGCGCACCACCGCGAGGTCGTGCGAGATGAGCAGCAGCGAGATCTTGTGTTCGCGGCGGATCCGCAGCAGCAGATTGAGGATCTGCGCCTGTACCGACACGTCGAGGCCCGAGACGATCTCGTCGGCCACCAGCAGTTGCGGCAGGTCGCACAGCGCGCGGCCGATGTTGACGCGCTGGCGCTGGCCGCCCGACATCTGCGACGGGAAGCGCGTGAGCATGTCGGGCGCGAGACCGACGTCGCCCACCAACTCACGCGCGCGCGCCTCGCGGTCGCTGTGCAGGTTGGGCCGGCTCTCCATCGACTGCGTGACCAGGCTCTGCACGCGGCGCCGCGGGTTGAGCGCGGAGCGCGCGTCCTGGAAGATCATCTGAATGGAGGCGATGCGGCGCTCCCAGTCCTGGGCCCTGGCGACCAGCGTCTTGCCGTTGAGCAGGATGCGGCCTTCGCTCGGCGTCTCCAGCCCCATCACCAGCTTGGCGAGGCTCGACTTGCCGCTGCCGCTCTCGCCGACGATGCCGACGAACTCGCCAGGGGCGATCGTGAGATCGACGTCCTTTACCGCAGACACGCCGGTGTCGCGGCGCAGCCAGCCGCCGCGCGGCCTGTAGACCTTCGACAGGCCCTGCACCTGCAGGAAGGGCGCGTCGCTCATGCGCGGCGCCTGGAAGATCGTGGCGTCGCTCGCATCGGCGGCCAGCAGCGGCTCGGGTGCGGCTGCCCCGTGAACGCAGCGCACGTGGTGGTCGGACAGCACCTCGCGCATCGCAGGCACGGCCGTGGCGCAGGCCTCGGCCGCCACCGCGCAGCGCGGCTGGAAGCGGCAACCCTGCAGCGACGGGAAGTCGCTGATGCCCGGCATCTGGCCCGGCAGCGAGAACAGCAGGCGGCGCGGGCCGGTGAGGTGCGGGTTGGCGCGCTGCAGCGCCTGGGTGTAGGGGTGCAGCGAGCGCGTGAAGAGGCGCTTGGCCGGGCCGCGCTCGGCCATTTCGCCGGCGTAGAGCACGACCAGCTCGTCGCACACGTGCGCGGCCAGGCCGAGGTCGTGCGTGACGAAGATCACGCCGGTGCCGCGCCGTTCCTGCAGCCCGCGGATCAGCGTGACGATGTGCGCCTGCGTGCTGGCGTCGAGCGCGGTGGTCGCCTCGTCGGACACCACCAGCTGCGGATCGCCGGCGAAGGCCATCGCGATCATCACGCGCTGGCACATGCCGCCCGATAGCTGGAAGGCGTACTGGTCGAGCACCTGCGCCGGCTGGTGGATGCGCACCTCGGCCAGCATCTCGGTGGCGCGCGCGCGCCATTCGTCCTTGGCCACGCCCAGCCGCAGCAGATGTTCCCGCAGCTGCTGGCCGATGGTGAGCACCGGGTTGAGCGCGGTCATCGGCTCCTGCGGGATGAAGGCGATGCGCGCGCCCAGCAGGGCGCGGTGCGCGTCGGCCGGCATGCCGAGCAGATCGACGCCATTGCCATTGCCATTGCCATTGCCATGGCCGAAGCGCAGCGTGCCGGCATCGACCGAGAAGCCGTCGGGCAGGTGGCGCGCGATCACGCGGCCGAGCATGCTCTTGCCGGCGCCGGATTCGCCGACCAGCCCGATCGTGGCGCCGGTGCGCAGCGTGAAGCTCACATCGCGCAGCACCTGCAGGCGCTCGGGCCGGCCGGGGGCGGAGACGGTCAGGCCGCGCGCTTCGAGCAGCACGTCACCCGCAGGCTTGGCTTGCACGGGCGGCACCGGCAGCACGGCGGATTCGCAGGGGATGGCGTGGGCCAGGCTCATCGATCAGTTCCCCGAACGGTTGAAAAGGCGCGGGTCGGTGGTGCGACGCAGGCCGTCGCCCAGGCAGGTGGTCGCGAGCACGGTGAGCACGGTGCACAGCACCGGCGCGATCAGGCCCCAAGGTGAGCTGAACACGCTCTTCAACCCATCCGCGATCATCACGCCCCACGTCGGCACGTTCGGCTCGACCGACATGCCGACGAAGGACAGGATGCTTTCGGCCACTACCGAGATGCCCATCTCCAGACTGATCAGCGAGATCAGCGTGGGCAGGATGCCGGGCACGATGTCCTTCATCACCACCTGCCAGTGCGAGGCGCCGGTGATGCGCGCGGCGGCCACGTAGTCCTTGCGGCGCAGCACCACCACGTCGGCACGGATGACGCGGCAAAAGCGCGTCCAGTCGACCAGGACGATGGCGACGATCACGTTGAGCAGGCCGGGCGACAGCGCGACCATCAGCACCAGCGCGAGCACGATGGCGGGGAAGGACATCCACAGGTCGACCATGCGCAGGATGGCCCAGTCGACACGGCCGCCACGGTAGCCCGCGATGAGCGCCAGCGTGCAGCCCAGCAGCGCGGCACCCAGCGGCGCCGTGAGCGCGATGATGACCGTGACACGCGTGCTGTAGATGAGGCGCGAGAGGACGCACTGGCCGAGCGCGTCGGTGCCCAGCGGAAAGCTCCGGTCGCCACCAGGCGCCCATGCGGGCGGCAGCACGGTGTTGAGCAGGTCCTGTTCGTTGGGCGCGTGCGGCGCGAGCCAGGGCGCGAAGACCGCGAGCGCAACCAAGAGCAACAGCAGGCTGACGCCGATGACGACGCGGGGTTCGCCGAGCACGCGCCGAAGCGGCGCCGGTGCGGACAGGGAGAGGGAGCTCATGGCGTACGCAGTCGGGGGTTGAGCAGCAGCAGGACCGCATCGGTGGCCATGTTCACCGCCTGCACGGCGACAGCGTAGGTCAGCGCCAGGCCCTGGATCATCGGCAGGTCGTGCGCGCCGATGGCGTTGACCATCAGGCTGCCGATGCCGGGAAAGCCGAAGATGGTCTCGATCAGGAGCGTGCCGCCGATCACCGTGCTGGCCTGGACGCCGAGCATGCTGACGGTCGGCAGCGCGGCGTTCTTCAGCGCATGGCGCACCAGGATGCGGTTCTCGCTCAGGCCGCGCAGGCGGGCCGCCGACACATAGTCTTCGGTGTAGGCGTCGAGCAGGCTCGAGTGCAGGATGCGCATCAAGGGCGGCGCGATGCCCAGCGACAGCGCGAAGGCAGGCAGCGCCAGGTGCTTCAGCGCGCTCCACAGCGCGGCGAAGTCGCCGGCCACCACGGCATCGACCAGCAGGAAACCGGTCAGGTTCGGCACCATCAGACCGGCGTCGAGCTGGCCGAGGAAGGGCAGCAGCTTCAGCCCGATGCCCACGCCGAGGATCAGCAGGATGGCCCAGAGGAACTCAGGCACCGAGATCGAGATGCTGTTGACGACTTCCACCGCGCGCTCGATGCGCGTGCCGCGGTAGCGAAAGGCGAGCAGCCCGCCGCCGATGCCGAACACCATGCCCAGCAACAGGCCGCAGGCGATCAGCTGCAGCGTGGTCGGCAGCGCCTTCAGGATGAGCGGCGTGACCTGCAACCCCGACGTCAGCGTGCGGCCGAGGTCGCCGTGCAGCGCGTTGCCCAGCCAGATGCCGAACTGCACCGGGATCGGCTTGTCGAGGCCGAGCGCTTCGGTCAGCGCCTTCACGTCGGCCGGCGTCGCACTCGGCGGCAGCAGCATGCCCATCGGGTCGGCGGGCAGCACGCGCAGCACGAAGAACACCAGCGCCGCGAGGGCCAGCAGCATCGGCACGCGCCACAGGATGCGCCACACGGTCGGCATCGCGGCGAGGCTGCGCCCGGCGATGGCGCTCATGCGGCCGGGCGATGCCGGCGTGGACAGGGCGGGAGAGGTGAGCATGGCGGTGGGTGGGTGACGCGCCTCGACGGGCGATCAGCAGTCGTGGGTGGCCTCGGCCTTGTGGATCGGGATGCTGCGCGCGGCCTTCTTGCCGCTGGCCTTCCAGGCGGCCTGGTAGCGCGGCACCAGCCAGTTGTTGAACTCGCGCTGCGCCTGCTCCTGCCACGAGTAGCGGCCGCGTGTCGCGAAGCGCGAGCGCAGGCCGACCTGCACCAGCTCGTCAACGTGCAGGTCCTGCGCGATGATCTCGTTGGCCGCGTGCATGTTCATCGCCATGCGCTGCTGGAACAGCGGGTCCTTCATGGCGCCGGGCGCGAACAGCAGGCCGGTGTCCATCTCGTGCGTCTCGGGGCCGTCGGCACGCAGGATCATGTAGATGACCATGTCGCTCATCATCACCAGCGACAGCGTCGGCGGGATGTTGGCGAACATCATGCGGTTGCGCTCTTCGGTGCTGAGTTGGGGGAACACCGGCAGGATCGCCCGCTGCGTGGCGTTGAAGCTGGCGTCCTGGTGCAGCGTGCCGTTGAAGCGGTAATAGCCGGCGGTGGTCTCGGGCAGCTCGGGGAAGCTCGCCATCGCGCTCGGCACGAAGTCGTGCAGCGGGCCGTGGTGCAGCCGGTTGGCGTGGTAGCCGTCGTTGTTGTTCTCGAACATGACCTTCCAGTTCCACGCGAAGTGGGCCGGCTTGTCCGGCCGCGGACCGTCGAGGTTGGCCAGGTCGAAGTTGGCCAGCGCTTCGGTCACCTCGGCCAGGCGCGGCGCCAGCGGTTCGGCTGCGGGATCGAAGTTGACGAAGACGAAGCCCTGCCAGACCTCGACCTTCAGCGTCGGCAGGCAGAAGGCCTTCTTGTCGAAACCGACGGTCTGCTCCATGGCGGGCGCACCGATCAGGTCGCCGTCGAGCGAGTAGGCCCAGTGGTGGTACGGGCAGAGAAAGGCATGGGTGTTGCCGTGGCCCTCGGCCACCAGCATGGCGCGGTGCTGGCACACCGACGACATCGCCTTGATCTCGCCGGCGCGGTTGCGCGCGATGACGAGTGGCTCGCCGATGATCTTCGTGGTGAAGTAATCACCGGGCTTGGTCACCCACGACTCACGGCCGACGCACAGCCATTCGTGGTTGAACACCGCCTCTTTTTCGAATTCGTAGAAATGGCGATCCGTATAACAAACCGGCGGCAGTGCCTGCGCCTTTTGAACGGACAGGACCGAGCTGTCGAGTTCTTCAAAGAATTGGTCCGTGGGAGAAAAAGTCATTGCTTCGCCTTCGAGATGAATTCTTTTCGCGGGAGTCTCCGTCCCCGAAAAGGCCTTGAATGCAAACGATCTTAGGACTCGACCCCGGGTGGGTCTTGCCATCAGACGCACGAGCAATGGCCTGGGGGCGCACCCTCTTGGGCAGTTGGCGAGCGAGGGCGAAAAGCGGCGAAACATGACGTTCCGATCGCATAGCGAGAACCGCGCCATCGGTTCCAACAGACGCGAAAAAGCCGCGGTCCGGCATGCACCGGAACCGCGGCCTTGCGCCCGACGTTCAGATCGATCCGTGTTCAGGCGCTCCAGTAGTACGGCAGGATCCACCCGTTCTGGAACGGCTTGTAGCCGGCCTCGGCCTTGGCATAAGCCACGGTGGACACGCCCTGCACCAGCGGCAGCGAATAGCCCTGCTCCACCGCCCAGACGTGGAACTTCTTGTAGCCCTCGATGCGCTTTTCGAGGTTCAGTTCGACCAGCAGCGGATCGAGCTGCGTCGAGACATCGGGGCTGCGCCAGACCGAGAAGCTCTTCTTCGGATCGAGGTAGTAGCCGGCCGACAGCTCCGGGTCGCCGGTGGCGTTGGTCCAGAACCAGAGCGTCGGGCCCTCGAGCTTGCCGGCCTGCACCTTGGTGTAGTACTGGGCCGGCTCGATCACCTCCAGCGCGGCGTCGATGCCGACCTTCTTCCACATCTGCACGAGGGCACGGGCCATCTCGAAATCGTTGGGGTAGATGCCGTTGGTGGCGAAGAAGCGGAACTGCACCGGCTTGCCGGGGCCATAGCCGGATTCCTTCAGCAGCGCCTGCGACCGGGCCGGGTCGAAGGCGAACTTGTAGTCGGGCGCATAGGCCGGTGTGCCGGGCGCCGCCGCCGTCGAGAGCGGCGCCGCGATGCTGTTGAAGAAGGCCTTGGAGAGGGCCTGCTTGTCGATCGCGTGGTGCATCGCGAGGCGCACGTTCCGTTCGACCAATGGGCCGCTGTTGACCATCTGCACGAGGTAGGTGTCGACCGTGGGCGTGAGGCTGTTGGCCAGGCCCTGGCTCTGGCCCAGGCGCAGCGCCTCGCGCATCGGCAGCGCGGCGGCCAGCTGCACCTGGCCCGACTGCACGGCCGAGACGCGCGTGGTCGGGTCCTTCACGACCTGGAACACGATCTTCCGGATCTTCGCGGGGCCGCGCCAGTAGCGGTCGAAGGCCTCGAGCGTGATGCTCGAGTCGCGCTGGTAGTCGACCAGCCTGTACGGCCCCGAGCCGACGGGCTTGGCAAGGAAGCCGTCGAGCCCGACCTTCTCGTAGTAGGCCTTGGGCAGGATGAAGGCCGCGCTGTAGCCGAGGAACTGCGGCGCCGTGACCATGGGCTTGGAGAAACGCACGATGGCGCGCGTCGGCGACGGCGTCTCGATGGCCGTGATGTCGCCCCAGATGAAGCTCAGCTGCAACCCCTTTTCGGCGCGCAGCCGGTCGAAGAAGGTGAACTTGAAATCGGCCGAGGTCAGCTTGTCGCCGTTGTGAAAGTAGACGTCGTCGCGGAAGTCCAGCTGCAGCACCAGGCCGTCCTTGTCGAGCCACTGGTAGGCCGTGACCACGCCGGGCTGCAGCCTGGAATCGGGCGTGTACTCCAGCGGCTGGTCGAACACGCACTTGAACAGCGCAGTGGGGTTGGGCGCGGCGCTGCGGCTCGGGTCCCAACTCGGCACGTCGATCGGATAGGCGATGCGAAGCTGCTCGACGGCGGCATGGGAATCGATGCCCCACTGCGCGAACAGCAGGCCGGCGATGCCCGCGGGAACGGACTGCGTGAAGTTGCGGCGATTGATCATGCGATGCCTCGGAGGAGAAACGAGCTTCAGTAAGGACGGTCGCCCTTGACCCACAGGCGATGCGCCTCGCGGACGTACTTCTTATCGTCGAACAGCGTGCCGGTGTGCAGCGAGCAGCGGTTGTCCCATACCAACAGGTCGCCCACCTGCCACTGGTGGCGGTAGACGAACTGCGCCTGCGTGGCGTACTCGACCAGCGAATCGACCAGGTCGACGCCTGCGGGGTTCTCCATGCCGATCACGCCCTTGACGGTGCCGCTGCTGGGCCACAGCGCCTTGCGGCCGTTGGCCGGGTGGGTGCGGATCAGCGGGTGGACCACGTCGGGGTTCTCCGCCTTCAGTTGCGCCGACAGCTCGCGCCGCTGGTAGAGCCGCGTGGTCATCAGGTGCTCGTAGCTGTGGTGCACCTTCAGGCCGTCGAGTTCGGTGCGCTTGTCCGCCGGCAGCGCGTCGTAGGCGGCGCACATGTCGGCCAGCAGCGTGTCGCCGCCCTCGGCCGGCACCTCGACCGCATAGAGCATGGTGCACATCACCGGCTCTTCCTTGTAGGAGTAGTCGGTGTGCCAGCCCACGCCGTCGCGGTGGCTGCCGATCGGCTTGCCGCCGACTTCGCGGTTGGAGAGCATGTAGATCTCCGGAAAGCCCGGCATCGTGTGCTCCTTGATGGTGTGGCCTTCGGGCTCGCCGAAGGCGCGCGCGAAGGCCACCAGCTGCTCGGGCGAGAGCGACTGGCCGCGCAGCAGCACGGCGCCGTGCAGGTTGAAGGTGTCGACCACCGCCTGCAGCGTCTGGGCATCGCCGGTGGACACGTCGACACCGAGCACTTCCGCGCCGTAGTCGTCCTTGAGTTTGCGGATGGAAAGGGTCTCTGCGAGCGTCATGGGTTTCTTTCGGGCATTCGTTCCGTTGTCAGAAGGTATGGACCAGCGCGACGCGGTAGGTCGTCTGCGAGTCGTCGTTCGAGGGCAGCGTGTAGAAGCCGGCGCCTTGCGAGGCATCGACATTCGACGACGCGCGCAGGTAGGAGGCCGATGCGTAGATCGTCGTGCGCTTGGACAGGCTGTAGCGCACCGCACCGGTGTACTGGTTCCACTTGTCGTCGGCCATGGTCACGTGCTGGTAGCCGCCGACGAGCGCCCACGGGCCGCCGAGGAAGTACATCCCGCCGATCTCGTACACATGCTGTGTCGTGCTGCTGTCGCCCTTGGTGAACTTGGTGGCGGTGGTGTTGGCCGCGAGCAGGAACTTCTCGAAGTTGTAGCTGATGCCGATGCCGGCGATTTCCTGCTTGTCCACCAGGAAGCCGGAACCCGTCGTCCCGTAGAGATCGGTCACGGTGTTCGTCGCGGGATCGGCGACCGCCGCGGGAACGCCCATGAACGAGAACACGCCGGTCTGCGCGTACGGGTAGACGTTGGTGTCGTTGAGCCGCACGTAGGCAGCGCCGACGCTCAGCGGGCCGTTCTTGTAGCCACTGCCCAGGCTGAAGGCCGTCTTGGTGTTGAAAGCGTCGATCTGCTCGCCGAACGCGAACATGGCGCCCGCCGTGAAGCCGCCGAAATTGGGCGTCACGTACTTGATGGTGTTGTCCATCTGCTTGCCGGAAATGCGGTCGTAGTCGCCCTGGTGGCCGGCGTAGACGCTGGCGAAGCCGCCGTAGTTGAACTGGGTGAGGTAGTCCCGCACGAAGTCGTACTGGCGGCCCAGGGTCACGGTGCCGAGCGAGGCGCTTTCCAGCCCGACCCATGATTGCCGGCCGAAGGCGCGACCGCCCTGGCCCAGGGTTCCGTTGCGCAGATTGAAGCCCATTTCAAGGTTGAACAGCGCGCGCAATCCGCCGCCCAGGTCTTCGGTGCCGCGAAAACCGAGACGGTTTCCGTAATTCACCCCGTCGGCGAATTTGTATTGCGTCCCGCCGCCCTGATTGTCGATATAGGTGATGCCCGCATCGATGATGCCGTAGATGGTGACCGAACTCTGCGCATTGGCCGACAGTGAAAAAGCGGCGATCGCAGCCCAAAGACAACGCTTGATCATTTCAATACCCTCAGTGTTCCGAGATGAAGAACCTTGCGTTTTCAACGTGGGGAAAACGCAGCTCCGACAGGCATTTGGAATTTCTCATCCGATATGCCGTATCGGTTCTTTCAGGTTATTTCAGAGCACTGCACTCCTTCTTGTTCGAGAATGTTCAAGAACTTGCAGATAACCGCATGGGCGTCTTTTGGCCGTTCCCGGTTCATTTGCGATCAAGTCCTGCATCAGGGCGACATGCCGCTGTGGTTCAGATTCGCTGGTCCGTCGACGGCTTTTCCCAGAGGTTCACGCCGCCATCGATCAGGTACCGATCGATCTCGGTCAATTCCTCGGCGGTGAAATCCAGGCGCTCCAGCGCCTTCACGTTTTCGCGGATCTGCCTGGCGCTGCTGGCGCCGATGAGCACGGAGGTCATGCGCGGGTCCCGCAGGATCCACGCCACCGCCATCTGCGCGAGCGTCTGGCCGCGGCCCTCTGCCAGTTCGTTGAGCATGCGCACGGCGGCCAGGTTGCGCTCGCTCAGGTGCGAGGCCGGCAGCGAATCGCCGCCCGGCTGGTTGATGCGTGCATCGGCCGGAATGCCGCTCAGGTACTTGTCGGTCAGCAGGCCCTGCGCCAGCGGCGTGAAGGCGATGCAGCCGGCGCCCAGCGTCTCGAGCGTGCCGGTCAGCTCCGACTCGATCCAGCGGTTGAGCATGTTGTAGGCCGGCTGGTGGATCAGCAGCGGCACCCGGTGCTCGGCCAGCAGCCGCGCGAACTCGCGCGTCTTGTTCGCCGAGTACGACGAGATGCCGACGTACAGCGCCTTGCCCTGCTGCACCGCACTGGCATAGGCCGCGGCGGTTTCCTCCAGCGGCGTGTCGGCGTCGAAGCGGTGCGAATAGAAGATGTCGACGTGGTCCAGCCCCATGCGGCCGAGCGACTGGTCGAGGCTCGCGAGGATGTGCTTGCGCGAACCGCCGCCACCTCCGTAGGGGCCCTGCCACATGCTCCAGCCGGCCTTGGTCGAGATCACCAGTTCGTCGCGGTGCGTCTTGAAGTCTTCCTTCAAATGGCGGCCGAAGTTGCGCTCGGCGCTGCCGAAGGGCGGGCCGTAGTTGTTGGCCAGGTCGAAGTGCGTGATGCCCAGGTCGAAGGCGGTGCGCAGCATGTCGCGCTGGCGCTCGAAGGGGGTGGTGTCGCCGAAGTTGTGCCAGAGGCCCAGCGACAGCACGGGCAGCTTGAGCCCGCTGCGGCCGGTGTGGCGGTATTGCATCTGCTGGTAGCGCTCGGCGGCGGCGATGTAGGTCATGGATTCGCGTTCTCTCTCTGTGAGGCAGGGATGCCGGCCAGGACGGTCGGCCCTGCAGAGAAAGGCTACGCGGATCAGGGGCGCGCTTCTTGTTCCAGCGCGTCCGGGTTCTTGCCCGATGCGGGCCGCCGCGCGCTACACCAAAAGATTTCACTCCGGCGAGCGATGCCACTTCGGGCGCAAATCAATACCCGTCGCCGTGACAAAAGCCCATCGCTCGGCGCCGGGCGACATCGAGAATTCACGCGCTCATCCAAAAAATTGGATGGAGGAGGTCGATCTGGACATCGACGTCTGTCAATGAGCATTCGCCTTAGTTCATAAACCTTAAAAATCAGAAATTCAAATGAAGATCACGCGTCTCGTTAAGTTCGCATCCCTGTCCGCCGCGCTCGCCATCATGGTCGGCTGCGCAAGCCTCCCGTCGCCGGAGGCCATGAAAGCCGAAACAGCATCCTTCCAATTGCCTCAGGCCCCGACGCCGGGCAAGGCCATCGTGTATGTCGTTCGCCCCTCGGGGGTCGGCGGCTTGGTGCGATTCAACGTTTTCCTGGATGACCAGGAGTCGTCGTCGGAAATGGGATACACGCGTTCGAGCCAGTACGTCTACTTCAACGTGGCACCCGGTAAGCACAAGATTTATTCGAAGGCGGAGAACTGGGCTGAAACGCAAATCGATGCAAAGAGCGGCGATGTCGTCTACATCCAGCAGGAGCCGTCGATGGGCTTGATCATGGCCCGCAACAACCTCAGCACGCTGGACGAACTGCAAGGCAAGTACCAGGTCAAGAAGCTGACGGTGGGCACCGTCATCAAGACGGAAAAGTAAGGCCTTCTCGAGCGCGTTCAGGCCCCGCCAGAGCCTCGGGCGCCTCAGCCCTTCTTGCCGCCCACCACCAGCAGGATGCCACCCACCACGATGGCGGCCACGCCGGCCCAGGTCGGGATGTTGACGTTCTCGCGCTCCTTCACCGACAACTCCAGCGGGCCGAGCTTGGCCTGGTGGGTTTCCTTGGTGAAGCTGAAGCCGCCGATCGACAGGCCGGCGATGCCGGCGACGATCAACAGGATGCCGACGATGCGGGTTGCGTTCATGGTGAGGGTCCTCCTTCGGCCGGCATGCTCGCCGGCCCGCGCATTGTGCCCCGCGCGCAGCATGCGCGTGCCGTGGCTACGCCATGAAGCCCAGGTCGGTCGGGTAGTCGGTGCTGCCGAAGTTCCTGAGGTTCGGCAGGATGCTGCCCAGGTCGGCCGCCGGCACGCCGAACCACTTGGCGAGCGTGCCCGCGTACTGGTCGACCGAGGTGCCGGGAATCAGCCGCCCCTGCCCCACGTGGCCGTCGTAGCCCGGCAGCTTGGAGTCGTTGTTGATGCTCACCACCGGCGCCTTGCCGTAGAGCTTGTCCTTGCCCTTCACGGCGCCGCCGACCACGAAGTGGTGGCCGCCCCAGCCGTGGTCGGAGCCGTCGCCGTTGCTGGCCAGCGTGCGGCCGAAGTCGGAGGCGGTGAAGCTCGTCACGTTGTCGCCCAGCCCGAGCGCGGCCATCTCCTTGTGGAAGGCCGCCATCGCGTCGCTCAGCCGCGCCATCAGGCCGGGCTGGTTGGCAATCAGGTTGTCGTGCAGGTCGAAGCCGCCCATCGAGACGAAGAACACCTGGCGCTTGGCGCCGAGGGTGCTGCGCCCGCGGATGAGCCGCGCCACCATGGCCAGCTGCGACGCCAAGCCGTTGCCGTTGTAGGTCACGCCACCGGCCGTCACGTTGTACGGAAAGCTGCCCGCCGTGCCGGGGTTGCCGTTCGGGTAGGCCGCACCGCGCGCGGCGTTGATCTGCCCTTCGGCCTGCACCGCCCGCACGGTGATGCGGTTGTATTCGTTCTCCAGCGTGTGGCCGCGGGTCTGCTGCACCAGCTGCGTCATCGCAGCCTTCACCGTCGACGAGCCGTACACGTTGTTCTTGAGGCTGTTGATGGAAATCGCCCCGTCGGTGCTCACCTGGTACTGCAGCGCGTTGTCGCCCGACAGGAAGACCGCGTTGCCCGACACCGACATGCAGGTGAACAGCGAGTTGCTGTTCTGCGTCATCGCCAGATCGCCGAGGTTGCCGCCCCAGCCGACGGTGGAACCCTCGGGCGAGGACGACTGCCAGGTCGACTGCTGGTCGTTGTGCGAGAACAGTTTCGGCGGGACGGGAAAGTTGCGCCGGTCGCCGCCCTGGTACTGCGCGCGCGTGAGCGGCACCACCAGCGGGCCGACGTTGAGCTGCACTGCCACCTTGCCGTCGGTGTTGTACAGGTTGGCCAGCTGCGTCATGGCCGGGTGCAGCGCGTACTGCCGGCCGTCGGGCAGCGCACTCGTCGGGCTGAGCAGCGTCGGCGTCAGCGCCGCCTTGGGGATCGCGATGCCGCCGCCGGCCAGGCCGTTGCCGCCGCGGATCTGGCTGTAGGCCAGATAGCTCGGATCGTCGTACGTCACCACGGTGTTGGCGTAGTCGTTGCCGCCGAACAGGAAGACGCAGACCAGCGCCTTGTAGTCGGTGGCGCTCTGCGCCGCGGCTTCGCCCATGGCGGCGAGATTGAGCGCGAAGGGCAGCGCGGTGCCGGCCATTGCGAGCTGGCCCGAACGGCGCAGGAAGGCGCGGCGGGTGTGGCCCTGGGGATCGATGAAGTGCATGACCTTGGCTTCCGGGTTCTTACTTCTGGACGAGGTACTCGGCCGAGGCCATGACCATCAGCACCGCCGCGTACACGCGGTTGGCCTTGACGGCGTCGGTGCTGGTCGCGGTGACCGCCGGCTGGGCCAGCGCGTCGGTGATGAGCTTCCGCGTGTCGGCCGGCAGCTGGTTGGCCGTCAGCAGGAGGTCGAGCCGCTGCACCAGCTTGGCGGGCTCGAGCACCAGCGCCTTCTCCGCCGCATAGGTCGGGATGACGTCCTTGCTGTTGAAGCCGTTGGCAATGCGGTCCTGCATGAAGTTCAGGTAGGCGCCCACCGTGGTCTCGTTGACCAGCTGGAACTCCGGCGCCACCTGGCCGCCCTCGGCCAGCGCGGTGCTCGGCGGCACATAGCCGGGCCGGAAGAAGTTGAACACCGAGGGCGAGCGCAACGGGCTCTGGCCCAACTGGTTGCCGGTACCCGAGAGATTGCCGATCTTCCAGGTGTCGGTGGCCGAGCCGATGCCGAAGGTGCGGCCCCACTGCACGAAGCGCAGCATCGGCTCGCGCAGGCGGCCGAAGCCCGGATCGCTCAGGCCGGCCGGGCTGCGTGCCTCGTTGTCGAGCAGCACGGCGGCGAACACGCTCTTCATGTCGCCGCGCACGCCGGCGCCGTTGTTGGCGAACACCGCCGAGACGCGTGCGACGTAGGCCCCGCTCGGGTTGCTCGTGACCAGACGCTGGATCAGCTGCTTGCCGATGAACGGCCCGACGTTCGGGTGGTTGAACAGCGTGTCGAGCGCGGTCTTCAACGCGGCCTTGCCTTCGGTGCCGGCCGCGACCGACGCGCCGAGGAAGTTCGCGGCCACCGTCGAATGGCGGCTGGCGGTGAGCGCCATCGGCCGCGTGGTCCAGGCATTGCTCTCGATCGTGTAGCTGGCACCGGGCGGCGTGAAGGCGCCCTTGTCGGCGGTTGCGATGTCGAGGTCGTAGCCGGTGAAGACGCGTGCCAGGTTGGTGACGTCGTCCTGGGAGTAGCTGTCGAGCGGCGTGCCGTCGGCCCCGCGCTTGATGCTGCCGTCGGGGTTGAGCTGGTAGAGCCCGATGGTCATGAGCTGCATGACCTCGCGGGCGTAGTTCTCGTCGGGCTGGCGGCCCGAAGAATTTTCCTTCTGGTTGCCGCGCGTGTTGAGGTAGTAACCCATCGCCGGGTTGAGCGTGACGTTCTCCAGCAAGGTGCGGAAGTTGCCGGTGACACCGGCGACCAGCATGTCCCAGTACTGGGCCATCATGTATTGCGGCCAGTTGGAGCCGATGTCGTTGGCCGACACCACGAAGATCTCGGTGAGCGCGAGCGCCATGCGCTTGCGCAGCCCGTCGGTCGAGCTCATGAGCTGCTGCCAGGCCATGCCGTCGGTGTCGACCGCGTTGTAGCCCTTGCTGGCGATCCAGGCCCAGCCGCCGAGCGTGGCCGGCGCGTCGAACTGCTCGCCCATCCAGTTCAGGTAGGTCTTGCTGCGCAGGGTGGCGATCTCGGCCTCGGAGGCCGACAGCTGCACCTGGAGCAGGAAGCGCGCAGCTTCGGCATCGCTCTGCGGCTTGGTGTAGACGTAGGTCTGGGCGGTTTGCGTGGTGGTCAGCGTGGACAGCGAGCCCGCGCCGTCGCCACCGGCGCTGGGACCGCCGCTGCCCGATCCCTCGCCGCCGCTGCCGCCGCTGCCGCCGCCGCCACAGGCGGCCAGGGCGGCTGCAGCGGCCACGGAGGCGGCCCGCGCCAGCGCAGCGCCCGCTGAACCCACTGAACCGACGGTCCCCGCGGGGACCGTCGCCGGTGCTTGCACCTCGGGCAGCACAGCGGCGCGCAGCCTGTCCCCGGCCGCGTCGACGCGGCTCGTCACCACTTCTTCCACCATGAGTCCCCGCTCCTCGGCGCGATGCGCCATAGGCCTTCAAAAGGCAAGTGCCGTGCCCGGCGTTCACCGGACTGCGAGGACTCTAAGGGCCGTCTGTCAGACAAGCACTGTTAGTAAACGTGACTTTTTCCGTCGTCCGGACACAACCAGGGCTTGAAGTGACAGGAAATGTCGGTCAGGGTTTGGCCGCTTCCAGGCCGTCGCGGGTGCGCTGCGCCTCGCGCCGCGCGGCCTCGGCGAAGTCGTCGCCGGCCGACGCGTAGCAGATCGCCCGCGAGGAGTTCACAACGATCGGCGCGTCCGGGCGCCACCCCGCGCGCACCGTGGCGACGGCGTCGCCGCCCTGTGCACCGACGCCGGGAATCAGCAGCGGCACGGTCGGCGCGAGCGCGCGCACCCGCTCGATTTCGGCCGGGTAGGTGGCGCCGACCACCAGTCCGAGCTGGCCGTTCAGATTCCACGGCCCCTGGGCCAGGCCGGCTACATGTTCATACAACAAAGGCTGACCGTCGACGCTGGCCAGGCGCTGGCCCTGCAGGTCGGCGCCGCCCGGGTTGCTGGTGCGGCACAGCAGGAAGGCGCCCTTCTCGGGGTACTTGAGGTAGGGCGCGACCGAGTCGAAGCCCATGAAGGGCGACAGCGTGACCGCGTCCGCGCCGTAGCGCTCGAAGGCCTCGATCGCGTACTGCTCGGCGGTCGAGCCGATGTCGCCGCGCTTGGCGTCCAGGATGATCGGCACCTGCGGCGCGACGCGGCGGATGTGTTCCATCAGCCGTTCCAGCTGGCCCTCGGCGCGGTGGGCGGCGAAGTACGCGATCTGCGGCTTGAACGCGATCACCAGGTCGGCCGTGGCATCGACGATGCGGGCGCAGAAGTCGTAGATCTTGTTGGCGTCGCCCTTCAGGCGCGCCGGGAACTTGGTGGGCTCCGGGTCGAGGCCGACGCACAGAAGAGAGCGGTTCTGCCGCTCGGCGGCGCGCAGCTGGTCGATGAAAGTCATGCCGGATTTTAGGTGGCGGGCCGGCGGCCGCCACGGCGGGCGCTAGCCGAGCGCCGCCAGGGCGTCCGCCGCCAGGCAGAGATCGGCCCAGGCCCGCGCCTTGTCGCCCGGGTTGCGCAGCAGGTAGGCCGGGTGATAGCTCGCGACCACCGGCGCACCGCCCAGGGCGTCGAGCCGGACCGTGCGGCCCCGCAGCTTGCCCAGCGGCTCGGCGCTCTGCAGCAGGCTCTGGGCCGCGAGCGGCCCCATGGCGAAGACCAGGCGCGGCGCCAGAGCGCGGGCCTGCGGCAGGAACGCGTCGGCAAAGGGCGCGGGGCTGTCCTCGCGGCCGGAAGCGACGCCGCGGTGGGTGCGCATCACATGAACCGGCCGTTCGCCGGCGTGCAGCTGCAGCGCCCGCAGCATGTTGTCGAGCAGCCGGCCGGCCTCGCCCGCCAGCGGCTCGCCGTGGCGACCATCCGCTTCGGGCGGCATGTCGGCCACCACCAGCCAGCCGCCTTCGGACGGGCCGCTGGCCGCGTAGACCCGCTGGGGCGGCGCCACCAGCACGGCGGCGCCTTGCGCGCGGGCGGCGGTCGGCATCGGCGAGGCAGCGACGGGCGCAGGCGCGGCCGGGGCACGCACCGGTGCCGGCGGCGGCTCGGCGCGCGGTGCCTGCTCGGGCGCTTCGACGAGCGCCGTGGCGGGCTGCACCTCCACTGTCGGCGGGACCGCGAGCGCCGCGGCGGGTGCGGCGACCGGCCACCACACCTTCACGCCCATCTCGTCGAGCATGGCGCGCTGGCGCGCGTCGAGGTTCAGCGACGACGCGCTCATCGGGAATCCTCGTCGGACCGCAGGGCGCTCATGGCTGCAAGGCGCCCCAGGCGCTGGTCGATTCATACAGGCGCAGGCTCATGACGACGGCATCTTCGCGGCCGCCGTGGGCCGGGTAGTAGCCCTTGCGCACGCCGACCCGCCGAAAGCCGTTGCGCTCGTAGATCTGCAACGCGCGCGCGTTGCCCGTGCGCACCTCGAGCCACAGCCACTGCGCGCCCTGCGCGCGCGACCAGCCGGCCAGCGCCTCGAGCATGAGCGGCGCCCAGCCCTGGCGCTGGAACTCAGGCGCCACGGTGATGTTGAGCAGATGCACTTCGTCCACGCCCTTCATGGCGACGAGGTAGCCGATGACGGTCTCGCCGCCGAGCAGCAGCTGGCAGTGGTAGCCGGCGGCCAGCGAGTCGATGAAGTTGGCATGCGTCCAGGGATGGGTGTAGGCCTGGTTCTCGATCGCGCAGACCGCACCGAGCCGCTCGACGGTCATCGCGTCGAGGCGGGCTTCCAGCGGTTGCAGGACGGCGCTCATGTCAAGGAATGGAGGCGGCAGCGGCGGCTTTGAGGGCCGCGCGTTCTTCGGTGGTTTGCGCGACTTTATCGCGAACATACAAGGGCCACGCGTCGGCCGGCGCCACCGAAGCACCGGTCGCCAGCAGGCCCGGTGCCAGCCGCAGCAGCGCTTCGGCGGTGGGCAGCACCATGTGCCGCGCCGCGCCGCCATGCAGGCGCTCGCCATACGCGGCGAATGCGTTCCCGGCGAGCACCCAGCCCTCCGGCACCTCGACCTGCTCGGGCGCCAGCAGCTCGGCCACGGCGGCAGCGGGCGCGTCGCCATCGAAGGTGTAGCGGGCGGCGTAGACCTGGTCCATGCGCGCGTCGAGCAGTGCCACCACGCGCACGGCGCCGAAGCGATGGCGCGCCTCGTCGGCGACGGCGTGCAGCGTGTCGACCGGCAGCAGCGGCACGCCGGCGCCGAAGCCCAGGCCCTGCGCCACCGCGCAGGCGGTGCGCAGGCCGGTGAAGGAGCCGGGCCCGCGCCCGAAGGCGATGGCGTCGAGCTCGGCCAGCGTCAGCCCGGCCTCGGCCAGCAGGCGGCGGATCAGCGGGATCAGCGTGCTGGAGGCCTGCGCACCGCCGGCACCGCTGTGGGCGACGGTGCGCTCGCCATGGCGCACGGCAACCGACAGCACGTCGGTGCTGGTGTCGAAGGCGAGCAGTTTCGGAAGGAAGCAGGGGGCGGCAGGCATCCCGGGATTATCCGGGCCGGCCGGCAGAGGCACCGCCGTGGGGCCATGCCGCCGGGATAATCGGCCGATGCCTCTTGCCTCCCTTGCGGCCTGCCGCGCCGCGCTGGCCTCCTGCCTCGCCCTCTTCGTCTGCGGTGCCGCCATCGCCCAGACCCCGCTGCCGCCCGAGGTCGACGCGGCCCTGGTCCGCGCCAAGGTGCCGCGCGATGCGGTCACGATGCTGGTCGCCGATGCCGACGCGGTGCGGCCGCCTCGCCTGGCCTGGCGCAGTCAGGTGCCGATGAATCCGGCCTCCATCATGAAGCTGGTGACCACCTATGCCGGGCTCGACCTGCTGGGCCCGGCCTTCACCTGGACCACGCCGGTCTACGTCGACGGCCCGATCCGCAACGGCGTGCTCGAAGGCAACCTCTACATCCAGGGCCAGGGCGACCCGAAACTGGTGATCGAGCGGCTCTGGCTGCTGTTGCGCCGGGTGCAGGGCCTGGGCATCCAGTCGATTCAGGGCGACATCGTGCTCGACCGCAGTGCCTTCGAGACGGTCGAAGCCGACCCCAATGCCTTCGACGGCGAAGGGCTGCGGCCGTACAACGCGTCGCCCGACGCGCTGCTGGTGAACTTCAAGTCGGTGGTCATGACCTTCGTGCCCAACCGCAGCGCGTCGACCGCGCAGGTGAGCTTCGAGCCGCCGCTGGCCGGCGTGGCGATGCAGCCGACGGTGCCGCTGTCGGCCGGCGACTGCGGCGACTGGCACACCACGCTGGCCGCAGACGTGGCCGACCCGTCGCGCCTGCGCTTCGCCGGCAGCTATTCGGCGGCCTGCGGCGAGAAAGTATGGGCGCTGGCCTATGCCGACCCGCGCAGTTATGCCGCACGCGCCGTCGGCGGGCTCTGGACCGAGATGGGCGGCCGGCTCAAGGGAACGGTGCGCGACGGGCGCGTGCCGGTCGAACTGAAGCCAGCCTTCGAAGTCGTCTCGCCGCCCCTGGCAGAAGTGGTTCGTGACATCAACAAGTACAGCAACAACGTGATGGCGCAGCAGCTGTTCCTGACGCTCGGCCTGCAACAGAAGAAGCGCGGCACGCTGGACGCGTCGCGCACGACCATGCGCCAGTGGTGGAACAACCGCATCGGCACCGGCGAGGGTCAACCGGTGTTCGACAACGGCTCGGGGCTGTCGCGCGACGAGCGCATCACCGCGGGCGAACTGGCCAAGATGCTGCAGGTGGCCTGGCGCTCGCCGGTGATGTCGGAGCTGATGTCCTCGCTGCCGGCCTCCGGCGTCGACGGCACGCTGCGCCGTCGCCCGCTGCGTTCAGGCGGTGCCGCGCACCTGAAGACCGGGACGCTGCGCGACGCAGCGGGCGTGGCCGGCTTTGTCGACGGCGCCAGCGGCCGGCGCTATGTGGTGGTGGCGATCGCCAATCACGGCAACGCCGCGGCGGCCCGGCCGGCCTTCGATGCGCTGGTGGATTGGGCGACGCAGGACTGACGCTCCACGGCCGGCGCCTCAGGCGGCACGCGCATCGGCCAGCATCAACGCCGCTTCGTAGGCCGCCCGGCCGGCCGTCTTGGTCTGCTGGACCAGCGCGTCCCAATGGCGCACCGTCTCCATCGGCGTGGGCGCGATGGGTTTGGACATCAGGGTGCGGCTCACGCCGAGCAACGCGACGGCGGACGTGAGGCAACGCTGGGTGGCGCGAGTTTCGTCGGGTCGCTCGACCCTTCGGCGACCGGCCGCCTCGTCTTCGATGCGTGACAGAAGATGATTGATGGCGACCACGGCGGTGTCGATCAGCGCAGCGTCGCTGGGCTTCGGATTCATAAGTTACTTCCCTGAGTTTTTTTGTAACCGGGATGTTGCCAGCGGCGCTCCGGAACGGAGCACAACAATTTCACGAACGTCAACGAAAGTACTCTACGGCGAACGGCCCGCTGCAGCCCGATCGAACCCTCAGGCGGCGGCGGCGCGCTGCAGCCGGTCGCGCACGCCTTCCCATTCGGCACTGGCGGGCGGCGTTTCGATCCAGATCAGCTTGACGCCCTCGGCGTCGAAGCTGCGCAGCACGGCGAACAGCTGCTGCGCCGCCGCCGCCGCGTCGTCGGGCATGCGCCGCTGCAGCACGCGCTGCGAACGGCTCTGGAGCGGCGAGCGCGCCCACACCGCAATGTGCGCCGCCTGCGCGCCGAGCAGGTCGAGCGCCGACTGCAGCGCCTTCGCGTCCATCAGGCGAACCTTGGCGTCGGGCGCGTAGTGCGCCTCGAGCGTGCCCGAGGCGCGTGGGTCGGGCGCCGCGAGATCGGCCTTGTCGCGCAGCGGCTCGCCGCAAACGGCCTGGATCTGGTCACGGGTGATGGCGCCCGGGCGCAGCAGCACCGGCGCGCCGCGGCTGCAGTCGACGATGGTGGATTCGATGCCCACCGCGCACGCCCCGCCGTCGACGATGAGCAACTCGTCGCCGAACTCGTCCTGCACATGCTGCGCGGTGGTCGGGCTGACGCGGCCGAAGCGATTGGCGCTGGGGCCGGCCACGCCGAGCACGCCGCGCTCCGCGCAGGCTTCCAGCAGCGCCTGCGCCACCGCGTGCGCGGGGCAGCGCAGGCCGATCGTGGCCTGCCCGCCGGCGGCGGCCGCGCCGACGCCCGGCTGGCGCGTGACGATCAGCGTCAGCGGGCCGGGCCAGAAGGCGTGCACCAGCTTTTCGGCGAAGGGCGGCAGCGGCTGCGCGAAATGGGACAGCGCCTCGGCGCCCCTGGCGCCGGCCGCGACGTGGACGATCAGCGGATGGTCCGACGGCCGGCCCTTGGCCCGGAAGATGCCGGCGACCGCCGCATCGCTGCCCGCGTCGGCGCCCAGCCCGTAGACGGTCTCGGTCGGAAAGACCACCAGGCCACCTGCGCGCAGCCGGTCGGCGGCCGCGTCGATGGCGGCGGGATCGCGTCCATCCACGATCATGGGGAAGCGATCATTCGGACAGCGGGATCGGTAGCCCCAGCACCGCCGCCGCGAAGTCGGCCGTGCTGCGCACCGTGTCGATGTCCGGTCCGGTGATGTTCAGGTGGCCCATCTTGCGGCCGCGCCGCGCATCGGTCTTGCCGTAGAGATGCAGGTGCACGCCCGGCAGGGCCAGCACGTCGGCCCAGGGCGGCTCGACGGCCGTGTCGCTCGCATCGACGAACCAAAGGTCGCCCAGCAGGTTGAGCATGACGGCCGGGCTGTGCTGGCGCGGCGTCGACAGCGGCAGGCCGGCGACGGTGCGCACCTGCAGGTCGAACTGCGACAGGTCGCAGGCGTCCATCGACCAGTGGCCGCTGTTGTGCGGGCGCGGCGCCATCTCGTTGACCACCATGGTGCCGTCGGCCAGCACGAAGTATTCGACGCACAGCACGCCCACGTAGCCGAGGCCGTCGGCGATGGCACGGGTGGACTCGACAGCGCGCGCCGCCTGGCCCGCCGGGATGTTGCCTGGATAGACCTCGGTCACGGCGAGGATGCCGTCGCGGTGCAGGTTGCGCTGCGGCGGGAAGTGGACCATCTGGCCGTCCTGCCCGCGCGCCACGATGACCGAGCATTCGTAATCGAGCGCGAGCCGCTTCTCCAGCACGCAGGGCACGCCGCCGGTGCCTTCCCACGCCGCCGCGAGCGCTGCCCGGGTCGCGACGCGTTGCTGGCCCTTGCCGTCGTAGCCGAGCCGCGCGGTCTTCAGAATGCCGGGCAGCAGGTCGTCGGTCACGGCCGCGAGCTGCTCGGCCGTTTCGATGACGGCATAGGGCGCGCAGGCCACGCCGCAGCGCACGAAATGCGCCTTCTCGCGGATGCGGTCCTGCGCGATCGCCACCGAGGCGGCCGCGGGCGCGACCGGGCGCGCCACGGCAAGGTGCACCAGCGATGGCGACGGAACGTTCTCGAATTCGGTCGTGATCGCGTCGGCCAGGCCGGCCAGGCGGGCCAGGCCGTCGACGTCGATGTAGTCGGTGTGGATGTGGTGATGGCTCACGCGGCCGGCCGGGCTGTCGGGGTCGGGGTCGAGCACCGCCGTGAAGTAGCCCATGCGCTGGGCCGCGTGCACGAACATGCGGCCGAGCTGCCCGCCGCCGATCACGCCCAGCGTGGCGCCGGGCAGGACGTAGGGCGTCGGCGCACTCACAGCGCGCCCCCGCCCTGTGGCGAGAACGGCGACACCGCCGGCGCCGCCGGCGCCGCGGCCGATGCGCCGGCCTCGGGCGGCGGCAGCGTCATGGCCTGGGCAGCGGCGGTCTGCGCGGCGCGGAAGGTGTCGAGCTGCGTGCGCAGCCGCGGGTTGCCCACGGCCAGCATCGCGACGGCAAACAGCGCCGCGTTGGCCGCGCCGGCGTTGCCGATGGCGAAGGTGGCAACCGGCACGCCCTTGGGCATCTGCACGATGCTGTAGAGCGAATCGACGCCCTGCAGGTGGCGGCTGGCGACCGGCACGCCCAGCACCGGCACCGTCGTCTTGGCCGCCAGCATGCCCGGCAGGTGCGCCGCGCCGCCGGCGCCGGCGATGATCGCGGCCAGCCCGCGCGGGGCGGCGCTGTCGGCGTAGGCGAAGAGTTCGTCCGGCATGCGGTGGGCCGACACCACCCGCGCTTCGTGGCCGATGCCGAATTGCTGGAGAATCTCGACCGCGTGACGCATCGTCTCCCAGTCGGAGTTCGATCCCATCACCACGCCGACCTGGATTGTTTGGTTCATGGTCGCAATTTTACGTTTCGCCTCCATCTGCATCCGATGATCGATATCACCCTCGAAAACTTCCAGACCGAACTGATCGACGGTTCCATGACCACGCCGGTGCTGCTCGACATCTGGGCCGAATGGTGCGGGCCGTGCAAGCAGCTCGGGCCGGTGCTCGAAAAGCTCGAGGCCGACTACGCCGGCCGCTTCACGCTGGCCAAGCTCGACGCCGACAAGGTGCCGCAGATCTCGGGCCAGCTCAGCGAGATGTTCGGCGTGCGCAGCATCCCCTTCTGCGTGATGTTCAAGGGCGGCCAGCCGGTCGACGGCTTCGTCGGTGCCATCCCGGCCGCGCAGATCCGCGAATTCCTCGACAAGCACGTGCCGGCCGCGGCGGCACTGGAAGCGGCCGCCGTGGAAGAAGCCGCGCAGGAAGCCCTGGCCGAGGGCGACACCGAAGGCGCGCTCGAGAAGCTGCAGCACGCCGTGGCCACCGACCCGGCCAACGACGACGCCCGCTTCGATTACGTCAAGCTGCTGCTGCAGCAGGGCCGCAGCGACGACGCCAAAGTCGCCTTCGCGCCGGTCATCGCCAAGGCGCCGGCGGTGCGCCGCTTCGACGCGCTGCAGCGCTGGATGAACGCCATCGACTTCGCCGCCCCGCCCACCGGCGCCGCACCGACGCTGGCCGATGCCGACGCCCGCATTGCCGCCGGCAAGCGCGACTTCGAGGCCCGCTTCGCCCGCACCCAGCTGCTGATGGCCGAGCAGCGCTGGACCGACGCGATGGACGAGCTGCTCGAAATCCTGATGCGCGACAAGGCCTGGAGCGAAGAACTGGCGCGCAAGACCTACATCGCCATCCTGGAGATCATCGAGCCGCCCAAGCCCAAGGTGGCCGACGGCCAGATCCCGCCGGACGACCCGACAGTCGCCACCTATCGCCGCCGGCTCAGCAGCATCGTGCTGAGCTGATCGAGACCGCCCAGGCCCTGTGCCCGAAGGACCGCCATGCGCCCCCTTGCCCGTGTTGCCCGTCCCGCCGTCCTGCTGCTGTTCGCAGCGGCGAGCCTGCTGCTGGCCGGCTGCGGCACCCGCGTGAGTCTGGACGAACCGATCGAGTCGCTGACTTGGCGCCTGCTCAGCGTGGGCACGCAACCAGCCCTGCGCGATGCCGATCCGCGGCGCGATGCGCAGCTTCAGTTCGACGGCGCGCGCGTCAGCGGCTCGGGCGGCTGCAACCGCATCAGCGGCGGCTACGAGCGCACCGGCCATCGCCTGAAGATCGGCCCGATCGCGGCCACGCGCATGGCCTGCATCGAGCCCGAGCGCAGCGCGATGGAAACGAACTTCCTGATCGCGCTGCAAGCCACCACCGGCTACAGCCGGCTCGGCACCCAACTCATGCTGCTGGACGACGGCGGCCGCACGCTGGCGGTGCTGGACAGCCGCTGAGCGGCCGTGCGGCTCAGCGGGTCAGCCGCTCGAGCGCCTCGTGGTACTTCGCCGCGGTCTTCTCGATGATCTCGGCCGGCAGGCGCGGCGCCGGCGGCGTCTTGTCCCAGGGCTTGCCGTTGACCTTGGTGGCTTCGAGCCAGTCGCGCACGAACTGCTTGTCGTAGCTCGGCGGATTGGTGCCGTTGCGCAGCGCCTCTTCGTAGCCTTCGACCGGCCAGTAGCGCGAGCTGTCGGGCGTGAGCACCTCGTCCATCAGCACCAGCGTGCCGTCGGTGTCGAGGCCGAACTCGAACTTGGTGTCGGCAATGATCATCCCCTGGGCCAGCGCGATGGCCGCGGCGGCTTCGTAGATGGCGATGCTGGTTTCGCGGATCTGCTGCGCGAGCGCCGGCCCGACGATCTCGACCACGCGCTCGTAGCTGATGTTCTCGTCATGCTCGCCGGCCGCCGCCTTGGCCGCTGGCGTGAAGATCGGGCGCGGCAGCTGGCTGGCGTTGCGCAGGCCTTCGGGCAGCGGCACGCCGCAGACCGAGCGGCTCTCCTGGTATTCCTTCCAGCCGCTGCCGGCCAGGTAGCCGCGCACCACGGCCTCGACCGGGATCGGCTTCAGGCGCTTGACCAGCATCGAGCGGTCCTTGACCTGCGGCACCTCGGCCTCGGTCACCACGCTTTCGGGTGCATCGCCGGTCAGGTGGTTGGGGCACAGGTGGCCCAGGCGCTCGAACCACCACAGGGCCATCTGCGTGAGGATCACGCCCTTGCCGGGGATCGGCTCGCCCATGATCACGTCGAAGGCGGAGAGCCGGTCGCTCGCGACCATCAGAATGCGGTCCTCGCCCACCGCGTAGTTGTCGCGCACCTTGCCGCGCGCGAGCAGGGGCAGGCTTTGGATCGAGGAGGTGTGGACGGTGGTCATGGCGAAAACTGGGGGAAAAGCGGAAAGGGAACGCAGATTGTGCGCGCAGAAAAAAGCCACCGCGAGCGGTGGCCGGGGGATGGCGGTGACGCTCAACGCACTTCTTGTGCGAGCTCGCCCTTGGCGTACTTGGCCGCCACGACCTGCAGCGTGTCGCCCTTGATCTTCGCGCCCTGGCCTTCGCAGCCGAACTCGATGTAGCGCTGCTTGCAGACCAGCTTGGCGGCTTCGCGCGCCGGCTTGAGCCATTCGCGGGCATCGAACTTTTCCGGGTTCTCGAACAGGAACTTGCGCACCGCGCCTGTCATGGCCAGGCGGATGTCGGTGTCGATGTTGATCTTGCGCACGCCGTGCTTGATGGCTTCCTGGATTTCCTCGACCGGCACGCCGTAGGTTTCCTTGATCTGGCCGCCGTACTGGCGAATGATCGCCAGCAGCTCTTGCGGCACCGACGACGAACCGTGCATCACCAGGTGGGTGCCCGGAATGCGCTGGTGGATTTCCTTGATGCGGTCGATTGCCAGGATGTCGCCGGTGGGCTTACGGGTGAACTTGAACGGGCCGTGGCTGGTGCCGATGGCGATGGCCAGCGCATCGATCTGGGTGCGCTTGACGAAGTCGGCGGCCTGCTCCGGGTCGGTCAGCAGCTGTTCGCGCGTCATGGTGGCGTCGGTGCCGTGGCCGTCTTCCTTGTCGCCCTTCATGGTCTCAAGCGAGCCCAGGCAGCCCAGTTCGCCTTCGACGGTGACGCCGACACGGTGCGCCAGCTGCGACACCTTCTTGGTCACCTCGACGTTGTATTCATAGCTGGCGATGGTCTTGCCGTCGGCTTCGAGCGAGCCGTCCATCATCACCGACGAGAAGCCGAGGTCGATGGCGCCCTGGCACACGTCCGGGTTCTGGCCATGGTCCTGGTGCATCACCAGCGGGATGTTCGGATAGCTCTCGATCGCGGCCTGGATCAGGTGCTTGATGAAGCCCTCGCCCGCGTACTTGCGCGCGCCGGCGCTGGCTTGCAGGATGACCGGCGCGCCGGTTTCCTTGGCCGCTTCCATCACGGCCTGGACCTGTTCGAGGTTGTTGACGTTGAAGGCCGGAATGCCGTAGCCGTTGGCGGCTGCGTGGTCCAGCAGTTCGCGCATCGAGACGAGTGCCATGGGAAATACCTCGCGGGGATTGAAGATGAAGAATGAAGAAAAACTGCCTCAATTCTACCGAGCCCCCTTGTGGGACGGGTCCCACGGCCTGCAACGCCGCGTGGCGCGTCGCGCTCAGGTCGCGCGGCAGATCTTCAGCATGTTGGTGCCGCCCGGCGCACCCATGGGTTCCCCGCAGGTGATCGCGTAGACATCGCCGCTCTGGACGATGCCGCGCTTCTTCAGGTGCGCCTCCGCGTGTTCGAGCGCGGTGTCGCGGTCGGTGTGCGAATCCATCAGCAGCGGGCGCACGTTGCGAAAGAGCGCCATCTTGCGCTGCGTCGACAGGCGCGAGGTCAGCGCATAGACCGGAATGTGCGCCGAATGTCGGCTCATCCAGAGCGGGGTCGAGCCCGATTCGGTCAGCGCGACGATCGCCTTGGCGCCCAGGTGGTGGGCGGTGAAGAGCGCGCCCATGGCGATCGCCTGGTCGATGCGCGCATAGGTGTGGCCGCTGAAGTCGGTGTCGCGGGCCTTGTCCTCGGCCTGCTCGGCGGCTTCGCAGATGCGGCTCATCTCCTGCACGGTCTCCAGCGGGTAGCGGCCGGACGCGGTCTCGGCGCTGAGCATCACCGCGTCGGTGCCGTCGAGCACCGCGTTCGCCACGTCGCTCACCTCGGCGCGTGTGGGCACGGGGTTGGTGATCATCGACTCCATCATCTGCGTGGCGGTGATGACCACGCGGTCCATCTCGCGCGCCATGCGGATCATCTTTTTCTGCAGCGCCGGCACGGCCGCGTTGCCGACCTCGACCGCGAGGTCGCCGCGGGCGACCATGATGCCGTCGCTGGCACGCAGGATCTCTTCCAGATTCGGAATCGCTTCGACCCGCTCGATCTTGGCGATCATCCCGGGCCGGTGGCCGAACTCGGCCGCCGCCACGTTGCACAGCTGGCGCGCCATCTCCATGTCGGTCGCGTTCTTCGGAAAGCTCACCGCCACGTAGTCGGCCTGGAAGCTCATCGCGGTCTTGATGTCCTCCATGTCCTTGGCCGTCAGTGCCGGCGCCGTGAGGCCGCCGCCCTGCTTGTTGATGCCCTTGTTGTTCGACAGCTCGCCACCGAGCAGCACGGTGGTGTGCACCGCTTGGCCCTTGACCAGGTTCACGATCAGCACGATGAGGCCGTCGTTGAGCAGCAGGCGGTCGCCGGCCTTCACGTCGCGCGGCAGGTCCTTGTAGTCGAGCCCGACGGCGTCGACGTCGCCCAGCTCGGTGCGCGAGGCGTCGAGCACGAACTTGGCGCCCGGCTCGAGCCAGATCTTGCCCTGGGCGAACTTGCCCACGCGGATCTTCGGGCCCTGCAGGTCGGCCATGATGGCCACTTCGCGGCCGGCGCGCCGTGCGGCTTCGCGCACCATGGCGGCACGGTCGATGTGGTCCTGCGCCGTGCCGTGGCTGAAGTTCAGCCGCACCACGCTGACCTTGTGGACGATCATCTGCTCGATCAGTTCGAGCGTGTTCGACGCGGGGCCGAGCGTCGCGACGATCTTGGTGGCATGGCGGGGAAGTCGGGTCGTGTCCACAGTGTCTCCTGAGGCTGTCGGGAATCCGTTCCGGAGGCGGACCGGGGTTTTGGCACAATTCTCACATGTGAAGATGACGTTGCGCGATACGACACGGTTGCCCAGACAACCCGGCGCTGCTTGATCTTCGTCATATCCCCTTCCGATGAATGCGTTACGGTGCGCCTCGTGCTCCGTCGTCCTTCCTTTCCTTGACTCGGCTTATGCAGACCCCAACCGATCCCGTTCCCGCCCCGCTCGCGCCCGACGCGCCGCTGCCGCACCGCAAGGTCATCCGCTCCTGGCTGATCCCGATCTCGCAACGCACCACCGTGCGCGCCTTCGTGCTGCTGGCGCTCGACTACCTGCTGTTCGGCGCGCTCGTCACGGGGACGGTGCTGCTCAAGCCGGTCTGGCTCAAACTGCTCGCCGGACTGCTGGCGGGCTTCGTCATCGGCCGGCTCTTCATCATCGGCCACGATGGCTGCCACCAGAGCCTGACGCCGCACCGCCGCCTGAACAAGTGGCTGGGCCGCATCGCCTTCCTGCCCTCGCTCACCGCCTACAGCCTCTGGGACATGGGGCACAACGTGGTGCACCACGGCTTCACCAACCTGAAGGGCGTCGACTTCGTCTGGGCCCCGCTGACGCAGGCCGAGTACCGCGCGCTGTCGCCGGTGCGTCGCGCCCTCGAGCGCATCTACCGCAGCGGCTGGGGCCCCGGCCTGTACTACATGGTCGAGATCTGGTGGAAGAAGATGATGTTCCCGTCCCGCGCCACGATGGGCAACAGCTACCGCCCGATCTTCGCCAAGGACTGCGCGCTGGTCAGCGGCTTCGCCGTGCTGTGGATCGCCGCGCTGACGGCCGCGGCGCTGGCCACCGGCCAGTCGGTGCTGCTGGCGCTGCTGCTCGGCTTCGTGGTGCCGATGGCCTTCTGGTTCAACATGATGGGCTTCGTGATCTACGGCCACCACACCCATGTGAAGGTGCAGTGGCACGACGAGAAGGCCGCCTGGCAACGGGCCCAGCCCTTCGTGTCGACCACCGTGCACCTGACCTTCCCGATGAAGGTCGGCGCGCTGATGCACCACATCATGGAGCACACGGCGCACCACGTGGACATGAGCATCCCGCTCTACAAGCTGAAGGAAGCCCAGAAAATGCTCGAGCACCTGCTGCCCGAGCGCATCATCGTCCAGCCCTTCTCCTGGAAGTGGTACTTCTCCACCGCCCGCGCCTGCAAGCTCTACGACTTCTCGCGCCAGTGCTGGACCGACTTCCAGGGCCGCGCCACCAGCGCGATGCGCGCACCTGCACCGGCCATGGCCTGAGGCTCGGCCGCCACGACAGCAAAAAGCCCGCGGATGCGGGCTTTTTCATGGGTGCAGCGAGGGCTTCAGCCGGCTGCGCGCTTGCTGAGAATTTCGAAGGCCGGCAGCGTCTTGCCTTCCAGGATCTCGAGGAAAGCGCCGCCGCCGGTCGAGATGTAGCCCACGTCCTTCTCGATGCCGTACTTGGCGATGGCGGCCAGCGTGTCGCCGCCGCCGGCGATCGAGAAGGCCTTGCTCTCGGCGATGGCGCGGGCGATGGCTTCGGTGCCGTGCGAGAAGGCCTCGAACTCGAACACGCCGACCGGGCCGTTCCACACGATGGTGCCGGCTTCGCGCAGCTGCGCGGCCAGCATCTCGGCGGTCTTGGGGCCGATGTCGAGGATGAGGTCGTCGGCCTCGACCGCATCGGCGGCCTTGACGGTGGCCGGCGCATCGGCCGCGAAGGTCTTGGCCGTCACCACGTCGACCGGGATCGGCACCGCGGCGCCGCGCGCGCGCATCGCCTCGATCACCGCCTTGGCCTGGTCGAGCAGGTCGGGCTCGGCCAGCGACTTGCCGATCGACAGGCCCGAGGCCAGCATGAAGGTGTTGGCGATGCCGCCGCCCACGATGAGCTGGTCGACCTTCTCGGCCAGCGCCTTGAGGATGGTGAGCTTGGTGCTGACCTTGGAGCCGGCGACGATCGCCACCAGCGGCCGGGCGGGATGCGCCAGCGCCTTGGTGATGGCATCGATTTCGGCGGCCAGCAGCGGGCCGGCCGAGGCGATCTTCGCGAACTGGGCGATGCCGTAGGTGGTAGCTTCGGCGCGGTGGGCGGTGCCGAAGGCGTCGTTCACGTAGATGTCGCACAGCGCTGCCATCTTCTTCGCGAGCGTCTCGTCGTTCTTTTTCTCGCCCTTGTTGACGCGGCAGTTCTCCAGCAGCACGACCTGGCCGGGCGCCACGTCGACGCCGTCGACCCAGTTCGAGACCAGGGGAACCTGGCGGCCGAGCAGCTCGGCCAGTCGCTCGGCCACGGGCGCCAGCGAATCCTCGGGCTTGAAGGCGCCCTCGGTGGGGCGGCCGAGGTGCGATGTGACCATCACCGCCGCGCCAGCGTCGAGCGCGGCCTGGATGCAGGGCACCGAGGCACGCACGCGCGTGTCTTCGGTGATGCGGCCCGTGTCGTCCTGCGGCACGTTAAGGTCGGCACGGATGAAGACGCGCTGGCCGGCAACCTTGCCTTGCGCACAGAGATCGGTGAAGCGGATGACGTTCATGGGGGGTGAGGGATGAAGGTGAAAGGAATAAGAAAGCTTTAACTATTGTAGTTTTTCGCTTCCCGCCCGTTACCAGCCAAGGCCGAGGTGCAGCGGCAGATACACCGCCATACCCACCAGCATGGTGCCCAGGACGCCGCGCCGCCAGAAATAGTAGGCCGAGCCCGCCAGGGCACCGAAGATGCGCGCGTCCTGCCAGGTGGACACGAGGTGGCCCTGCGTCATCACGATCTCCGGCACGATGACCGCCGCCAGCGCGGCGACCGGCGCGTAGTGCAGCGCGCGGTGCGCCCACTCCGGCAGGCCCCAGGGCCGGTCGAGGATGAAGAAGAAGCAGCGCGTCAGGACGCTCACGCCGGCCAGTCCGACGATGATGGCGAGGCTCCAGAAATCGGTCACGCCGCTCATGGAAGACCTCCGCCCTGCGGGCTGCGGTGCTGAGCGCCTTCGGGCGGCCGGGCGGCGCTCATCCATCCACCTCTGCCGGATCCCGCACGAACTGCTTCTCCAGCCAGAAGCACAGCAGCACGGCCACGCCGATGCCGGTCACGATGTTGAGCTTGAGCGGCAGCGCATAGGCCGCCACTGCCGTCGCACCCGCGATTAGCGCCGACAGGATGCGCAGGCGCGTGGTCGCCATCGAGCACAGGATGCCCACCAGGCTGAGCACGCCGGCGAAGCCCAGGCCCCAGGCCTGCGGGATCAGGTTGGCCAGTGCGATGCCGACGGTGCTCATGCCCATCCACGAACACCACGTGATGAAGTAGCCGCCGGTCAGGTAGGCCTCCTGCGCGCGCTCCTCGTCGCGCGTGGTCGGCGGCGATGTGTAGCGCGTGGTGAAGGTCGCGTAGCTCAGGTCGGCCGTCAGGTAGCCGTGCACCATCCGGCGCCAGCGCGGCATGTGCATGAGGTAGGGCCGCAGGTGCAGGCTGAACACCACGAAACGCAGGTTGACGCAGAAGCCCGTGGCCAGGATCACCCAGGCCGGCGCGCCGGCCACCAGCAGTGGGATGGCCGCCAGTTGCGAGCTGCCGGCGTAGACCAGGAAGGTCATGGCCAGCGCCTCGATCACGCTCATGCCCGACTTGACCATGGCCACGCCGGTCATCAGGCCCCAGGCGCCGATGCCCAACGCCATCGGCGCCATCTGGGCAACGCCCTCTCGGAAGGTCGGGCGACCGCGGATGTCGGCGCTCAGGAACATCAGCCGAACACCTGGCCGGCCTTCACGTCGAAGCCGTGCAGGAAGTCGGCCACCGGCAGGCGCTTGCCGCCGGGGCGTTGCAGTTCGGTGAAGCTGACGATGGATTGGTGCGCGGCGACCTCGATGCCCGCCGGCGACACGGCCAGCACCGTGCCCGGCGCTTCGGCCACCGTGGCGCCGCGCGCTCGGGCCGCCCAGAACTTGATCGCGACCCCGTCGAGCGTGCTGCTGGCGCCGGGAAAGGGGTCGAAGGCGCGGACGCGGCGGACGATCGTCTCGGCGTGCTGCATCCAGTCGACGGCCGCCTCGTGCTTCTCGATCTTGTGCGCATAGGTCACGCCGTCGGCCGGCTGCGGCGCCGGTTGCAGCGTGCCGGCCGCGGCCCGGTGCAGCGCATCGACGATCAGGCGGCCGCCCATCGCCGCCAGCCGGTCGTGAAGCCGCGCCGTGCTGTCGTCGCCGATCGCGAGCGACTCGTGCAGCAGCATGGCGCCGGTGTCGAGCCCGGCGTCCATCTGCATGATGGTCACGCCGGTTTCCGCATCGCCCGCCTCGATGGCGCGGTGGATCGGCGCGGCACCGCGCCAGCGCGGCAGCAGGCTCGCATGGATGTTGAGGCAGCCCAGGCGCGGCGTGTCGAGCACCCACTGCGGCAGGATGAGCCCGTAGGCCGCGACGACCAGCACGTCGAGGCCGGCCGCCGCCAGGCTGTCGCGCGCCGCGGCTGCGTCTTCCGGGTATTTGCCGTCCAGCCGCAGGCTGCGCGGCTGGGCCACGGGCCAGCCGTGCTGCAGTGCGAACTGCTTGACCGGCGAGGCCTGCAGCTTCATGCCGCGGCCGGCCGGGCGGTCCGGCTGGCTCAGCACCAGGGCGATGTCGAAACCGCCGACGTGCAACGCCTCAAGGGCGACGCGGGCGAACTCGGGCGTGCCCGCAAAACCGATCCTCAGGGTCAAGACGGCCTCACCTGCGATCGACGTCGCGCATCAGGTCGTCGGCGGTGTGATAGCGCGCCACGACCCCGGCCGGGTCGACGTAGATGTGGAGAAGGCGGTACTGGTTGAGGATCTTGAAGCGCCAGCTCCAGATCACGCCGTCGAAGGACGACACGCGGGTGATCTCGAAGGGCCGGCCGTAGGTGCGCAGCACGTCGGCCTCGCGCCACACGCCGGGGCGGATGGTGCGGTCGAACAGCGCCGGGTCGAGTTCCTGGCGGATCGAGACGACCCGCCCGCCGGCGTCGAGGTCGACGTTGTTCACCTCGGTGCCCATCGGGGCCCGCGAGTACTGCAGACGCTCGCCGCTTCCGAGCGGATAGACGGCGGTCGGCGTGCCCAGGCGCTGGAGGGCGTCGGCGCGCGTCGTTCCCAGCGGAAGGCGCGTCGGCTCGCTGGCGCACCCCGCCAGCACCAGAGCTGTCAGCGCGAGCGAGAGCGTGCGGAAAGCGGTCACCGCCCGGCGTCCCGCAGCTCTTCGCGCTGCTGCTTGAGCAGCTTGCTCTTGATGCGATTGCGCTTGAGGGGCGAGAGGTACTCCACGAACACCTTGCCCAGCAGGTGGTCCAGCTCGTGCTGGATGCACACCGCCAGCAGGCCGTCGGCCTCGATCGTCTGGGGGTTGCCGTCGGCATCGAGCGCGGTCACCCGCACGGCGGTGGAACGCTCCACGCCATCGTAGATGCCGGGGACGGACAGGCAGCCCTCTTCGTTCAGGACCTTCTCGTCGCTGGCCCAGACGATCTCGGGATTGATCAGTACCAGGGGGGCGTCGCGCTCCTCGGACACGTCGATCACGACCAGGCGTTCGTGCACGTCGATCTGCGTCGCCGCCAGCCCGATGCCCTTGGCGTCGTACATGGTCTCGAGCATGTCGGCGACCAGCGCCTTGATGCGCGCATCCACGCCCTGCACCGGCTTGGCCACCGTGTGCAGACGTGGGTCGGGGAAGCTCAGGATGGTTCTTTTGGCCATGAAACGGGAAGAAAATTGTGGCTATTTTCGCCAATTCCAAGGGACCCCGGCGCCCGCAAACGCGATAAGCGTTGCCCATTCAAGGGCTTCAGCGCAAAATTCGTTGCAAATTGTGAGGATTCGTACGCCCGGTGCGGCGTTCTGCGTGACCATCGAACCAACCATGAACAAATTCCGCATCCATCCTCGGCGCCCGGCCATCCTCACTGCCCTGGCGGCGCTCGTTTCGATGGGATGCGGGAGCGCGGCGCTGGCCCAGAACTATCCCGTAACGCCGCAGCAGCGCGCGACGGCGCAGCAAACGGCGCAGACCGGTATCCCGGTCAGTGAATTGGCGCCGAACGCGCCGGACGAATACACCGTCAAGTCCGGCGACACGCTCTGGGCGATTTCCCGCCTCTACCTGCGCAGCCCCTGGCGCTGGCCCGAGCTGTGGGGCATGAACCTCGGCGAAATCAGCAACCCACACCGCATCTATCCGGGCCAGGTGCTCTACCTGGACAAGACGGGCGGGCGCGCGCGCCTGAGCACCCGGCGCGGCCTGGGCGGCGGCGACCAGACGGTCAAGCTGTCGCCCCGCACCCGTTACGAATCGCTCTCCGGCCTGGCCCTGCCGACGCTGAACCCCAGCCTGATCGAGCCCTTCCTGAGCGAGCCGATCGTGGTCGACGAGGGCACCCTGCTCACGGCGCCGCGCATCGTGGCGGGCAACGACAGCCGGGTGCTGCTGGCGCGCGGCGACCGCGCCTACGCCCGCGGTGAAGTGAACTCGCCGCTGGTCGAGACGGCCGGTCCGATCAAGACCTTCCGCGTCTTCCGCAACGCAACGCCGCTGCGGGACCCGGGCACCGGCGAGATTCTGGGCTACGAAGCGCAGTACCTCGGCAAGGCGCAGCTGCAGCGCGGCGAATCGATCGCCCGCTCGATGGAGGGCGGCAAGGAACTGTCGACCGTGGTGCCGGCAACGATCGACATCGTCGCCGCCCGCGAGGAAATGCGTGCCGGCGACCGCCTGCTGCCGGAACCGCCCCGCCAACTGCTGAGCTATGTGCCGCACGCGCCGACCGCGACGGTCGACGGTCGGATCGTGTCGGTCTACGGCAATGCGGTGCAGTTCGCGGCGCAGAACCAGGTCGTCGCGATCAACAAGGGCCTGCGCGACGGCATCGAGAACGGCCATGTGCTGGCGATTCTCAAGAACGGCGAAACCATTGTCGACAAGACGGGCGGCGCCAAGGAAAGCCTCAAGCTGCCGAACGAACGCATCGGCCTGCTGATGGTGTTCCGCCCCTTCGACCGCGTGTCCTACGCGCTGGTGCTCGAGATCAGCGACACGCCGAAGGTCGGCGACCTGCTTGTCAACCCCTGAGCCGGTCGAGCCTGCGCGCGTGGATCGCGACGAACTCGCCGGCTGGCTTCGGCTCACGCTGACACCCGGCATCGGGGACATCGCGGCCCGCCGGCTGCTGGCCGCCTTCGGCTTGCCCGACGACATCTTCCGGCAACCGGCCTCGGCCCTGCGCGAGATCGTCACGCCGGCCCAGGCGACGGCGCTGCGGCAGGCGCCCGAGAGCCTGGCGGCACAACTCAGCGCGACGCTGCACTGGCTGCAGGGCGTGGAGCCCGACGGCGCCACGCGGCGCCTGGTGCCGCTGGGCGATGCCGGCTACCCCACGTCGCTGCTCGAGACGGCCGATCCGCCGGTGCTGCTCTACCTGGTTGGCGCGCCGCAGTTCGATCTCACCCAGCTGGCCCGCAGCCTGGCCATCGTCGGCAGCCGCAATCCCACGCCGCAGGGCGAGGCGAATGCAAGGGCCTTCGCACGGGCCTTCGCCGAGGCCGGCATTCCGGTGGTGTCCGGCTTGGCGCTGGGCATCGACGGCGCGGCCCACCAGGGCGCGCTCGACAGCGACGCCGGCGCTCACGACGCACCGGCCACCGTCGCGGTGGTGGGCACCGGCCTCGACCGGGTCTACCCGGCCCGGCACCGCACCCTGGCCCACCGCATCAGCGCGCGGGGTCTGATCGTCAGCGAATTCGCACTCGGCACGCCGCCGCTCAACCAGAACTTCCCGCGCCGCAACCGCATCATCTCCGGGCTGACACGCGGCACGCTGGTGGTGGAAGCGGCGCTCGCCTCGGGCTCGCTCATCACCGCCCGCATGGCGGTCGAGCAGGGTCGGGAGGTGTTCGCGATTCCGGGGTCGATCCACTCGCCGCAGTCGCGCGGCTGCCATGCGCTGATCCGCCAGGGCGCGAAGCTGGTGGAGTCGTTCCAGGACGTGCTCGAAGAGCTGCCGATCGACGACAGGGCTGCGGCACCCTCCGCGGCGACGGACGGAGCAGGCGGCCACATCACCCTGCCGCCGGAGGCCGTCGCACTGCTGGCAGCGCTGGGCTTCGATCCGGTCGGGCTCGACGCGCTGGTGGCGCGCACCGGCCAACCCGCCGCGCGGCTGCAGGGCCTGCTGCTCGAACTCGAACTGGGCGAGCAGGTGGCGCGGCTGCCGGGCGGCCTGTTCCAGCGGCAGAGCCGGGCCTGAGCCCGCCGCGACGCGGCGCATCCGCAGCATCTGCGCAACAGCGCAGCCGTGGCAGCGCCGCTGGGCTATATTGAACCCATGTTTGAAGTGCTCGTGTTCGTCTACGAAAACTACTGGCGCGGCGATGCGTGCCCCGAACCCGAGCAACTGAGCCGCAAGCTCAGCGCGCACGGCTTCGAGGCCGATGAGATCCGCGCCGCGCTGCAATGGCTCGACGAGCTCAGCGCCGCGACCCAAGGCCTTCCGCTGGAGCGCCATGCAGACGCGTCCGTCGCGACCGTGGGCGCACGCGGTGTTGCCGAAACGGTGATGCCGCCCTCGCCCGACGCGATGCGGATCTATTCCTCCGCCGAGCAGGACCACCTCGGTGCCGAGTGCCTTGGCTTCATCCACTTTCTGGAATCCGCCCAGGTGCTGTCCGGCGCGCTGCGCGAGATCGTGATCGAACGCGCCATGGCCACCTCCGAATCGCCAGTGGCGCTGGACGAACTCAAGATCATCCTGCTGATGGTGCACTGGAGCAGCGGCATCGAACCCGACGCACTGGTGCTCGACGAGCTGTGCGACGGGCGCGAAGGCCGCCTCGCACACTGAGCGCGGCCGCCGGCCGCGCCCACCCTAGTCCAGCAGGCGCTCGGGATTCGCGTCCAGCTTGGCCAACGCCTCGCGCGTGGCCCGCACGGTGAGCGTTTCTTCCTCGGCCGGCACCAGCAGGCCGGCCTGCAGGTAGGAGGCCAGGCGACCGGCCTGGATCAGGAAGCTGCGGCCGTCGGCCGAGGCGAACAGATGCAGTTGCTTGCGCGCGCTGCGCCAGACGAATTGCACCTGGCTGGCCCGGTTGTTGTGATCGAGCATGAACCAGTTGCCGACCTGCAGTTCGTGCGCCCACGCCAGCATGTCTTCGCTGACCTTGGCGCCGCCGGTGTCCGGCACCACCTCGATCGAGGCGGCGTCAACGCCGAGCAGCAGCTCGATGCTGGCCGCGTCGAGCGGCAGGTCGCCGGTGCCCTCGTCGCTGACGAAGTCTTCCAGGTTGGCCAGGCGCACCGCCATGGCCTCGATCTTCGCCTGCGGGATCGCCTCGGTCTTGGACATGAAGGCGTCGGACAGCGTGGCGCCGATCGTCTTGATGTGTTCTTCCTGCGGGTCGCCCACGATGCCCAGCAGCGCCATGCCGGCGCGCAGGCGCTGCAGCAGCTTGGGCAGGTCCTGGATGACGCGGGTACGGTCGTTGCGGTTGGGCTTGGCGCTGGCGGCCCACACCAACTCGGAGGCGGCGCGCTTGAGCATGACGGTCTGGTCGTCCTGCGCCCCGTACTTGAGGGCGGCGATGGCCAGCACCTCGGCCCAGACCTTGAACAGGAACTCGCGGATCTCGTCGCGCACCGGCATGTCGTTGAGCATCTTGCGCAACTCGATGGTGTACTGGATCGCCATCGTCTCCTTCTGCTCGACCTGCTGCGCCACGCTCATCACGCGCTGCGTGGTGTCGCTCTGCGTCAGGTACTTGTTCAGGAAGGCGACGAATTCGTCGAACACCAGCTTGAAGACGCGTTGACCGGTTTCGGGGTACTGCTCGATCACCTGCACCACGCGGCGGATCTCACCCTCGAGCGCGCTGCCCGAGATGGCGGCGGCGTCGAAGCCCATCACGACCGACCCCATGCGGTCGATCAGCATGCGCGCCGGATGCTGCAGCGTGCCGAAGAACTCGGGCTCGGCGATCGCCACCCGCAGCACCGGCATCTGCAGGCGCGCGAACCAGACGCGCGCCGAAAAGGGAATGCGTTCCTCGGCCAGGATGGCCTGGAACATCAGCGCCACGATCTCGACCGTCGCCTTGTCGGCGGTGGTCGGGGCACGGCGCTTGAGTTCGCTGCTGCGGCGGCGCAGATCGGCGGCGCTGTGCTGCAAGGCCGTCGCGTCGTTGCCCACCACGTACTGGGACGACGCCGCCTGGTAGGCCGCGCCCGCGTCCGCAATGGCGGCGGCGAAAGCCGGCGAGACCAGGACTCCGCCACCGTTCCCCCCGCCGCCGTTGCCCCCACCATTGCCACCCATGCCGCGCTGCTGGGTGATGTCGCCACCGATGCGGGCGGTGACGAATCGCTTGAGATTCATCAGCACGCCCTGGGCGCGCTGGCGTGCCATGAGCAAGGGCGTGCCGCCGGTGCCTTGGGTTGCGCTTCCGGTGGCCGTTCCGCCCTGCCGGGTGCCGACGGGCACCGCCATCGTGCCGCCGGTGCCCGGTGCGAAATGCTGCGCGCCGATGGCTGCGGGGCCGCCGTGGAAGCCGCCCGCCAGCGGTACCGCGCCGGAGCCGGTCCCGCCGGTGCGCTTCACGAAGCTCTTCAGATCGATCTCGGGCATGACGTCCTTGCCGATCAGGTACGCATTGGCCTCCTTGTAGGCGAGCGTCGCGGCCTCGACCATCGTGCGCTCGATCACGTCCTGCACCCGGGTCCAGAGCTGGCGCGGCAAGCCGGCCGCGAGCCATTGCTCGACCAGCACCTTGGCCAGCGCCTCGGGGCGGAGCACGTCCTTGCTGTCGAGCTCGCCGCCGTTTTCCAGCGACTGCACCCGCAGGCGCAGGTCGTTGATCTCGAAATTCGCCTTGCCCTGGATGGCCTGCGCCAGACGGGACGAAAGGATGGTGGTTTCGACCGCATCGTCGCCCATCAGCTCCAGCCGCAGCGAGTTGGAGTGAGTCGACGCCACGGCCACACCCAGCGTCTTGCGCCAGGCGACCTGCGAGGCCGCCACCCAGCGCGCGCCCTGCGCCTGGAAGGCGAGGAAGTCGTCGCGCCAGTTCTGCATGTCCCGCGCACTACCCATCTGGTTGGCCGCGGACGTGAGACGCTCACGGATCGCCTGCTCGGTGGGTTCGATCGCCGCCACCGTGGCGGAGACGAAGCGCTCGCGCGTTTCGCGCGCGATTTGCAGGGACATGGCGTGGGACCGCGCAGTGCTCATGAAAAGTCGGAATTGCAAGTAGACGTCAACGGACCCCGCGAGCTTGCCCGGGTCTGACGCGCCGCACAAGGGCGAAGGAACCCCGGCGACCCGAACGGCGTATGGCAACGGGCGATTTGGCCACAGCCCGCGCCGCTCACACCGTCGCGCCGGCGTTCGGATCGTCGGGGTCGCCGTCGCGCTTGGGCGTCGTCTTGATCAGGTCCTCGCGCTTGATCCCGAGCCACATGGCGATCGCGGCGGCCACGAAGCAGGAGGAATAGATGCCGAAGCAGATGCCGATGGTCAGGGCCAGGGCGAAATAGTGCAGCGTCGGTCCGCCGAAGAAGAACATCGACAGCACCACCAGCTGGGTCGAGCCGTGGGTGATGATGGTCCGGCTGATGGTGGAGGTGATCGCGTTGTCGATCGTCTCCACGGTCGTCATCTTGCGGTAGCGCCGGAAGTTCTCCCGGATCCGGTCGAAGATCACGACCGACTCGTTCACCGAGTAGCCCAGCACCGCCAGCACCGCCGCCAGCACCGCCAGCGAGAACTCCCACTGGAAGAAGGCGAAGAAGCCCAGGATGATGACCACGTCGTGCAGGTTGGCCAGCACGGTCGCGAGGGCGAACTTCCACTCGAAGCGGAAGGCCAGGTAGATCATGATGCCGACCACCACCATGGCGAGCGCCTTGATGCCGTTGGTGGTGAGTTCCTCGCCGACCTGCGGGCCGACGAACTCGTTGCCGCGCAGCACCGCGGTCGGCTCGACCGCCTTCAGCGCGTCCATCACCTGGGCGCTCTGCTGGGCCGAGGTCTGGCCCTTCTGCACCGGCAGGCGGATCTGCACGTCGCGCGAGGTGCCGTAGTTCTGCACCTGCACGTCGGGGTAGCCCAGCTTGCCGATGGTCTCGCGGACCTTGCCGACGTCGACCGACTGCTGGTAGGCGACTTCCATCACCGTGCCGCCGGTGAATTCGACCGACAGGTGCAGCCCGCGGTGGAACAGGAAGAACACCGCCAATGCGAAGGTCGCGAAGGAGATGATGTTCAGCACCTTGGCATGGCGCATGAACGGGATGGTCTTGTGGATGCGGAAGAATTCCATGGCGCGTGTTTCCTACTTCGCTTCGACGACGGCGCTGCCGTCCGTCTTCGGGCGCCAGACGGTGCCGATCGACACCGTCTTCAGTTTCTTCTTGCCGCCGTACCAGAAATTCACCAGGCCGCGCGAGAAGAACACGGCCGAGAACATCGAGGTGACGATGCCGATGCAATGCACCACCGCGAAGCCGCGCACCGGGCCGGAACCGAAGGCCAGCAGCGCGATGCCGGCGATGAGGGTGGTCACGTTCGAGTCGAGAATGGTGCCCCAGGCGCGGTCGTAGCCGGCGTGGATGGCGGCCTGCGGCGAGGCCCCGTTGCGCAGCTCTTCGCGAACCCGCTCGTTGATCAGCACGTTGGAGTCGATCGCCACGCCGATGGCCAGCGCCATGGCGGCGATGCCCGGCAGCGTGAGCGTGGCCTGCAGCATCGAGAGGATGGCCACCAGCAGCAGCAGGTTGACGGCCAGCGCGATCGACGAGAACACGCCGAACAGCGCGTAGTAGGCGCACATGAAGACCATGATGGCGATGAAGCCGTAAGTCACGCTCTTGAAGCCCTTGGAGATGTTGTCGGCCCCCAGGCTCGGGCCGATGGTGCGTTCCTGGATGATTTCCATCGGCGCGGCCAGCGAGCCGGCGCGCAGCAGCAGCGCCAGATCGTTGGCCTCCACCACGCTCATCGAGCCGGAGATCTGGAAGCGGTTGCCCAGCTCGCCGTTGATCGACGGGGCCGTCAGCACCTCGCCCTTGCCCTTCTCGAAGATCAGCATCGCCATGCGCTTCCTGAAGTTGTCGCGGCTGACGTCGCGCATGATGCGGCCGCCCTTGGCGTCCATCGTCAGGTCGACCTTCGGTTGCTGGGTCTGCGAGTCGAAGCCGGGCTGTGCGTCGGTCAGGCTCTCGCCGGTGACCAGCACCTGCTTCTTGACGATGACGGCACGGCCTTCGCGGTCGAGAAACTTCTCCGAGCCGAAGGGCACCGGGCCGGTGCCGAGTTCGGCGGCGCGGCCCTCGGTCGATTCGTCGACCAGGCGCATCTCGAGCGTCGCGGTGCGGCCCAGGATGTCCTTGGCCTTGGCCGTGTCCTGCACGCCCGGCAACTGCACGACGATGCGGTCGATGCCCTGCTGCTGGATCACCGGCTCGGCCACGCCGAGTTCGTTGATCCGGTTGTGCAGCGTGGTGATGTTCTGCTTGAGCGCCGCATCCTGCAGGCGGCGGGCCGCCTCGGGCTTGATGGAGGCGGTCAGTTTCCAGTCGCTGCCTTCCTGGCTGTCGACGGTGCTGAGGTCGGGGAACTGGTCCTGCACCAGACGCTTGGCAGCTTCGAGGCCGGCCGCGTCGCGAAAGCGCACCTCGACGGTCTGGCCGTTGCGGCTCACCGCGCTGCCGCGGATGTTCTTGTCGCGCAGACCGGTGCGCAGGTCGCCGGCGAAGGACTCGGCCTTCTTGTCGATGGCGCCCTTCATGTCGACCTGCAGCAGGAAGTCGACGCCGCCGCGCAGGTCGAGGCCCAGGTACATCGGGAAGGCGTGCAGCGCCGTCAGCCACGTGGGCGAACGCGACACCAGGTTGAGCGCCACCACATAGGGCGGATCGCTCGGGTCCGGCACCAGCGCGCGCTGAAGCACGTCGCGCGCCTTGAGCTGGTCGTCGGTGGTGGCGAAGCGGGCACGCACCGAGGTGGCGTCCAAGGTCAGCATGTCCGGCGTCAGTCCGCCTGCCTTCAGGGCGTCGGCCACGCGGGTCTGCGTGGCGGCGTCCACCTTGGTGGTCGCCTTGGCGGCCGAGACCTGCACCGCAGGCGCCTCGCCGAAGAAATTAGGCAGGGCATAGACGAGCCCCACCAGCAGCACGATCACGAGGATCGCGTACTTCCAGACCGGGTAACGGTTCATGATCGCGCTTTGTGCGGCGGTGCCGCATGGACTGACAACTTACTTGATCGCGCCCTTGGGCAGCACCTGAACCACGGCGGTGCGCTGGATCTTCACTTCCACGCCGCCGGCGATTTCGAGGCCGAGGTACTGGTCGCCCAGCGAGGTGATCCGGCCCAGCAAGCCACCCGCGGTCGCCACTTCGTCGCCCTTGGCCAGCGCTTCGATCATCGCCCGCGCTTCTTTCTGGCGCTTCATCTGCGGCCGGATCATGACGAAGTACAGCACCACGAACATGAGCACCAGCGGCAGCATGCTGGTCAGCGAGGACAACATGTCACCGCCCGCGGCGGCGGCCGGTGCGGTCTGGGCGAAAGCAGAGGAAATGAACAAGAGAGTCTCCAGCGGGAAGAGAGAAGAAAGAGCGCAGACAGGATTCGCGCCCGCGTGACCACGACGGCGGCCACGGCGCGGGGCAGGGGCCCCGCGCAGCACCGGGCATTGTATTCGGCGGGGCCACCTCGTTCCGGCCGGTCCCCGTGGAAGCCCTCGGGGCATTCCGGCGCGCCGACCGAAGCGGCGCACGGCCACCGAGGGTGCGGAGAAGACGCCGACGGAGACCGGAACGGGGGAGAGCGACGAGCCCGGAACGGGCCCGTCGGTTGTACAAAAATGCTGCGAGGCGCCCCGACGCGAAGGAGGGAGGGAGGGAGGAGGAGGAGAATCGCTCCGGGATTTCAACGGTACGCCGAGCGGCATGCCGAAGACCTCGCAACATGAAAACCTTGGCTCTTGCGAGCCTGCGTGTGTATGAGCGCCAGTGTCGAATCGGGTTCCCGACCAGTCGGTAAGGTTTTGTGACTAATTGCATCGCCACGCGTACGCCTCGTCCGACCCTGCGACGCAGAGGGTGGATGACGTGAGCACGCCACGGGGCCTTTAGGCTTCACCATGCCGTTGCGCAGCCCCGTCACATCGCGACACTAAAATGCGCCGGCCTACGAAGGACGCCCATGCTCTATCCGGAACTCTTCAGACAACTCGAATCCGTCCGCTGGGACATGGACAAGGACATTCCCTGGCAGTCATTCGACGGCACCAAGCTCTCCGATGAGCAGGCCCAGACCATCAAGATGAACGCCATCACGGAGTGGGCGGCGCTGCCGGCCACCGAGATGTTCCTGCGCGACAACCGCCACGACAGCGACTTCTCCGCTTTCATGTCGATCTGGTTTTTCGAGGAACAGAAGCATTCGCTGGTGCTGATGGAGTACCTCAAACGCTTCAGCCCGCAGCACGCGCCCACCGAGCAGGAACTGCACGACATACGCTTCGACTTCGACCCGGCGCCGCCGCTCGAGACGCTGATGCTGCATTTCTGCGGCGAGATCCGGCTGAACCACTGGTACCGCCGCGCCGCCGAATGGCACACCGAGCCGGTGATCAAGCACATCTACACGACGCTCAGCCAGGACGAGGCCCGCCACGGCGGCGCGTACCTGCGCTATATGAAGCGAGCGCTGGAAAAGTTCGGCGACGAGGCCCGCGCCGCCTTCACCAAGGTCGGCGTGCTGATGGCCAGCGCACGCCGCACCGCGCAGGCATTGCACCCGACCAACCTGCACGTCAGCAAGGCGCTGTTCCCGAACGACACGATCCAAAGCCGCATGCCCGACCCGGACTGGCTGGAGCACTGGCTGGACCACCAGATCAAGTTCGACGCGGTGTGGGAAAACAAGGTGGGCGAGCGCATCCTGCACAACCTGAGCCTGCTGATGAACCGCAGCTTCAAGTCGGTGCAGGAACTCAACCGCTACCGCAAGGAAATCACCACGTCGCTCGGTCCGAAGCCGGAATACCAGGGCGCCTGAACCGCGCTGAACCGCTGACCCGCGCCGTGGCCGCCTGTCACACGGGCACCGGTGAATGCGTCTTGGTGCCATGGACGACGCCACCCTCACCTTCGACCGCCACCGCCCGCGCCTGAAAGGCATTGCCTACCGCATGCTCGGCTCGGTCGCCGAAGCCGAAGACGTGGTGCAGGACGCCTGGCTGCGCTGGCACGCGGCGCCGCATGCCGCGCTGGAGAACGCCGAAGCCTGGCTGGTGACGGTGACCACCCGCATCGCCATCGACCACCTACGTGCGGCCAAGGCCCAGCGCACCCACTATGTCGGAACCTGGCTGCCCGAGCCGGTGGTGAGCGACGGGCCAGCCACGCCCGAACAGCTGCTGGAACGCGCCGACGAACTCTCGATGGCCTTCCTCGCGGTGCTGGAGCGGCTCGCGCCCGAGGCCCGCGCCGCCTTCCTGCTGCGTGAGGTGTTCGACGCCGACTACGGCGAGATTGCCCTGACGCTCGGCAAGTCGGAGGCCGCCTGCCGCCAGCTGGTGCATCGCGCCAAGACCCAGGTGCGCGAGGCCAGGCGGCCGGCGCAGGCGGTGCCGCGCGAAACCCATCTGCGGCTGCTCGGCGGCTTTGCCGAAGCGGCCCAGAAGGGCGACCTGCGGGCCCTGAAGGCGCTGCTGGCGGAAGACGTGGCGATCATCAGCGACGGCGGCGGCAAGGTGCCCTCCTTCGGCCAGCCGGTGGTCGGCGGTCAGCGGGTGGCACAGATCTATTTCGCGGTGGCGCGACGCCATCCGGGCGCGGTGCGGATCGCGGTTGCCGACGTGAACGGCGCACCCGGCCTGCTGCGCTGGGTCGACGGCGTGCTGGAGTCGGTGCAGAGCATCGAGTGGGACGGCGAGCGCATCGTGCGCATCCATGCCCAGCGCAACCCGGACAAGCTGGCGCGAATCGCCGCAGAATTTTCGCGCTGAGCGTCACAGACGCCGAAGCTGACGCGTCTTGAGGGTGTCGTCACTTTTCAACGCAAGGAAATCGCCATGAACAGCCCCCGCCTCTCCTGGTTCAAGATCGCGCCGAAGGCCTACCAGGCCATGATCGGCGTCAACGGCGCCATCGCCGGCCACACGCTCGGCGAACGCCTGTACGAAATGATTCAGACCCGGGTGTCGCAGCTCAACGGCTGCGCCTTCTGTCTCGACATGCATGTGCGCGACCTGCGCAAGGCCGGCGTGCCCTGGCAGCACATCAACAGCATCGCCACCTGGCGCGAGGTCGGCTTCTACGACGCGCGTGAACGCGCTGCGCTGAACTGGGCCGAGAGCATCACCCGGCTGGTCGAGCACCACGGCGACCGCGATGCCGACTTCGAACAGCTGCAGGCGGCGTTCAGCGATGCGGAGATCGTCGACCTGACGGTGCTGATCGCGCAGATCAACGCCTGGAATCGCCTCGGCGTCGGCATGCACCTGCCCGTGGCCGACAAGCCGATCGACTGAGCGTCAGCGGCGCTCCACCACGATGGCGGCCATGCGCAGCTCGTCGCGCACCTGCGCGACGGTGGCCGAGGCCGCCTCGCGCGTGGCGAAGGGCCCGGCCTGCAGACGGTGCGTGTCGGCATCGGTGAAGACACGCAGCAGCGGCGCCAGCGTCGGCAGGCCGCGTGCTGCACGCGTGCGGAGGCTTTCGGCGCCATCGCGCTCGCGGAAGGCACCGAGCTGGACCCAGAAGCCGGCGGGCGCGATGCGCGCCGGGGCATCCTCCATCGCCTGCGTCGCGGGCAACGCCGTGGGCACGAAGGCTGGCGCTGGCGTCAGCGGCGGCAACTCGGTCACCACCAGGGGCGCCGGCGGCGGAGCGGCGGCCAGCACCGTGTCGCCGCCGCTCCGCCAGGCGCCGGTGCGGATGTCCTCGTTGGTGAGCCGCTCGATCTCCACCGGCGCGACGCCGCGCAGCAGGTCGAGCTTGCCGGCCGCGGTGTAGCTCAGGTCGATGATGCGACCGTCGTGGAAGGGGCCGCGGTCGTTCACCCGCACGATCACCTCGCGCCCGTTGGCCGGGTGTCTTGTGCGCCGCCGTCATCGCATACATGTCGTAGGGCTCTCCGCTGGCGGTCGACTGGCTGTGGAACTTGGTGCCGTACCAGGAGGCCAGGCCGCTTTCGCGGAACGGCCGGTCGTCGGTGATCGGCATGTACGAGCGGCCGAGCACGGTGTAGGGCTTGCTGGTGCCGCCGTTGCTGCGGATCGCTTCGATACGCGGCTCGGCGTCGGGCACGCGGGCCAGGTCGGCCGGAGGGTCGGATGGCGCGCCATCGCGCCCGCGCGAGCCGCCGCCCGGGCCGCTGGCGCAGCCGGCGATCAGCAGCGCCGCAGTGATCAGCGCGAGCCCGGCGGCGCCGGCGCGCAGCCGCACGGCCTCAGCCGAAGACCGCATGCCAGAGCGCCAACATGGCTTCGCGCTCGGCTGCCAGGCCGGGCAGCAACACCTGCGTGGGTTCTTCGTTGAGCCGGGCGCGGTGCTGCACGCGGCGCAGTTCGCGGTAGGCGGCCGCCGCAGCTCGGCCGACGTCGTCGGGCAACAGGCCGGCCGCCTCGGCGCGCTGCAGCAGCGCAATGTTGCCGACGTTCGGCACCAGCTCGGGGTGCAGGCAGGCCTGCGATAGCAACAGGTACTGCACCGCGAATTCCGCGTCGACCATGCCGCCGGGGCTGTGCTTGACGTCGAAGCGCCCGGCCTTGACCGGGTGCGCCGCACGCACCTTGTCGCGCATCGCCACGATCTCGGCCTTGAGTGAATCGCGGTCGCGCGGCGCGCAGATGACGGCGTCGCGCACGCGGTCGAAGCGCGCGCCCAGCGTGGGGTAGCCCAGCCCGCCGCCGGGCCGCCCCAAGGCGGGCGGAGCCCCCTCGGGGGGCAGCGAGGACACGCCAGTGCCGAGCGTGGGGGCCATATCGATGAAGCGTGCGCGCGTCATGGCCTGGTGCTCCCAGGTCCATGCCGTGTTGCCACCGCGGCCCAACTGGTACTTCTCGTAGGCGGCGAAGCTGGTGGTGAGCAGGCCCGAGTTGCCGTTGGGCCGCAGCGCGGTGTCGATCTCGAACAGGTCGCCCTCGCGCGTCTTGACGGTGAGCCAGTTGATCAGCTTGCGCACATAGGCCGCGTAGACCTCGCCGGCGCGCTCGTCGTCGTCTTCGTAGACGAAGACGATGTCCAGGTCGCTGCCGTAGCCCAGCTCCTTCCCGCCCAGCTTGCCGTAGCCGATGATGGCGAACTGCGGCGTCTCGCGGTGGCGGTTGCGCACATGCGGCCAGCACCAGCGCGCGGTGATGCGCAGCACCGTGTCGGCCATGGCACTGAGGTCGTCGGCGACCTGCTCCACCGTGATACGGCCGTCGACGTCGCGTGCCAGGGTGCGGAAGACTTCCGCGTGGTGCGCATGGCGCAGCAGGTTGAGCAGCCGCTCCTCGTCGTCTTCGCCGGTACGGCGCAGCGAGGCGAGGCGCGCTTCCAGTTCGCGCTCGAACTCCTCCGCGACGAAGCGGCCGGCCAGCATCTCGTCGCTGGCCAGTTCGTCGATGACGCCCGGGTGCTGCATGAGGTAGCGCGCCGGCCACTTGGCCGCGCCCAGCAGGCGCAGCAGCCGCTCCTGCACCGTCGGCCGCTCGACCAGCAGGGCCAGGTAGCTCTCGCGGCGCAGCAGCGGTTCGATCCAGTCGGCCCAGCGCAGTGCGGCCTCGGTGCGCTGCGCCACGGCGCTGTCGCCGTCGGCCGCCTGGATCCAGTGGCCGGTGCGCCGCACCAGTTGCCGCAGCCGGGCGCGCGTCTCGTCGCGCAGCGCCAGGATGCGCGGGTTCTCGCGCCACCGTTCCATGCGCGCACCGAAGGCCGCGGGCAGTTGCGCGATCAGGTCGTTCAGGTCCACCGGCGGTTCTGCCTTGGCCTTGCCGTTGCAGCCGACGCACGCCTTTCCGCCGCCCAGCAGCGTGTCGAACTCCTGCGCCACGAACTCGCGGTGGCTGTCGAGCTCGGCCAGGAAGGCGCAGCTGTCGGCCAGGCCCATCGACTGCGCGATCCAGCGCACGTCGTCGTCGTCCACCGGCAGCACATGCGTCTGCTGGTCGTCGAGGTACTGGATGCGGTGTTCGACCCGTCGCAGGAAGGTGTAGGCGGCCGCCAGCGAGTCCGCGGTCTCCGGCGGCATCAAGCCGGCGCGGGCCAGCCGCTGCAGCGCGTCGAGCGTCGGCCGCGTGCGCAGCTCGGGAAACTGGCCGCCACGCACCACCTGCAGCAACTGCACGGTGAACTCGATCTCGCGGATGCCGCCGCGCGACAGCTTCACGTCGTTGGCCCGCTCGGGCCGGCCGGCGCATCGCCGCAGCGCCTGCTCGCGGATCTGCCGGTGCAGCGTGCGCAGCGCATCGAACACGCTGTAGTCGAGGTAGCGGCGGAACACGAAGGGCAGCACCACGCCCCGCAGCGCCTGGGCCGAGCCATCGGCAATGACCGCGGCAGGCGCCACCACCCGGCTCTTCATCCAGGCAAAGCGCTCCCACTCGCGGCCCTGCACCTGCAGGTATTCCTCCAGCGCGTCGAGCGACACCACGCTCGGCCCCGAGTTGCCGTTGGGCCGCAGCGCCAGGTCGACGCGGAAGACGAAGCCATGCTCGGTCGTGTCGCCGACCAGTGCATAGAGGCGCTTCACGGCGTGGGCGAAGTACTCGTGGTTCGAGATGCGGCCGCGACCTTGCGCGTCACCGGCCGTCTCGCCGTCCTGGTCGTAGAGATAGATGAGGTCGATGTCGCTGGACACGTTGAGCTCGCGCGCGCCGAGCTTGCCCATGCCCACGACCCAGAACTGCGCGCGCTGGCCGTCCGCGCCGACCGGTGCGCCGTGGCGGGCGTCGAGTGCGGCGGCGCTTTCGGTGCAGGCGATGTCGAGGGCGAACTCGGCCAGCTGCGTAACGGCGGTGGTGACCACCGCCAGCGGCGCGCCGTGGTCGCAGTCGAGCGTCACCAGCCGCTCCATGACCAGTTGCCGGACGATGCGCAGCGCATCGGCGGCGCTGTCGCCGCGCGCCCGCAGGCTGCGGTAGGCCTCGGCCATCGCAGGACGCAGCGGCTCACCGGGTGCCAGCAGCGGCAGCTCGTTGGCATAGCGCCGGCGCAGGCGCTGGACGAAGCGCGAATGGGCGGACAACGGCAGCGTCGACTGAGGCGTCGCGACAGCAGGCGAGGGATGTGCGGCGGTATCGGTCAGAGCGGAACCCGTCGAGTAGCTGGGGGTCATAATTCCTGCACAGCGCGATCCTCAATGAACGAAACGGCGACCCACCCTACACGGCTGCTCAAGATCACCGCTGTCTCGGCGAAATGGCTGCTGGGTCTGGTGATCGCCGCATGGCTCTTGTTCGCGGGCTCGGTCGTTGTCCTACACGGCTGGATTGTGCCGCGAATCGGCGAATACCGTGGCCTTGTGGAGGCACAGGCCAGCCGCATCATCGGGGTACCGGTTCGAATTGGCGCGATCACCGCCAAATCCGGCACCCTGTTCCCGACTTTCGAGCTGCGCGACGTGGTGTTGCACGATGCCCATCAGCGCGAGGCGCTCCGGCTGCCACGCGTCGTCGCGAGCGTGTCGCCCCGCTCGCTCTGGCGTCTGAGCTTCGTGCAGCTCTACGTCCAGAACCCGCAGCTCGACGTGCGTCTCGACGCGCAAGGCAAGCTGCATGTCGCCGGGCTGGACATGTCGACCGAAACCAGCGGAGAAGCCCGCGGTGCCGACTGGTTTTTCAGCCAGCGTGAATTCGTCATCGAAGGCGGCACCGTGCGCTGGACCGACGAGCGCCGCGGCGCCGAGCCGCTGCTGCTGACCGACGTGCGCTTCGCGGCCCGCAACGGCAGCCGCCGCCATGCGATGCGGCTGGATGCCACGCCGCCGGAGGGCTGGGGCGAACGCTTCACGCTGCGCGGCGAATTCCGCCAGCCGCTGCTGTCGGTGCGCCGCGGCAATTGGCAACGCTGGGATGGCCAGCTCTACACCGAGCTGCCGCACATCGACGTGCGCCGGCTCGGCCGTTACGTGTCGCTCGACGCCCGCATCCGCGACGGCCGCGGCGGCGTGCGGGCCTGGGCCGACGTGCGCAACGGCCAGGTCGTCGGCGGCGCGGTGGACCTGTCGCTCGACCGCATCGACGCATCGCTCGACGCCGGCCTCGAGCCACTGGTACTGCGCGCAGTCACCGGCCGCATCGCCGGCCGGATGAGCGACCGCACGCTCGAGGTGTCGACTACCGCGCTGCAGTTCGACGCCGCCGACGGCCTGCGCTGGCCGGGTGGCAACCTGTGGTTTCAGCACACGCCGGTGCAGGGCCGCTCGCCCGAGCGCGGCGCGCTGCGCGCCGACCGGCTCGACCTGGCCGCACTGAACCTGATCGCCACGCGGCTGCCCCTGGGCGACACCACACACCGACTGCTGGCCGCCTATGCGCCGCGCGGCGTGGTCGAGCACATCGACGCCAGCTGGCAAGGGTCGCTGGCCGCACCGCACCGCTACCAGGCGCGCGGCAGCCTGAGCGCCTTCAGCGTGGCCGCGCAGCCGGTGGCCGCCAGCACCACCGGCAAAGCGGCCGTCGATGCATCGCCGCATGCCGGCACGCCGGGCCTGAGCGGCGCGGCGATCCGCTTCGATGCCACGCAGGACGGCGGCAAGGCGACGCTGGCCATCGCGCAGGGCGTGCTGGATTTCCCGGGCGTCTTCGAAGAGCCGCGCATCCCCATCGACCGGCTCTCGGGGCAGTTGCAGTGGAAGCTCGACGGCGACAAGGCCCAACTGCAGGTGAGCGAGCTGCGCTTCGAGAATGCCGACGCCGCGGGCGAGGCACGCGCCACCTGGCGCACCAGCGACCCGGCCGTCTCGCACGGCAAGTCGCGCTACCCCGGCGTGCTCGACCTGCAGGGCCAGCTCGAGCGCGCCAACGGCACGCGGGTGTACCGCTACCTGCCGCTGGACATCCCGAAGCACACGCGTGCCTACGTGCAGGAAAGCGTGACCCGCGGCAGCGCCAGCGCGGTCGAATTCCGGGTCCGCGGCGATCTGCACGACATGCCCTTCACGGACCCGCGGGACGGTGATTTCCGCATCGCCGCGAAGGTCAGCGACGTGACCTATGCCTACGTGCCGCCCTCGGAAGTCGCGGCCGGCAAATCGCTGGCCTGGCCGGCGCTGACCGGCGTGTCGGGCGATCTGATCTTCGAACGCGCCGGCATGCAGGTGCGCAACGCCCGCGGCCGCATCGCCGGTGCCCCGGGCATCGAGGTCAGCAAGGCCGACGTGCAGATCCAGGACCTGTCGCACCGTGCGCCGCTGCTGGTGGTCGACGCGCAGGCGCGCGGCCCGCTCGGCGAACTGCTCAAGGCCGGTGCGCCGCTGGCGGGCGAGTCGGCCGGCACGGTGGCCGCGGTGCGCGCCACCGGCAATGCCGACTACCGGCTCAAGCTCGACCTGCCGCTCGAAGGCATGGACAAGGCCAAGGTGCAGGCCAGCGTCGTGCTCGGCGGCAACGACCTGCAACTGGCGCCGGAGGCGCCTGTTTTCGGCCAGGCCCATGGCACGCTGAGCTTCACCGAAAGCGGCTTCCAGCTGGCCGGCGTGCAGGGCCGCATCGCCGGTGGCGAGACCCGCATCGAGGGCCGTGGTCGCTACGGCAGCAGCACGGCTGCCGAGATGAGCTTCCGCGCACAAGGAAGCGTCACCGCCGATGGCCTGCGCGCCACGCCGGAGGTCGACTGGCTGCCGCGGCTGGCGGCCAAGGCCGGCGGCGGCACGGCCTACGCCGCGACGCTGTCGGTGCGCGACGGCACGCCCGAGTTCTCCGTCTCGAGCACCCTGCAGGGGCTGAGCCTGGACCTGCCCGCGCCGCTGGCCAAGCGCGCCGACGAGACGATGCCGCTGCAGGTCGAGAAGAAGGTGGTGCTGCGCGAAGCGCGCGCCGGCGCGGCGCCACTGCTGCACGACCGCATCTCGCTGGCGCTCGGCAGCGTGGCATCGGCCCACTATGTGCGCGACCTGGGCGGTGCCGAAGCGCGCGTGCTGCAGGGCGCCATCGGCGTCGGTTTGCCGGCCGGCGAAGCGCCGGTCGCGCCGGCGCGCGGCGTGCAGGCCACGCTGCACCTGGCCGACTTCGACCTGCCCGCCTGGCAGGCGCTTTTCGGCCAGGCGGCCGGCCCGGCCGCGGAGAGCGGCGGCAGCGGCGCCGAACCGTCGAGCTACCTGCCCACAGCCGTCGCGGTGCGCGCGCGGGCGCTGGACATCGGCGGCGGCCGGACGCTGCACGACGTGGTGCTGGGCGGCTCGCGCGAAGGCGCGCTGTGGCGCGCCAACATCGACGCGGCGGAGCTGAGCGGCTATGTCGAATACCGCCAGTCGCAGGACGGTCGCATCTACGCGCGGCTGTCGCGGCTGAAGATCGCGGCCAGCGAAGCCAAGAACGTCGAGTCGCTGCTCGATGAGCAACCCGGCACGCTGCCGGCACTCGACGTGGTGATCGACGACTTCGAACTGCTCGGCCGGCACCTCGGGCGGGCCGAGATCGACGCCGTCAACCGCGGTGGCGCACGGCGCGAATGGCGGCTCAACAAGCTGGCCTTCACCATGCCCGAGGCCAGCTTCACCGCCCAGGGCACCTGGGCCGGCAACGATGCGGCCCAACGCCGCACCGCGATGAACTTCAAGCTCGACATCGCCGATGCGGGCACGCTGCTGGCGCGCTTCAACATGAAGGACGTGGTCCGGCGCGGCCGCGGCCGCCTGGAAGGCGAGGTCGACTGGCGCGGCTCGCCGCTGTCGCTCGACTACCCGAGCCTCAATGGCCAGGTGCACCTGGACGTGGCGACCGGCCAGTTCCTGAAGGCCGACCCGGGCCTGGCCAAGCTGCTCGGTGTGCTGAGCCTGCAGGCCCTGCCGCGCCGACTCACGCTCGATTTCCGCGACATCTTCAGCGAGGGCTTCGCCTTCGACTTCATCCGCGGCGACGCAACCATCGCGAATGGCGTGGCCAGCACCAACAACCTGCAGATGAAGGGCGTGAACGCCGCCGTGCTGATGGACGGCGCCGCCGACATCGCGCACGAGACGCAGAACCTGCGCGTGGTGGTGGTGCCCGAGATCAGCGCCGGCACCGCCGCCCTGGTCGCCACCGCCATCAACCCCTTGATCGGCCTGAGCACCTTCCTCGCGCAGGCGCTGCTGAGCAAGCCGCTGGCCGCCGCGGCCACGCAGGAATTCCAGATCGAAGGCACCTGGACCGACCCCAAAATCACCAAGGTGCCGCGCCGCGCGCTGCCGGCGGCGCGCGACGCGCTGACCAAGGAGATCACGCCATGAAAGTCGCCGCCCTGCAGATGGTTTCGGCCATCGCCCGCGATGCCAACCTGGCGCGCGCGCATGCGCTGCTGGCCGAGGCGGCCCGGGCCGGGGCCGAGCTGGCGGTGCTGCCCGAGTACTTCTGCGTCATGGGCGCGAAGGACACCGACAAGCTCGCGCTGCGCGAGAAGCCGGGCGACGGCCCGGTGCAGCGCTTCCTGGCCGACGCGGCGCGCGAGTTCGGCCTGTGGATCGTCGGCGGCACGCTGCCGATCGAGGCCGGCGACGACCAGCATGTCTTCAACAGCTCGCTGGCCTATGCGCCGACGGGCGCGTGCGTCGCGCGCTACGACAAGATCCACCTGTTCTTCTTCGACAACGGCCGCGAGCGCTTCGACGAGCGCCGCGTGATCACGCCCGGCCGCACGCCGGTGCTGTTCGACCTGCCCTCGCGCGACGGCCACCGCTGGCGCATCGGCCTGTCGGTCTGCTACGACCTGCGCTTTCCCGAGCTGTACCGCACGCTGTCGCGCCAGGGCGCCGAGCTGCTGCTGGTGCCGAGCGCCTTCACCCACACCACCGGCGCGGCGCACTGGGAACTGCTGCTGCGCGCCCGCGCGGTCGAGAACCTCGCCTGGGTGGTGGCGCCGGCGCAGGGCGGCACGCACGAGAACGGGCGCCGGACCTGGGGCCAGTCCATGATCGTCGAGCCCTGGGGCACGGTGGTCGCGCAGCAGGCGACCGGCGAAGGCGTGGTGCTGTTCGACCTGGATGCGCAACGCACCGCCGCCACCCGCGCCCAGTTGCCCGCGTTGACGCACGGGGTGCTCTAGCGGGCCGCCCAGCGACGTGTCTTCCCCCCTGTTCCAGAACCCCGTGCCCGCCATGCCGCGCGAGAACCTCGCCACGCGGCTGGCGATCCGCGTCGGCGGCCAGGCCTTCCTCCGCCTGCGCTCGGTGTGGCAGCGCTGGTTCCTGTGGGTGCTGCTGGCGGTGCTGGTCTCGGCGCTGCTGGTCACGGTCGTGTGGCTGGCCGGGCGGCACGAAGCCGAGCAGGTGCAGGCGGCGCTCGACCGCGACGTGGCCGATGCCGCGTCCGACCTGCGCGTCGGCCTGCAGCGCAACGTGCAGAGCCTGCATGCGCTGCAATCCGCCGGGCTCGACGCCGACCGCTGGGCCGGCGAATCGGCAGCGTCGATGCGGGGCCACCGCGAGTGGTTGCGGCTCGAATGGCGCGATGCCGGGCTGCGCACACTGGCGGTGGCCGACACGCCCTACCGCGTGCGCCAGATCGACGACGACAGTCGCCGCAGTGCGCAATCCGACGTGGCGCTCGCCTGCGCCGCGGCCCGCAAGGTCGACGGCGCGGCCTATTCGCCCAGCCACTATGTCGCGCTGCCCGACAGCGGCGGCATCGAAGTCATGGAACTGTGCCTGCCGCTGAACGGCGGCGACTACCTGATCGCCACCTACACGCTGCGCGACCTGCTCACCGAGCTGGTCGCGCCGACGTTGCGCCGCGGCCAGGAGGTGTCGCTGACCGAGCCCGACGGCACCCGGCTCGCCTCGGTGGGCACCGCGCGGCGCATCGGCAGCCGCGTGTTCAGCACGCAGCAGCTGATCGACCTGCCCGGCGCGGCGCTGGTGCTGCGCGTCGATGGCTGGCGCGCCGCGCCCGACGTGTTCCCCAACCTGCTGACCGGCCTGGTCACCGCCATCTCCATCGCGCTGGTGTCGGTGCTGGTGCTGCTGGCGCGCGACACGCGGCGTCGGCTGCGCGCCGAAAGCGAGCTGGCCGACACGCTGGCCTTTCGCAAGGCGATGGAGGACTCGGTCATCACCGGCCTGCGCGCGCGCGACCTGCAGGGCCGCATCACCTATGTGAACCCGGCCTTCTGCGAGATGGTCGGCTTCAGCGCCGAGGAACTGACCGAGGCCGGTGCCGGCGAGGCGCCCTACTGGCCCACCGAACTGGCGCACGAATACCAGAAGCGGCAGACCCTGCGGCTGGCCGGCGGCATGCCGCCGCGCGAAGGCTTCGAGTCGGTCTTCATGCGCAAGGACGGCTCGCGCTTCCCGGTGCTGATCTTCGAAGCGCCGCTGATCAACGCCCATGGCGTGCAGACCGGCTGGATGAGCGCCTTCATCGACGTCAGCGAGCAGCGCCGCGTCGAGGAGCTCTCGCGCGCCACGCAGGAAAGGCTCCAGGCCAGCGCGCGCCTGGCCACCGTCGGCGAGATGGCCTCGCTGCTGAGCCACGAGCTGACCCAGCCGCTGGCCGCCATCGCCAGCTACGCGAGCGGCTCGCTCAATTTGTTGCAGGGCGCGCAGGGCGACGGTGCCGAGGTGGCGATGGCGGTGCGCCGCATCGCAGAGCAGGCCGACCGCGCCGGCCAGGTGATCCGCAGCGTGCACGACTTCGTGCGGCGGCGCGACCGCACGCGCGAGCCGGTGGCGCCGCAGGCGCTGATCGACGCCGTGCTGCCGCTGGTGCGGCTGCAGGCGCGCAAGCTCGGGGTGCGCATCGACCTGGTGTTGGCCGACGCGTTGCCCACCGTGCTGTGCGACCGCACGCTGGTCGAGCAGGTGCTGCTCAACCTGGCTCGCAACGCGATGCAGGCGATGGACATGCCCGAGTTGCGCGACCGTGTGCTGACCCTGCGCGTGGCCCGTGCCGGCCGCATCGGGGCGCCCGATGCACCGGCCGACATGCGTCAGTGGCTCGAATTCTCGGTGGCCGACATCGGCAGCGGCATCAGCCCCGACGTCGCCGAGCGCCTGTTCACGCCCTTCTTCACCACCCGTGCGGACGGCATGGGCCTCGGCCTGAGCCTGTGCCGCACGGTGGTCGAGCAGCACGGCGGCGTGCTGATGCACGAACCCCACCACCCCCGCGGCACCATCTTCCGCTTCACATTACCGATCGCGTGAACTCCCCATGCAACCCCTGATCGACGGCCTCATCTTCATCGTCGACGACGACGCCAGCGTGCGCGAGGCGTTGGCCTGGCTGCTGCGCTCGCGACGCCTGGCCAGCGAACACTTCGCCAGCGCCGATGCCTTCGAGGCCTACCTCGACAGCAGCACCCTGCCACCCCAGCCGCACGTGCTGCTGCTCGACGTGCGCATGCCTGGCACCAGCGGTCTGGTGCTGTTCGACCGGCTGGCCGAGCGCGGGTTGCTCGACGCCATGCCGGTCATCTTCCTGACCGGGCATGCCGACGTGCCGACCGCGGTGGATGCGGTCAAGCGCGGCGCGTTCGACTTCTGTGAAAAACCGTTCTCGGACAACGCGCTGGTCGACCGCATCGAGAAGGCGCTGGGGGCTTCGCTGCGCGCGGTCGAGGCGCAAAGTGCGCGCAATGCCCTGCGCGCGCACATCGACGAACTCACCGAGCGCGAACGCGACGTGATGCGGCTGGTCGTCGAGGGATTGCCGAACAAGCTGATCGCCGATCAGTTGCAGATCAGCGTGCGCACGGTGGAAGTCCACCGCGCGCGCGTGTTCGAGAAGATGGAAGTCAAGTCGGCGGTCGAACTCGCCAACCTGCTGCGCGGGCTCTGATCAGCCCTGCGGGCGTTCGCCGACGTAGATTTCGACGCGGCGGTTCTGGGCCCGGCCGGCATCGGCGTTGTTGTCGGCCACCGGCTCGCGCGAACCGCGGCCTTCGATGCGGAAGGCCGTCGACGGCACGCCGCGGGCGATCAGGTAGTCGCGGGTGGCGGCTGCGCGGTCGACCGACAGCGGGTTGTTGATGGCATCGGTGCCAGTGCTGTCGGTGTGGCCGATGATGCGCACCTCGGCGTTCGGGTTGTTGCGCAGGCCGTTGGCGAACTGGTTGAGCACCGGGGCGAAGTTGCCCTTGATGGCCGACTTGCCGGTGTCGAAGGAGACGTCGCTCGGGATCGCGAGCTTCAGCTCGTTGTTGGCCGTCTGCGTCACGCCGATGCCGGTGCCGCGGGTGGCGGCCTCCATCTCGCGCTTCTGGTTCTCCATGCGCTGCGACCACAGGTAGCCGCCGAGCGCGCCCACGCCGGCGCCGATCACGGCCCCGGTGCCAGCCCGGCCGCCGGTCATGGCGCCGATGGCCGCGCCACCCAACGCACCCGCGCCGGCGCCGATGCCGGTGTTGCGTTGCGTATCGGTCATCCCGCCGGCGCAGCCGGTGAGCAGGACGGCCAGCGCGGCGGTGGTGAGGACGAATTTTTTCATGGGGATTTCCTTCGATGGATCAGAAAGGGGCCGCATCAACGCCGTGACGTCATGGCTGCGGAATGTCGGCGGATTATGGCCACCAGTCACCCTGCATCACGTCAGGTTTCACCCGCGCGGCCCGTGGTCCTCCGAGCCGTCTGGGGCTTCTTGCACGTTTGGCTCGTCGATCTCGCCGCCTTTACGTCCGGAGAACATGGTCCACCACACGATCACGACCAGCAACACGAGGGCCCCCAGCGCTTCAAGCAGAATCAAACCCATGACACAAGGACTCCGGAGGCTGTTGGGGCTGGCGATCGTAGCAATGCTGGCAGCCTGTTCGACCGGCACGCGCATTCCCCCTACGCCTTCCACGCCGCCCACGGTTCAGCCGGGGGCGCCGGGCCCGTTCACCGGCCCTCTCACCGGGCCGCTCACGCACCCCAAGAGCCGCTGGGTGCCGGTGGCCTGGTCCGAACTGCCCGGCTTCGCCGACGACGCGCTGCACGAGGGTTGGGATGCCATGGTGAGCAACTGCGCCCGGCCCAACGCCGCCTTCGCGCCGCTCTGCCCGGAGGTGCGGCGCCTGGCCATCGCGGAGCCCGACGCGCAGCGCCAGTGGATGACCGACCGGCTGCAGCCCTACCGCGTGGAATCGCTCACCGGCCAGAGCGAGGGCCAGCTCACCAGTTACTACGAACCGATCTACGACGCCACGCGCCGGCCGACGGCGCAGTTCAATGTGCCGCTGTATGCCCCACCCGCCGGGCTGGTGCCGCGCCGCCCCTGGTACACCCGCCAGCAGATCGAGACCCTGCCCGAGGCGCAGGCCGCCTTGCGCGGCCGCGAGATCGCCTGGATGGCCGACCCGGTCGACGCGATGATGCTGCACATCCAGGGCTCGGGCCGCCTGCGCATCACCGAAGCCGACGGCAGCCAGCGCACGGTGCGCGTGGCCTTCGCCGCCACCAACGAGCATCCGTACCGCAGCATCCAGCAATGGCTCGTCGGCCAGGGCGCCACGCGGGTGAGCCGCTGGCCCGACGACACCAAGGCCTGGGTGGCGCAGAACCCGCAGCGGGTGCCGCAACTGATGTGGAGCAACCCGCGCTATGTGTTTTTCCGCGAAGAGGCGCTCAACGAGGTCGATGCCGCCTTCGGCCCGCGCGGCGCGCAGGGGGTGCCACTGACGGCCGGACGGTCGATCGCGGTCGACCGCGAGAGCATTCCCTACGGCACGCCAGTCTGGCTCGCTTCGCCGGGCCCGACGGTGCCGTTGCAGAAACTGGTGGTGGCGCAGGACACCGGCAGCGCCATCGTCGGCGCGGTGCGGGCCGACTACTTCGCTGGCACGGGCCCCGAAGCCGGAAAGCTGGCCGCAACTGTGAACCAGACCTTAAGACTTTGGGCCTTTTGGCCTAAATAGTTACCAGAGAAGATAACTTTTGCACTAACTCTTTTGACGAGTGTTGCAGAATATGGCCGGGGGTCACGCATGATGGCGTTGTCCGTAAAAACCCTGCCCTCCATGAACTTCTCCACCTTCCTGGTCATTTTTGCCGGGGTCCTGCTGAACTCCGGTGCCCAACTGATGTTGAAGGCCGGGGCCCGAACGCTCCAAGGCATCTCGCTCACGAGCGGGAGCTCGGTCATGAACGCCGCGCTGAACGCCACGACCCAGCCGTGGATCCTGGCCGGGCTGTTCTGCTATTTCGTCAGTGCCGGCCTCTGGGTGATCGCACTTACCCGCGTCGATGTCACGGTTGCCTATCCGCTGCTGTCCATGGGCTACGTCATCGCGGCGGTGCTCGCCTGGCAGATCTTCGGCGAGGCGCTGACGGCCGGCCGCGTCGCGGGCATCGGGATCATCCTGGTCGGCGTCGTCGTCCTGAGCCGGGCCTGAGACATGGACCACACACCGCGAATACCACTCATGGAGATCGGCGCATGACCGCTCCTGCCCTCTACATCGACCTCGACGGCACGCTGGTCGCCACCGACCTGCTGCACGAGTCGCTGCTGCAGCTGGTGCGCGCCTCCCCGCTGTCGCTCCTCATGCTTCCGGCCTGGCTGACACGCGGACGCGCGGCCCTCAAGCACGAGGTGGCACGGCGGGTCGACATCGACGTGACGACGCTCCCCTACCGCGAAGAGGTGCTGCGCCTGGCGCGCGACGCGCGCCAGGCCGGCCGGCGCGTCGTGCTCGCCACTGCCAGCGACACCAAGTTCGCCCAGCAGATCGCCGAGCACCTGGGCCTGTTCGACGAGGTCATCGCCTCCAACGGCGTGCGCAACATGAAGGGCGAAGGAAAGCTCGCCGCGATCGAGCGCGATGCCGGCGGCCGGGCCTTCGCCTACGCCGGCGACCACCCGGTCGACCTGTCCATCTGGGAGCGGGCGCATGCGGCCGTGGTGGTGAGCCGTTCCGACCGCCTGAACCAGCGCGCCGCGCAGGCCACCAGCATCGAGGCCGTCATCCGGCCGCACGCCGCCAAGCTGCAGCGCTACATCTACGGCATGCGCCTGCACCAGTGGCTGAAGAACCTGCTGATCTTCCTGCCGCTGATGCCTTCGCTGCACGATCTCACGCTCGACGTGGTGACGAATGCGCTGCTCGCCTTCCTGGCCTTCGGGCTGATGGCCTCGGGCATCTACGTGGTGAACGACCTGCTCGACCTCGGCTCCGACCGGCGCCACCACCGCAAGCGCCGGCGCCCCTTCGCCGCCGGCGAGATTCCGGTCAGCCGAGGGCTGCTGATGGCCGTCGGCCTCAGCGCGCTTTCGCTGCTGTTGACGATCACGACGCTGCCCATCGAATTCCTCTATGTGCTGCTGATCTACATGGCGCTGACCACCGCCTATTCGGTGCATCTGAAGCGCCGGGCGGTCGTCGACGTCTTCTCGCTGGCCGCGCTCTACACCATTCGCATCGCCGCCGGCACCGCTGCCACCGGCCTGCCGCTGTCCTTCTGGGTGCTGTCCTTCTCGCTCTTCATCTTCCTGAGCCTGGCGCTGGCCAAACGCTACGTCGAACTGGCGGCCACCATCGACGATCCGACCAAGCTCAACACCGACCGCGGCTACCTGCCGAACGACCTGACCTTCGTGCTCTGCGGCGGCGTCGCGGCGGGCCAGATGTCCACGCTGCTGCTCGGCCTGTACATCAACGACCAGGACATGATGGGCCGCTACGACAACCCGGTCTGGCTCTGGATGCTGGTGCCGGTGTTCCTGTTCTGGGCCATGCGCATCTGGCTCAAGGCGGTGCGCGGGCTGCTCCACGAGGACCCGGTGGTCTTTGCAGCGCGCGACTGGGTCAGCCTCACGGCCGTGGCCATCAGCGCCGTGCTTCTGTGGTTGGCGGGGTGAGCGCCCCGGCATCGACGTTGCGCCGCTGGGCACCGGACCTGCTGATCGCCCTTCTGGTGACCATCGCGGTCGTGTGGCTGCTGCGGGCGCTCGCGCACCATCTGCCGGACACCGTCTACGGCTCGACCGGGGGCGATGCCTGGTTCGGCGCCGACACGCCGCGCACGCTGGCGAACATGGTCGATGCCCACAGCAACCACTACCGCACCAAGGTTCACCCGATCTCGTCGCTTCTGCTGCATCCGGCCGTGCTGGCGCTGCGGTCGGTCTGGCCCGGCACCGACCTCGAAGCGGCGATGCGGATCGTCAAGCTCGTCGGCGTGCTCTGGGCCAGCGGCTTCTATGCGCTCGGGCGCCTCACCGGTCTCGGCCGCGCCGCGAGCCTGTGCTTCACCGCCCTGGCCGTCGGCAGCGCCGCCTTCCAGTTCTGGTTCTCGCTGGCCGAGACTTTCTTCGCCGGCTCGCTCACGCTGCTGGCGGTGTTGCTGGTCGCGGCGGTCGCGGTGCATCGACCGCTCGGCGACCGCTGGCTCATTGCCGCCAACGTCGCCAGCTTGAGCATCACGGTCACCAACTGGGCAGCCGGGCTGGCGCTCGCGATCGCGCAACGGCCCTGGCGGCGGGCCGTGCGCATCGGCGCCATCGCGCTGCTGATCGTCTCGGTGCTGGCGCTGATCCAGCGCGGCATCTACCACTCGGCCCTGCTCTTCTTCTTCGGCAGCCGCGAGGAACTGCATTACATCAACCAAGCCGCAGGCGGCTCCTGGGCCGACCGCCTGATCGGCATGCTCTGGTATCCGATCCATGTGCCGCCGGCGCATGTGCATGCGCAGGTGCCCGGGCAGCTCAACAACATCTCGGTGCAGATGGGCGGCTTGGGCATCACCGGCGCCGCCGGCTGGGCCGCGCTCGCGCTGTGGGGCCTGCTGCTGGCCGCGGGCGTGCAGGGCCTGCTGCGCACGCCGCGCTGGCATGCTTTCGGCAAGGTCGTGGGATTGACGCTGGGCGCGCACATCGCGCTCCACCTGGTCTATGGCGAAGAGACTTTCCTCTATGCCGCGCACTTTCTGCCGCTGCTGATGGCCGTGGTGCTCTTCGCGCATCGGTCGTCGCTCGGCCGCGCCGCACCATTGCTGGCGCTGCTGACCGCCGGGCTGGTCGGCTTCCACAATTTCGACCTGCATGCCGCGGCGGCCGAGCTGCTGCACGCCACGCCCGCGCCCTGAAGGCGCCTCGAGGGAATCGAACCATGAAAATGTTCATCGGGGTGCTGCTGACCGCCCTCATCTCGGCCGCGGCCGTCTTCTACCTCTGGCGCTTCCGGCCGGCGCTTGCCGCGCAACCCGGCAGCGCGCCGACCGACCGCCTGTCTCGCCAATGGCGGACCTGGGCCTGCTTCCTGCTCAGTGGCGTGCTGCTGAGCTCGGTCGTCGCCCTGCTGTGCGGCGACCCCTACGAAAGCGCCACCGCTTACCTGCGCACGCTGCTGCGTCCGTATGCGGGCGACGACTCGTGGATGCCGATGTTGCGTGCCTCGGCGCAGTTCGCGGCCCATCCGGACGTTCCGTTCTACCAGGCCATCTTCTTCGAGCAGCACGTGAAGTTCCAGTACCCGCTGACGGCGCTGCTCTTCATCGACCTTCCGCTGGCGTGGTTCCCCCTCAGCGGCGACCAGCTGGTGGTGATCTACAAGGTGCTCTCGCGGCTGTGCGTGCCGGCCATCGCGCTGGTCTTCATGAAGCTCTTCATCGGCGCCTCGCAACTGCATGCGCCCGCGGGCGAGCGGGCACCGGCGTTGATGCCGAAGTCGACGGCCATGCTTTTCGTGCTGTGCCTGGTGAGCACGGCGCTGTTCTATCCGATCGCGCGCAGCGAGCACCACGGCCAGATCCAGACCGCCATGACGCTGGCCGCCGGACTGGCCCTGCTGGCCTGGCAGCGCGACCAGCCGCGGCTGTCGGGCTTTCTGGTGGCGCTGTGCTGCATCATCAAGCCGCAGTGGGCGCTGGTGGTGGTGTGGGCGCTGGTTCGCCGGCAGTGGAAGTTCGCGATCGCGGCGACGCTCACCGGCGCGGCCTTCCTCGCCGTGTCGGTGGCGGTCTACGGCCTGCGCAACAACCTCGATTACCTCACCGTCGTCTCGTTCCTGGGCAAGCACGGCGAGAGCTACTTCATCAACCAGTCGGTCAACGGCCTGATGAACCGGCTGCTCTTCAACGGCGCCAACCTGTTCGGCCGCGGCCTGGTCTGGTCGGGCACCGATTTCCCCCCCTACCATCCGACGGTGTACGTCGCGACCCTCGCGTCGTCGGCACTGATCCTGGCGCTGGCGATGTTCTGGCGCCTCCGCAAGGCGCCGAGTGCAGTCGATCTGGCGCTGATCATGCTGAGCCTGACCATCGCCTCGCCGATTGCCTGGGAACACCACTATGGCGTGCTGTTCCCGATCTTCGCGCTGGTGTTCCCGGCGGCGCTGCAGGTCCGTCCCTGGGGCCGCTGGACCGAGCCATCGCTGTGGCTGGCGCTCGCGCTGACCGGTCAGACCTTCATGACAGCGGTGAACCTGCTGGCGGACACGCGCCTGAACGTTTTCCAGTCGTACATCTTCTTCGGCGGACTGCTCGTGCTGGCGCTTCTGTACCGGCTTTCGTGGCTGGAACGCCCAGCCGCAGCCACGGTCTCCGGGGCGTCCCGCTACGCGGCGCTGTCACCGAACTGACACAGGCTTTTCGCATGGGCGTCATGCCCCTTGCCTACCTTCGTGGGTTGACCCCGTTCAACCCACGAAAGACAGTGCAAATGACGACCAAGCCTTCGAGCACCGCGCCCGCCATCGATCCCGACGACATCGGCTACAACAAAACATCCAACCCCGAGTTCAACGATCTGATCGCCGGCCGCCTGAGCCGCCGCAAACTCTTCGGCCTGGGCGTGGGCACCGCCGGTGCCGCCTTGCTGACCGCCTGCGGTGGTGGCGGCAACGACGACACGCCGGCCCCGGCTCCCGCACCGCCCGCCCCGCCGGCACCGGCACCGGCGCCCGCAGTGCAGAAACTCAACTTCAGCGCCGTGGCGAAGAGCCTCGACGACGTGGTCACCGTGCCGGCCGGCTACACCGCCAGCGTGCTGTACCGCCTGGGCGACCCGATCGCGACGGGTGTCTCGGCCTACGCCAACGACGGCACCGACTCTGCAGCCAGCTACGACCGCCGCGCGGGCGACCACCACGACGGCATGACCTTCTTCGGTGCGGATGCCGCCGGCAAGTGGAGCCGCACCGCCGCTGACCGCGGCCTGCTGGTGATGAACCACGAGGCGATCACGCCGCTGTTCCTGCACCCCACCGGCCAGAGCACCACCGGCACCGGCAACGCACAAGTGCGCACTTCGGCCGACGAGGTGCTGCGCGAGTTCTACCTGCACGGCGTGAGCGTGGTCGAAGTGAGCAAGAGCGCCGGCAAGTGGAGCTACAAGCAGGCCTCCGGCTTCAATCGCCGCGTGCACACCTTGACCGAAATGACCTTCACGGGCGCCGTCGCCAAGACGAACTACGTGAAGACCAAGTATTCCGTCGACGGCAGCCGGACGCGCGGCACGCTGAACAACTGCGCCAACGGCACCACGCCCTGGGGCACGTACCTGACCTGCGAAGAGAACTGGGCGGGCTATTTCCGCCGCATCGCGGCCACGGACAATGCCAACCGTTCGGCGAAGGAATTGACGTCCTTCGCGCGCTACGGCGTCGCCGGTACCGGCCGCGAACTGTGGGCCACCGTCACGCCCGACACCACCGACAACCTCTACAGCCGCTGGAACACCGAAGTGCGCGGCGCCACTGCGACCGACGACTACCGCAACGGCGCCAACACCTACGGATGGGTCGTCGAGATCGATCCGTTCGACGCACTGTCCACCCCGAAGAAGCGCACCGCCCTCGGCCGCTTCGGCCATGAAGGCGCCTGCCTCGGCCCGGTCGTGGTCGGCAAGCCGCTGGTCTGGTACATGGGCGACGACTCGCGCAACGAGTACATCTACAAGTTCGTCTCGACGAAGAACTGGGATGCAGCCGACATCGGCGGCGGCATGGCTGCCGGCGACAAGTACATGGACGACGGCCGCCTCTACGTGGCGAAGTTCAATGCCGACGGCACCGGCGCATGGCTCGAGATCAAGCTCGGCGTGAACAACATCACCGCTGGCAACACGACCTACGCCTTCGCCGATGCGGCCGACGTGCTGGTCAACACGCGCCTTGCCGCCGACGCCGCAGGCGCCACCAAGATGGACCGCCCGGAATGGACGGCCGTCAACCCGAAGACGGGCGAGGTGTACGTCACGCTGACCAACACCAATGCCGCGTCGCGCCCGATCACCGCAACCGACGCTGCCAACCCGCGCTTCTACAACGACCCCCGGGGCGCGAGCGCCACGGCGCAGACCGGCAACCCGAACGGCCACATCGTGCGCTTCGCCGACGACAATGCCGACCCGACGTCGCTGAGCTTCAAGTGGGACGTGTACCTTTTCGGCGCGCGCTCGACCGCATCGGCCAACATCAACGTGTCGCAGCTCGATGCCAGCAACGACTTCTCCAGCCCCGACGGCCTGTGGTTCAGCGAAGCCGCACCCGGCCTGCTGTGGCTGGAGACCGACGACGGCGCCTACACCGACGTCACCAACTGCATGCTGCTCGCCGCACTGCCCGGCAAGGTCGGCGATGGCGGTGCGAAGTCGATCACCAACGTCAGCGGCGCCACCACCGCAACGCAGGCGACCTTCGTCGGCAAGGCCCCCGGCACCGACGGTCTGCGCCGCTTCCTGGTCGGCCCGAAGGACTGCGAGATCACCGGCATAGCCGAATCCGGCGACGGCCGCGCGCTGTTCGTGAACATCCAGCATCCGGGTGAATCGACACCGGCGTCGGCCATCGCCACACCGGCCGCGTTCGGCAGCCACTGGCCGGACGGCGGCAACGCCCGCCCGCGCTCGGCCACCGTTGTGATCACCAGGGACGATGGCGGCCTGATCGGCCTCTGATCGATGCACTGCGCCCGGCCGGCAGGCCGGGCCGCACCAACGCTGCCGCTGCCTCAGCCCCGAGGCAGCGGCAGCGCCGTTTTGTGTTCGGTGCGAAGCGGCCTAAAGTGCCGACATGAACGCCCCGATCTCTGCCTCCCAAAGGCACGCGCTGCTGAACTCCACTGCGGCGGACCTCGACCCGCAGGAAACCGCCGAATGGCGCGAAGCCTTCGAAGCACTGGTGCAGACGCACGGCGCCGAACGCGCGCGGCAGATGCTCGACGAACTGGCTCGCGTGGCGCGAGAGCAGCGCATCGGCTGGCAGCCCGAGCTGGCCACGCCGTACATCAACACCATCGGCGTCGACCGGCAGCCGGTGTTCCCGGGCGACCTCGCCATCGAGGAACGGCTGGCCTCGCTGATGCGCTGGAACGCGCTCGCGATGGTGGTGCGTGCCAACCAGGCGTATGGCGAACTGGGCGGGCACATCGCCAGCTATGCGAGCGCGGCGGACCTGTTCGAGGTCGGCTTCAACCACTTCTTTCATGCGCGCAACGAACAGCATGGCGGCGACCTGGTGTTCTTCCAGCCGCACAGTTCGCCGGGTGTCTACGCACGTGCGTTTCTAGAGGGGCGCCTGAGCGAAGACGATCTCGCGCACTACCGCCAGGAACTGACCGCGCCCGCCTTCACGCAGGGCACGGGTGCCCGCGGCCTGTCGAGCTACCCCCACCCGTACCTGATGCCGGACTTCTGGCAGTTCCCGACCGGCTCGATGGGCATCGGCCCGATCAGTTCGATCTACCACGCGCGCTTCATGCGCTACCTCACCGATCGGCAGCTGCAGGACTGCAACGCGCGCAAGGTGTGGGGCGTGTTCGGCGACGGCGAGATGGACGAGCCCGAATCGATGAGCGCGTTGACGCTGGCCGCGCGCGAGAAGCTCGACAACCTGGTGTGGGTGGTCAACTGCAACCTGCAGCGGCTCGACGGCCCGGTGCGCGGCAACGGCCGCATCATCGACGAGCTGGAGAAGCTCTTCGCCGGCGCCGGATGGAACGTCGTCAAGCTGGTGTGGGGCAGCGACTGGGACGGCCTGTTCGCCCGCGACACCACCGGCGCACTGGCCCGCGCCTTCGCGCACACGGTCGATGGCCAGATGCAGACCTTCGCCGCCAAGGACGGCCGCTTCAACCGCGAGACCTTCTTCGGCCAGGACCCGGAGCTCGCGCGCCTCGCGCAGGGCATGACCGACGAGCAGATCGACCGCCTCAAGCGCGGCGGCCACGACCTGGTGAAGATCCATGCCGCCTACGCCGCTGCGGCCGCGCACCAAGGGCAGCCGACCGTCATCCTCGCCCACACCAAGAAGGGCTACGGCATGGGTGCGGCGGGCCAGGGCAAGATGACCACGCACTCGCACAAGAAGTTCGAGAGCGCCGATTTGATCGGCTTTCGCAACCGCTTCAACCTCCCGCTATCGGACGAGCAAGCGACGTCGCTCTCGTTCTACAAGCCGGCGGTCGACAGCCCGGAGATGCAATATTTGCAGGCGCACCGTGCTGCGCTCGGCGGGTCGATGCCGCGGCGCGAGACCGCCTGCGACGTGGCGCCCAAGCCCGAGCTCGCGGCCTACGCGCAGTTCGCCGTGGCCGCAGCCGGCAAGGAGATGAGCACGACCATGGCCTTCGTGCGCATGCTCGGCAACCTGATGAAGCACCCCACGCTCGGCCCGCGCGTCGTGCCCATCGTGGCCGACGAAGCGCGCACCTTCGGCATGGCCAACCTGTTCAAGCAGGTCGGCATCTATTCGAGCGTGGGCCAGCGCTACGCCCCGGAGGACATCGACTCGATCCTCAGTTACCGCGAGGCGACCGACGGGCAGATCCTGGAAGAAGGCATCAGCGAGGCCGGCGCCATCGCCAGCTGGACGGCCGCGGCCACCAGCTACAGCGTGCACGGGCTGGCGATGCTGCCCTTCTACATCTACTACTCGATGTTCGGCTTCCAGCGCGTGGGCGACGCCATCTGGGCCGCGGCCGACCAGCGGGCGCGGGGCTTCCTGCTGGGCGCCACGTCGGGGCGCACCACGCTCGGCGGCGAAGGCCTGCAGCACCAGGACGGCAGCAGCCACCTGGTGGCCGCGACCATCCCGAACTGCAAGGCCTACGACCCCGGCTTCGCAGGCGAGATGGCGCTGATCGTCGACGCCGGCATCCGCGAGATGATGGTCGAGCAGCAGGACGTCTTCTATTACGTGACGTTGATGAACGAGAACTACGCGCAGCCCGACGTGCCGGCCGAGGCCACCGCGGACATCCTGCGCGGCTGCTGGCGCTACGAGGGCTGGCGCGACGCATCGTCGAAGGCGGGCCAGGCACAAGTGACGCTGATGGGCTCGGGCGCGATCCTCACCGAGGTCGTGAAGGCCGCGCAGCAGCTCGCCGCCGACGGCATCGCCGCCGAGGTGATCAGCGTGACCAGCTGGAGCGAGCTGGCGCGTGACGGCCAGGCCTGCGAAGCGCGCGCGCTGCGCGGCGAGGACGCCGGCACCGCCTTCATCGCGCAGCAGCTCGCGGCGTCGCGCGGCCCCATCATCGCCGCCACCGACTACGTGCGCGCCGTGCCCGAAAGCGTGCGCGCCTTCCTGCCCGAAGGCAGGCGCTACCTCACGCTGGGCACCGACGGCTTCGGGCGCAGCGACACCCGCGCCGCCCTGCGCGATTTCTTCGGCGTGGATGCCGCAAGCATCGCGCGCGCGGCGAGGCACGCGCTGCGCTGAGCCTGCCCCCAGGTAGTGACAGGGGCTTGCCCCGATGGCCGGGGTGCCGCTTCGCGCTATCGTCGACCCCTCTTCACCAGCACGCCCGCGGGCACCGCCATGAACACAGTGGGATTGATCGGCCTGGGCGCCATGGGCGCCGGCATCGCGCAGACGCTGCGCAGCAAGAACTACGACGTGCATGTGTGCGACGTGCGGCCCGGCGCGGCGGCCGCGTTCGCAGCCGATGGCGGCGTGGCGCATGCCAACCCGGCCGAGGTCGCCGCCGCCTGCGACGTGGTGGTGAGCGTGGTCGTGAACGCGGCGCAGACCGAAGCGGTGCTCTTCGGCGAGCACGGCGCCGCCGCCGTGATGAAGTCGGGCAGCACCTTCGTGATGTGTTCGACGGTCGACCCGAACTGGTCGGTCGCGCTCGAGAAGCGCTTGAACGACTTGGGCATCCACTACATCGACGCGCCCATCTCCGGCGGCGCCGCCAAGGCCGCCAGCGGCCAGATGACGGTGATGTCGGCCGCCAAGCCGGAGGCGTATGCAAGGGCCGGCGCGGTGCTCGACGCGATGGCCGGCAAGGTCTACCGCCTGGGCGACAGCGCCGGCGCGGGCAGCAAGGTGAAGATCATCAACCAGCTGCTGGCCGGCGTGCACATCGCTGCGGCGGCCGAGGCCATGGCACTGGGCCTGCGCGAAGGCGTGGACGCGGCGGCGCTGTACGAGGTGATCACGAACAGCGCCGGCAACAGCTGGATGTTCGAGAACCGCATGGCGCACGTGCTGGCCGCCGACTACACGCCGCTGTCGGCCGTCGACATCTTCGTGAAAGACCTGGGCCTGGTGCTCGACACGGCGCGCGCCAGCAAATTCCCGCTGCCGCTCGCCTCGACCGCGCACCAGATGTTCATGCAAGCCTCGACCGCCGGCTTCGCCAAGGAAGACGACAGCGCGGTGATCAAGATCTTCCCGGGCATCGAACTGCCGAAAGGCAAGAAAGCATGAGCTTCATCCAGCTCGGCTGCATCGCCGACGACTTCACCGGGGCGACCGACCTCGCCAACAACCTGGTGCGCGCGGGCATGCGCGTGGTGCAGACCATCGGCGTGCCCAGTTCGCCGCTGGCCGCCGATGTCGACGCCGTGGTGGTGGCGCTGAAGTCGCGCACCGTCGCGCCGGCCGAGGCCATCGCGCAGTCGCTGGATGCGCTGAAGTGGTTGCAGACACAGGGCGCGCAGCAGATCTACTTCAAGTACTGCTCGACCTTCGACAGCACGGCCGCCGGCAACATCGGCCCGGTGACCGAGGCGCTGATGGACGCACTGGGCAGCGACTTCACCATCGCCACGCCCGCCTTCCCCGACAACAAGCGCACCGTGTTCAAGGGCTACCTGTTCGTCGGCGACGTGCTGCTCAACGAAAGCGGCATGCAGAACCACCCGCTCACGCCGATGACCGATGCGAACCTGGTGCGCGTGCTGCAGGCGCAAACGACGCGAAAGGTCGGGCTCATCGACCACACGGTGGTGGCGCGCGGCGCCGACGCGGTGCGCGAACGCATCGCAGAACTGCGCGCCGCAGGCGTGGCCATGGCGGTGGTGGATGCGGTGTCGAACGACGACCTGCTGCGCCTCGGCCCGGCGCTGGCGGCGATGCCGCTGGTGACGGCCGGCTCGGGCGTGGCGATCGGGCTGCCGGCCAACTTCGGCATCGCGCCGTCGTCGCAGGCGAGCGCGCTGCCGGCCGCGGGCGGCCTGCGCGCCGTCGTTTCCGGCAGTTGCTCGATCGCGACCAACCGGCAGGTGGCGGACTTCATCGAGACCGGCCGACCGGCGATGGCCATCGACCCGCTGCGCATCGCGGACGGCGTCGATGTGGCCGCCGAGGCGCTGGCCTGGGCGAAGCCGCTGCTGGCGGACGGCGCGGTGCTCGTCTACTCCACGGCAGAGACCAGCGCCGTGAAGTCGGTGCAGGGTCGCCTTGGCGTGGAAGAAGCCGGCGCGATGGTCGAGCGCACTATCGCCGCCATCGCGCGCGGCCTGGTCGCGCTGGGCGTTCGGCAATTGGTGGTGGCGGGTGGCGAAACATCGGGCGCCTGCGTGCAGGCGCTGGGTGTCACGCAGATGCAGATCGGCCCGCAGATCGACCCCGGCGTGCCGTGGTGCCATGCGCTGGCCGAAGCCGCCGATGGCGCGGGCGTGCACCTCACGCTGAAGTCCGGCAACTTCGGGGCCGACGACTTCTTCACCAAGGCCTTCAAGGTGCTCGCATGACCGAGAACGAGGCCCGCGACGAGATCTGCCGCGTCGGCCGCAGCCTGTTCGAGCGCGGCTATGTGCATGCCACCGCCGGCAACATCAGCGTGCGGCTGGACGATGGTTTTCTCATCACGCCGACCGATGCGTGCCTGGGCTTCCTCGACCCGATGAAACTCGCGCGACTCGACGCGAGCGGCTCGCAGCGATCGGGTGACCGCGCGAGCAAGACCCTCGCGCTGCACGCGCGCATCTATGCCGCGGCGCGGCGCTTCGACGCGGGCACGGCCTGCGTCATCCACACGCACAGCACGCACTGCGTCGGTCTCACGCTGCGGCCCACCGGCGAAGAACTGCTGGGCGCGCTGACGCCCTACTTCGTGATGAAGGTCGGCCATGTGCCGGTGATCCCGTACCACCGGCCCGGCGCCGCGGAAGCGGCCGATGCGGTGGCCGCCGCGATCGCGCAGTACGGCGATGCGGGCAAGCCGATCCGTGCCGTGATGCTCGCGCGGCTCGGTCCGAACGTCTGGCACGACACGCCGGCCGCGGCCATGGCGGTGCTCGAAGAGCTCGAAGAAACAGCGCGCCTGCGCCTGCTGTCTGCCACCGAACCCACGCCGCTGGGCAAGGACGCGATCGACGACCTGCGCCGCACGTTCGGCGCACGTTGGTAACCCACTCCCTCCCGAAGACCACCATGCCCCGCTTTGCCGCCAACCTCTCGATGCTCTACCCGGAGCTCGACTTCCTCGACCGCTTCGATGCCGCCGCCAAGGACGGCTTCGCGGGTGTCGAATACCTCTTTCCCTACGCCTTCCCCGCAACCGAGATCGCCGTTCGGCTGAAGGCCAACGGCCTGAAACAGGTGCTCTTCAATGCCCCGCCCGGCCACTGGGACGGCGGCGAGCGCGGTCTGGCCTGCCTGCCGGATCGCGAGAGCGAGTTCCGCGACGGCATCGCCAAGGCACTCGATTACGCCGCCGCGCTCGACTGCCCGCGCGTCCACGTGATGGCCGGCCTGCTGCCCGCCAGCCTGGCGCGTGAAACGGCCAAGGCGACCTACGTCGAGAACTTGCGCTGGGCCGCGTCCGAGGCCGCGACGGCCGGGCGCGACCTGCTGATCGAGCCCATCAACACCCGCGACATCCCGGGCTTCTTCCTCAACCGCCAAGACGAGGCGCACGCCATCGTCGAAGCGGTCGGTGCGCCCAACCTCAAGGTGCAGTTCGACCTGTACCACTGCCAGATCGTCGAGGGCGACGTGGCGATGAAGATCCGAAAGTACCTGCCGACCGGGCGCGTCGGCCACATCCAGATCGCCGGCGTGCCCGAGCGGCACGAGCCCGACATCGGCGAGCTGAACCACCCGTACCTGTTCAGGGTGATCGACGAGGTGTCGGCCCAATGCGGCTGGGACGGCTGGGTCGGCGGCGAGTACCGCCCGGCACGGGGCGCGGTGCCCAACGGCACCTCGGACGGCCTGGGCTGGCTGCGCGCCGCGAAGGCGCCTAGCGCCTGACGACGTAGCGCGTCACCAACGGCGGCCCGTCGCCCAGGTGGAAGGCCAGCCGGCGCTCGCGCAGCGCCAAGTCGGCCGCCGTCGCGCGGTGGAAGCGGCGCAGGTGACCGGTCCACGACTCGTCGATGATCTGTTCCACGTAGCGGCCCGGCTCGGCGATGTCGTGCAGCAGCTCCCAGCCGATCGCGCCCTCGCTCAACCGCGTGCGGCGGGTCTGCTGCATCACGACGTGGAAGGCCGCAGCGCGGGCCGGGTCGATCAGGTACTCGACGTTGATGACCAGTCGCCCATCGCCCGGCGGCGCATGCGGCGGCGCGTCGGCCCAGCCGGGCGCGGCGGGGCTCACGTCATCGTCCACGCCACCATCGAGCACATAGCGCAGGGCCGCGCCCATCATCAGCACGCCGGTGACCGACGCGATCAGCAGGCTGGCCTGCAGCGAGCTGACCGTCGCGATGTGCCCCCACAGCGCTGCGCCGAAGGCACTGGCGCCCATGATCGACATCTGGAACATCGACATGCCGCGTGCCCGCACCCAGTCGGGCAAGGCCAGCTGCGCCGACACCGACAGCGAGTTGGCCACCGTGATCCAGGCCGCGCCGCCGAAGAACATGGCCGGCACCGCCACCCACGTGTTGGGTGCGACGGCCATCACCGCCGTGGCTGCCGACTGCAGCAGCGCGCCGCGCAGCACCAGCTGGTCGCGCACATAGGCCTGGCGCAGACGCGGCATCACGAGCACCGCGCCGATGGCGCCCGAGCCCATCGCCGCCAGCAGCAGCGTGAAGGTGCCGGCGCCGCCGCCTTCGAGCCCGCGTGCCAGCAGCGGCAGCAGCGCGAGCAGCGCGGTCGAGTGCAGGAAGAAGATCGAGATGCGCGTGAGCACCGCGCGCATGCGCAGCGACTGGCGCACGAACTGCACGCCCACGCGCATCGCGCTCACCAACTTCTCGCGGCCCAGCGGGTTGGGCGTGTGCTCGCGCCGCCAGCGCAGCACGATGAAGCCCGAGGCCACCGACATCACGGCATTGAGCACGAAAACCCACAGGCTGCCGGCGCTGGCGATCAGCGCGCCCGCGACCAGCGGGCCGATGATGCGAGACGCGTTCATCGCGATGCCGTTGAGCCCGAGCGCGGCCGGCAGCTGCGGCCGTGGCACCAGCTCCGGCACGATGGCCGCGAACACCGGCCAGCGCAGCGCCAGGCCGATGCCATTGGCGAAGGTCAGGGCCAGCAGCAGCGGCGCGGTCATCATGTCCATCGCCACCGCCGCGCACAGCACGATCGCCACGCCGGCCAGCCAGAACTGCGTGGCCATCAGCCAGCGGCGGCGATCCAGGATGTCGGCCAGCGCACCGCTCGGCAGCCCCAGCAGAAACACCGGCAGCGTCGACGCCGACTGCACGAGCGCCACCCACAGCGGCGTGGTGGTCAGCGTGGTCATCATCCACGCCGCCGCCACGTCGTTCATCCACATGCAGATGTTGGCGAGCAGCCAGGTGCTCCACAGCATGCGGAAGACGGGCAGCTTCAGCGGGGCGAAGGGGCCGATGCGCGCGGGCGTGGCGCGCAGTGGCGGGATGGGGGATTCGTCGGGGGAGATGGGTGGCATCGGCCGGCTATTGTGGCCCGACAATCGGTCGCCGGCGCCCTGCCCACCATGACACCGGCCGCAAAGCTCGCGATCCGATCGACGAATACGGCGACGGCCCCGGCCGCGTGTTCATGGATACCGATGGCTAGCCGACTGCCTTCACACCGGCGTCTTTTGCGCATCGTCCGCGATGAAGGGCGTGCGAGCCACGCAAGCAGATCGATCGTGCTCAATGCAAAGGACCGCGATCATGCCGATCACCGCTGGAATCGCGATGGCGAAAAAGTTTTGGTGCAGTGGCAGCTTCATGTTTACCAGAACGCCGATCAATATCGGCGCAAGGATGGCACCGCTTCGACCGATTCCCAATGCCCATCCCAGTCCGGTGGCGCGTACGGCCATCGGATAGAACTGCCCGGTGTAGGCATTGGCAACGATCTGCGTTCCGATGGTGGACGCACCGGCCAGGCCCACCAGCACGAAGAGTACCGGCGTCGACACGGCAAAGCCCAGCAAAGTGAGCGACACCGCCGCCAGCGCATACATCCCCGCCAGCACGTACTTGATGTGGAAGCGGTCCGCCAGCCAGCCGCCGGTGATGGCCCCGACCATCGCGCCGATGTTGAGGACGAGCACGAAGGTCAGCGCCGAGCCCAGGCTGTAGCCTGCGCCCGCCATGAGCTTGGTCAACCACGAGCTCAGCGCGAACACCATGAACAGGCACATGAAGAACGCGATCCAGAACATGACCGTGCTGAAGCCGCGGCCGTCGTAGAAGAGGTGCTTGATGGGCGCGCTGTCGGCCCGGTCCTTGACGGGAATCGCGAAGCGGTCCGATGCGGCCGGCACGTACGTCGGGTCGAGCCGGCCGGCGATTTCCTTGAGCTCGTGGGTTCGTCCCTTGGCCAGCAGGAAGGGCATCGACTCGGGCAGCGACTTCAGGATGAACGGAATGAGCAGCACGGGCAGGCCGGCGGCAAAGAACACCGATTGCCAGCCGTAGCTCTCCAGCAGGCCCTTGCCGAGCAGCGCCGCCACGATGCCGCCGACTGCGTAACCGCTGAACATCAAGGTGACGAGCGTCGCGCGGATCTTCTTCGGCGCATATTCGGTCATGTGCGCGACCACGTTGGGCATCACGCCGCCGATGCCCAGCCCGGCGAGAAAGCGCATCACGCCGAAGGTCACTGGATCCTGGGCAAGTCCGGCTGCTGCGGTGAAGACACTGAACAGCCCCACGCAGATGGCGATGGCCCAGCGACGGCCGATCTTGTCGGCCACCGTGCCCAGCAGGATGGCACCGAACATCATCCCGAACAGCGCGGAACTGACCATGATGCCCGCGTGGGTCGCACCCACGCCCATCTGCGCCATGATCGAAGGCAGCGCGATGCCCACGACGGCCAGGTCATAGCCGTCGAAGACGATGATCAGCGCGCACCAGAAGAGCACGAGCCCATGAAAGCGGTTGAAGCGGGCATCGTCGGCCAGCTGATGAAGATCGATTTGACGCATGACTCTTGTCTCCGGTTTTTTCTTGTGGTGGCGCGCCACCGGCTGCGAGGGCTGGTGCAACGCAGCAGCAGCAGGGCTGCGCCATCGCCCGCCGATCATCCGCAGGTGGGCCCAGGCGGGCCAACGAATTTTGCGGATGTCCTCTATACGGTCTGGAAATGTTGGGGCGGGTCTACCCATGGAGCCTCCTCCTGCATCGGACGATCCCGGGCGCCCATGCAAATGCCGAATTCGCGCTATCACCGAAATTCGTTCGACCCCGCCGGCCTACCCTCCTAAATTGGGCGCAGAGGTCGGCGCCGTGGTGGCGCGGACAGGCATCGAACCGTGCGCCATCGCGTCGCACGCACCAAGGAGTCAGCATGCAAGGAAAGATCGGCCTGGAAGAACATTTCGCGCTTCCTGAAACGTTGCAGGATTCGGCGGGCTTCGTGCCCGGCGCCTACTGGCGTGAACTCAGCAGCCGGCTGCTCGACATCCACGACCAGCGACTGCGCCAGATGGACGAGCACGGCATGGAGATGATGATCCTGTCGTTGAACGCACCCGCGGTGCAGGCGATCCCCGATCCAGGCAAGGCCTGCGAGCTGGCCATGCGCGCCAATGACTTCCTGGCCGAGCAGGTCGCCCGGCGACCCGACCGCTTTCAGGCCTTCGCCGCGCTGCCGCTGCAGGACCCGGACGCGGCCACGCGGGAACTCGATCGCTGCATGACCGAGTTGGGCTTCCGTGGCGCGCTGGTCAATGGCTTCTCGCAGGTCGACACGCCCGACAACGTCGTCTACTACGACGACCCACGGTACGCGTCGTTCTGGGCCGCAGCCGAGCGCCTGGACGCGCCTTTCTATCTGCACCCCCGCAATCCGATCGCAAGCTGGTCCCAGATCTACGAAGGCCATCCCTGGCTGCTCGGCCCCACCTGGGCGTTTGCGCAGGAAACGGCCGTGCACGCGCTGCGCCTGATGGCCAGCGGCCTGTTCGACCGCCATCCGGGACTGAAGATCATCCTGGGTCACCTCGGCGAAGGACTGCCGTACAACATGTGGCGGGTGGACCACCGCAACGCCTGGGTGAAGGCGCCTAAGGGCTATCCGGCCCAACGCAAGCTCTGCGAGTACTTCCACGAGAACTTCTACCTCACGACGTCGGGCAACTTCCGCACTCAGACACTCATCGACGCGTTGCTGGAGGTCGGATCCGACAAGATCCTTTTCTCGACCGACTGGCCCTTCGAGAATGTCGACCACGCGTCGAACTGGTTCAACGAGACCAGCATCAGCGAAGCCGATCGCCTGAAGATCGGCAGAACCAACGCGCTGTCGCTGTTCAAGCTCCATCAAGGCTGAAGCGCTTTGCGGCGGCGTCAACAGGAACCCCCATGATCGACATCGACGAATGGACCATCACCAACGCAGTGCTCAAGGCACAGAGCGGCATGGCCGACACGCGGCTGAAGACCGTGATGGACAGCCTCGTGCGGCACCTGCACGACTTTGCGCGCGAGGTGCAGCTGACCGAGTCGGAGTGGTCCCAAGGCATCGACTTCCTCACGCAGGTGGGCAAGATCACCGACAACAAGCGGCAGGAGTTCATCCTGTTGTCCGATGCCCTGGGTCTTTCGACCCTGGTCACCGCGCAGAACAACCGGCATCCCCTGGGCTGCACGGAGGCGACCGTCTTCGGGCCTTTTTTCTTGCCGGACGCGCCAGCGTGCGCCCATGGTGGCGACATCTCCCACGGTGCGCATGGGGAACCCTGCTTCGTCGCAGGCACCGTCCGGGGCATCGACGGCGAACCGATCGCCCATGCGTCGATCGACGTCTGGCAGTCGGACGACGAAGGCACCTACGACGTGCAGCGCCCCGGTCTCGACCATGCCCAGGGACGTGGCCGCCTGCACAGCCTTTCGGACGGGCGCTATTTCTTCCGATCGATCGTCGCCGTGCCCTACCCCATTCCACACGACGGCCCCGTCGGCCAGTTGTTGCAGCGCCTGGGCCGCCACCCCTGGCGTCCTGCGCACCTGCACTTCATGATCCAGGCCCCCGGGTACGACACGCTCATCACCCATGTCTTTCGCTCGGGCGGCGAGTATCTGCAATCCGACGCCGTGTTCGGCGTGCGGTCCTCGCTGATCGCGGATTGGCAGCGCCACGAACCCGGCATCGCGCCGGACGGCACGCCGGGTGGCAGCCCCATGGCGACGCCCTGGTACTCGCTGGCCTATGACTTCGTGCTGAACCCTGCTTCCGGACGCGGCCAGGTCGACCCTTCCGTGGCACGAGACCGCTGATGCAGTCCTTCTGCTACACGGCAAGCACCTCGCGCATCGTCTTCGGCGCGAACAGCATCGATCGGCTTCCCGAGGAACTCGACCGCCTGGGCCTGCAGCGCGCCCTCGTTCTGTGCACGCCCGGCCAGCGCGATCAGGCCCTGGCGGTGTCGGAACGGCTGCCCCGACGCGTGGCGGGCATCTTCGACCAAGCCGAGATGCACGTGCCGATCGAGGTCGCGCGCAAGGCGCAGGAGGTGGCCCGTGCGCTCGGTGCCGACTGTGCGCTGGCCGTGGGCGGTGGCTCGACCGTCGGGCTGGGAAAGGCCATTGCTCTGGAAAGCGGATTGCCCGTCATCGCGGTACCGACCACCTACGCGGGCAGCGAGGCGACGCCGATCTACGGGATCACGGAAGGCGGCGTGAAGAAGACCGGCCGTGACCCCCGCGTGCTGCCGCGCGTCGTGATCTACGACCCACAGCTGTCGCGCTCGCTGCCGATGGGCCTGACCGTGACGAGCACGATCAATGCGATGGCGCACGCGGCCGAAGGCCTGTACGCGCACGACGGCAATCCGGTCATCGCCTTGATGGCCGAAGAAGGCTTGCACGCGTGTGCCGCATCGCTCGCACCCTTGCAACAGAACCCGCACGACCTCGTGGCCCGCAGCCAAGCGCTCTATGGCGCCTGGTTGTGCGGCACCGTGCTCGGCGCGGTTTCCATGGGCCTGCACCACAAGCTGTGCCATACCCTGGGCGGCAGCTTCGACCTGCCGCATTCCGAAGTGCATACGGTGATCCTCGCCCACGCGCTACGGTACAACGCGGCCGCAGCACCCCAGGCCATGGCACGCATTGCCAACGCGCTCGGTGTACCGGATGCGGCGCTCGGCATCCATGACCTGGCCCGCACGCACGGCGCCGCGCTGTCGCTGCGCGCGATCGGCATGCCGGCCGCCGGACTGGATCGGGCGGCAAAACTAGCGGCCTCGAACCCGTACCCCAATCCTCGCCCGCTCGAGCGCGATGCGCTGCGGCGCATGCTCGAGCGCGCCTACCAGGGCGAGGCGCCTGAGGACTGACCGACCGACGCGTCCGGCACGCGGCAGGACCTCTGATGGAAGAGACCGAACATCAGCTCGCGCAACCAGCGACTGCCGCTGTCCTGGTGAAATCGCTCATGCCATTGCTGACGGATCTCGAAGGGCGTCACGTCGAAGGGGGCCTTCAGAATGTGAAGATCGGCGCGCGACGCCGCCATGGCCCGGGCCAGGCGATCGGGTGCGGTGAGCAGCAGGTTCGAGGTCGCGACGATCGAAGCCAGCCCCAGGGAATGGGCGGCGGTGAGCACGACGCGCCTGCAGTCCAGCGCACCGGCCCGATCGAGCGCTTGCTGCAGCTGGGAATCGGTCGTTCCTTGTGGCCGGTACGCGATGTGCTCTGCCGCCAGGTAGTCGTCCAGCGTCATCGACGCGTTCGCGCCAAGGGACGACGATCTGGCCACGAGCACGGAAAAGGTCTCGTCGAACAGGCGCTGCTGATAGAACGACGGGCCCATGGCATCCCAACTGCCCAGCGCAAGATCGATCTGCCCATGGAGCATGCGCTGTCGGGCCTCGGCCATGGACGCATCCACCGTCTCGAAGCGAACGCCGGGCGCGAGGCCGCGCGCCACCGCCAGCAGTTCGGGCATCATGACCAGTTGCCCGATGTCGTTGACGGCGATGCGGAAAGCACGGGTGGACTGCCCGGCTTCGAAGGTGCGGCCTTGATCGATCGCCTGCGCCAGGCAGGCCAGGCCTTCCTCGATCGGCGCAATGAGACGCTCGGCCACCGGTGTCGGAACCATGCCGTCGACGGAGCGCACGAACAGCACATCGTTGAAGCGCTCCCGCATGCGCTTGAGCGCATTGCTCACGGCGGACTGGGTCATGCCCAGACGCTCGCCCGCCAGCGTGACGCTGCGCGTCGCGTAGATCGCCTGAAACACCAGGAAGAGATTGAGATCGATCGAGTTGATGTTCACCGCGTTGTCTCCTTCTGTTGTTCTTCGGTCGACCCCCCTGTGCGAGCCGCTTCAGGCGTCCTGACGCCGCAAGGACGTCATTCCTTGTCGAGGGCGGCAAGGTTGTCGTAGACCAGGCGCAGCATGTCGCGCAGCGACTCGGCCTGCGCATGCGTGAGTCCCGACAACGAGACACGCTCGTACAGCTGCGCCAGCGGAACGATGCGCGTGGCGAGATCGTGGCCCGCCTGCGTCAGGCTCAGCGCCAGCGCCCGGGCGTCTTCGTCCGAGCGGTCGCGCACCAGGATGCCGCGCTGCAGCAGGGCGTCCACCACCCGCGACAGCGTCGACGGCTCGGTGGAGGTGTGCAACGCCAACTCGGAGAGGCGTTGGTGCGGCTGATGCAGCAGCGCGACACAGACCCGCCAGTCGGTCAGCGAAAGATCGAACTGTTTGAGTTCCCGACTGAAGGATTGCCCCATCCGGGTACCTGCACGCGCAAGCAGATATGGAATGGCGCGCTCGAGATCGTGCCTGCTTCTTTTGTCTGCAGATGCAACCGACCGGAAGACCGCCTTCTGGCCCGAAGAGCGTCCGGGTGCATCGCCGGTGGGGACTGATTTTCTGGTGGCCATGGCACATCTTACAAGCGGATGCTTGGTCGGATCCCGGGTCGAAGCATGGTTGTAGCTCAGGTAAACCCCAATAAATTATTGATTGCAAATGCAACTACTTAAAGGTTCAATTGGTCTTCTAGATCGGCGTTCACTACACCCCCCAGGAGACCCCATGACCGAAGTCGCCACCAATCCTTTCGCCCAACTCCATCGGGTTGAGTTGCCCGCCCCAGGCCGCCTGTCGCCCGTCAAAGGCGCGCCCTCTCTCGATTCGATCGTTGCATCTGCAAGCGAATTGGTGCCCATGCTCCGAGCACGGGGCGCGCAGACCGAACAGGACCGTCGGGTGTCCGAATCGACGACGCATGCGTTTCACCAGGCGGGCTTCTTCAAGCTGATGCAGCCGGCGCGTTACGGCGGCTACGAATACGGATTCACCGCCTTCATCGATGTGGTGAGCGAATTGGCGCGAGGCTGCACCTCGTCGGCCTGGGGCTGCTCGCTCGGTGCGATTCATCAGTGGCTCGTCGCCACGTTTCCCGAGGAAGCGCAGGACGACGTGTGGCGCAATGACCCCAATGCCATCGTTTGCGGTTCGTATGCGCCGGCGACGATGGCGCAGAAGGTCGACGGCGGTTACCTGGTCCAGGGCAAATGGCTATTTGCATCCAACGTCGACAACTCGCAGTGGGCGTTGCTCGGGGTGCAGTTCCCGCCAGAAGAGAAAGGCGCAGCGCCTTCCGCAGGTTTTCTGCTCGCACCGCGCGCGGACTGGTCGGTCGAAGACAACTGGCACGTCGCGGGGCAGTCGGGCACCGGTTCCAAGGGCATCGTCATCGACCAGCCGACCTTCATTCCGGCGCACCGCAAGCTGACCTTTGCGCAAGCCTCTTCCAATTGCCCGCCCGGCGCCGAGGTCAACACGAACCCGATCTATCGCATCCCGTTTCTGTCGGCCGTCCCGGTGTGCCTGGTGTCGCCGATCATCGGCACCGCCCAGGGCGCGGTCGATGAACTGATTGCAATGGCCGGTACGCGCGTCACCCGCGGCGCGGTGGCCGGGGGCGGCAGCAGGCTGAGCGAATTCTTTCCCGTGCAATCCCGTCTGGCAGAGGCATCGGCCAGCGTCGATGCCGCACGACTCCTGCTCTACCGCGACACCGCGCAGGTCGAACAAATGGCTGTCGACGGCCATGTCATCAGCATCGAGCAGCGCATCCGCAACCGCCGCGACCATGCGTTTGCCGCGCGCCTCTCCCGCGAAGCCGTCGAGGCGGTGTTTGCCAGCGTGGGGGGTGCAGGCCTGGCGCTCGATCAGCCGATCCAGCGCATGTGGCGCGACACGAACGCCATTTCTCGGCACATCAGCCTCAACTGGGATGCCGTGTCATCGATGGTGGGCCAGTACCTTCTGGGCCTCGAGCCCAAGGGCCAGTACTGAACGGAGGCTGGTTTCATGTACTCCTGGGCTCTCATCACTGGCGACGCCACCGACACGGTCGACGCGCGCCAGCTGCGCCAGGCGCTCGGCGCCTTTCCCACGGGGGTGTGCCTCGTGACTACCACGATGCCCGATGGAAAACGCGAAGGCATGACGATCAACTCGTTCGCCTCGGTGTCGCTGGACCCGCCATTGATCCTCTGGAGCATCCGCGACGACGCCCGCAGCGCGGACGCCTTCCTGTCGGCACGCCCTTTCAGCCTCAGCGTGCTGACCGCAGGCCAGCGCGATCTTGCGTGGCATTTCGCCAAGCCCGCTGCAGACAAGTTCGAGCGGTTCGAGCAGGCTTTCGAACGCGGGACCCACGGATGCCCGCGTTTGATCGAAAGCGTGGCGACATTCGAATGCGCCACGTATTCGCGTCACCGGGAAGGCGATCACACGATCATTTTGGGTCGGGTGGATCGCTTCTCGCGCACGGACGTGCCTCCCTTGCTGTTCCACTCGGGGCAGATGGGATCACTGTGGGAACTCGCGGAAACCTTAGCGCAGCCTGGAAATTAAATCGAACGACCTGCCGTTGGCGCTCATTGCAACGTCGAAGCCGCAAGAACGCCCGCTCGATCAAGTCACTTCACCGTCAGATGCCCCAACGGCAGCGCATGGCTCGCCTTCACCTCCCCCAGCGAGAAGCTGGTGTGCAGGTCCTTCACGTTGGGCAGGTGCATCAGGCTATTGAGGGCGAAGCGCGAGAAGGCGTCGAGGTCTTCGGCCACCACCTGCAGTTCGAACATGCCGGTGCCGCTGATGTAGTGGCAGGCGATGACTTCGGGCAGCTTGCGGATCGCTTCCTCGATCTTCTTCGTGACCTCGCTGTTGGCGCGTTCGGTGTCGAGGCGCACGAAGGCGAGCACGCCCAGGCCGATCTTGCGGCGGTCGATCTCGGCGTAGTAGCCCTTGATGAAGCCGGACTCTTCCAGCGCGCGCACACGGCGCCAGCAGGGCGCGGCTGACAGGCCCACGCGCTGGGCCAGTTCGGCGTTGGTCAGGCGGCCATCGGTCTGGAGTTCTTTCAGGATGGCGAGGTCGAACTTATCAAGGCTTTCCATGAAGATCCATTCTAAGAAAGAATCTTCCAAAAACTAGGGTTTCCCTGGCGATATCTGAAAGCACCTGTCCGGCACCCGCAAATACACTTTCCGGAGCATCATGAAGGCACCGCACCCCGTCGGGCGCCCATGCCGCCCAGCCACGCCCACAAGGCCACGCCAAACCGGAGACACAGACGATGAACGCCCCCCTGCCCGAGCACATCCGCAAGGCCCTCGAGACGGTCACGCTCGACGACAAGTACTCGCTCGACTACGGTCGCGCCTTCATGTCGGGCGTTCAGGCCCTGGTGAAGCTGCCGATGCTGCAGCGCCTGCGCGATGCGCAAAACGGCAAGAACACCGCCGGCTTCATCAGCGGCTACCGCGGCTCGCCGCTCGGCGGCTACGACCAGGCGCTGTGGAAGGCCAGCAAGTACCTCAAGGCGCAGAACATCGTGTTCCAGCCGGGCGTGAACGAAGAGCTCGCGGCCACCGCGCTGTGGGGCACGCAGCAGCTGGGCTTCTCGCCCAAGGGCACCAACAAGTTCGATGGCGTCTTCGGCATCTGGTACGGCAAGGGCCCGGGCGTGGACCGCTGTTCCGACGTGTTCAAGCACGCCAACATGGCGGGCACCACCGAGTTCGGCGGCGTCATTGCGGTGGCGGGCGACGACCACATCTCCAAGAGCTCGACCGCTGCGCACCAGAGCGACCACATCTTCAAGGCCTGCGGCACGCCGGTGTTCTTCCCGACGAACGTGCAGGAAATTCTCGACCTGGGCATCCACGCCTTCGCGATGAGTCGCTTCTCGGGCGTGTGGTCGGGCATGAAGACGATCCAGGAGATCGTCGAATCCAGCGCCACCGCGATGATCGACCCCGAGCGCGTCGACATCGTCATCCCCACCGACTTCGAGATGCCGCCCGGCGGCCTGCACATCCGCTGGCCCGACCACGCACTGGAGCAGGAAGCGCGGCTGATGCACTACAAGTGGTACGCGGCGCTCGCGTACATCCGCGCCAACAAGCTCAACCACAACGTGATCGAAGGGCCGAACGATCGCTTCGGCATCATGGCCAGCGGCAAGGCCTTCAACGACACGCGCCAGGCGCTGATCGACCTGGGCCTGGACGACGCGGCCTGCCGGCAGATCGGCATCCGGCTGCACAAGGTCGGCGTGGTGTGGCCGCTGGAGGCGCAGCTCACGCGTGACTTCGCGACCGGCCTGCAGGAAATCCTGGTGGTCGAGGAGAAGCGCCAGGTCATCGAATACCAGCTCAAGGAAGAGCTCTACAACTGGCGTTCCGACGTGCGGCCCAACGTGGTCGGCAAGTTCGACGAGGGCGCCGGTGCCAGCGACGACGGCTACTCCGGCGGCGAATGGTCGATGCCCAACCCGACCGCGCACACGCTGCTGCGCGCCAACGCCGACCTGAACCCCGCGCTGATCGCCAAGGCCATCGCGCAACGCCTGAAGAAGACCGGGCTGCTCGACCAGGTCGGCGCCGACATGCGCGCGCGCATCGACGCACAGCTCGCCATCCTTGAAGCGAAAGAGCGCTCCATGGAGGTCATCAAGCTCGATGGGGTCCAGGGCGCCGACCGCCAGCCCTGGTTCTGCTCGGGTTGCCCGCACAACACCAGCACCGTGGTGCCCGAGGGCTCGCGCGCGATGGGCGGCATCGGCTGCCACTTCATGGCGACCTGGATGGACCGCAGCACCATCGGCTTCACGCAGATGGGCGGCGAGGGCGTGCCGTGGGTGGGGCAGCAGCCCTTCACGACCGACCAGCACATCTTCGCCAACCTGGGCGACGGCACCTACTTCCACAGCGGCCTGCTCGCCATCCGCCAGAGCATCGCGGCGGGCGTGAACATCACCTACAAGATCCTCTACAACGACGCGGTCGCCATGACCGGCGGCCAGCAGGTCGGCGAACGGCCTGAAGGCCATTCGGTGCTGCAGATCGCGCAGAGCCTGCTGGCCGAAGGAACGATGAAGGTCGTGATCGTCACCGACGAACCCGAGAAGTACGACGGCGTGAAGGTGGCCGGCGATCCGGAGGTGAAGCACCGCGACCTGCTCGACGACATCCAGCGCGAATTCCGCGAGATCAAGGGCACCACGGCCATCATCTACGACCAGACCTGCGCGACCGAGAAGCGCCGCCGCCGCAAGCGCGGCACGGCTGTCGACCCGGCCAAGCGCGTCGTCATCAACGAGCTCGTGTGCGAAGGCTGCGGCGACTGCAGCGTGCAGAGCAACTGCCTCTCGGTGGAGCCGCTGGAGACCGAGTTCGGCCGCAAGCGCACCATCAACCAGAGCACCTGCAACAAGGACATGAGCTGCCTCAAGGGCTTCTGCCCGAGCTTCGTCACGGTCGAAGGCGGTGCGCTCAAGAAGAAGTCGAAGGCCAAGGCGAACTCGCCGTTCGAGATGGGCGCGATGCCCGAGCCGGCCGTGCCGCAACTCGCACGCGATCAGGTGTGGGGCATCGTGGTCGCCGGTGTCGGCGGCACGGGCGTGATCACCATCGGCCAGCTGCTCGGCATGGCGGCGCACATCGAAGGCAAGGGCATCGTCACGCAGGATGCCGCCGGGCTTGCACAAAAGGGCGGCGCCACCTGGAGCCATGCGCTGATCGGCGACACGCAGGAGGCGATTCGCACGACGCGCGTGGGCACTGCTGCAGCCGACCTGATCCTCGCGGCCGACCCGCTGGTGGCGGTGAACGCCGAGACGCTGGCGCGCATGCGCGAAGGGCGCACGCACGTAGCGCTCAACAGCCACAGCACGCCGACGGCGGCCTTCGTGCGCAACGCCAACTGGGTGAACCCCCAGGACGATTGCGCCAACCAGATCGCGCGCATCGTCGGCGTCGACGGCCTCGGCAGTTTCGACGCCGATGCGACCGCCGTGTCACTGATGGGCGACAGCCTCTACGCCAACCCGATGCTGCTGGGCTACGCCTGGCAGAAGGGCTGGGTGCCGCTGGACTACGCGTCGCTGATGCGCGCGATCGAGCTCAACAACGTCGCAATCGACAACAACAAGACGGCCTTCGAATGGGGCCGGCGCGCGGCGCACGATCTTGCGTCGGTGCAGAAGCTGGTGTCGCCCGGCCAGGTGATCGCCTTCAAGAAGCGCGAGACGGTCGATGCGCTGGTGGCACGCCGCGTCGAGTTCCTCGCCGGCTACCAGAACGCCGCCTATGCCGCGCAGTACCAGGCCTTCGTCGCCAAGGTGCAGCAGGCCGAGACGGCTGCGGTCGGCAAGACGACGCTGACTGAATCGGTGGCCCGCTACCTGTTCAAGCTGATGGCGTACAAGGACGAGTACGAGGTCGCGCGCCTGCACACCGACCGCGCGTTCCTCGACCGCGTCGAGGGCATGTTCGAAGGCGACTTCAAGCTCAACTACCACCTCGCGCCGCCGCTGATCGCCAAGAAGAACAGCCGCGGCCAGTTGCAGAAGCAGAAGTTCGGCCCCGGCATGCTGACGGGCTTCAAGGTGTTGGCGAAGCTGAAGGGCCTGCGCGGCACTGCGCTCGATATTTTCGGCCGCACCGAGGAGCGCAAGACCGAGCGCGCACTGATCGGCGAGTACCGCGCGAGCATCGAGGAAGTGATCACCGGCCTCAGCGCCGCGAACCATGCGACAGCGCTGGAGATCGCCACGTTGCCGGAGCAGATCCGTGGCTACGGCCACGTGAAGGATCGCAACCTGGCGGCGGCGCGCACGCGCTGGACCGAATTGATGGCGAAGTGGCGCAACCCGTCGACGGAACGCGCAGCCGCCTGAGTTGCTCCCGCCCATGAAAAAAGCGCCTCACGGCGCTTTTTTCGTTTTAGGCCCAACGCGACGACGTCTTCAGGGCTTGGTGTCCGCGAAGCTCGGGCGCAGCATCAGCTTGTCCTGCAGCTTGGCCAGGTTGCTGTACGGGGTGCGCCAATCGATGTCCGGGAAGCGAAATTCGACCCAGCCCAGCGCGCAGCCGACCGCGATGTCCGACAGGCTCAGGTGGATGCCGCTGCAGAAGGGCTTGTCGGCCAGGCCTTTGGCCATGGCGGCAATGCCGTTGGTCATCTTGGCGCGCTGGCGGTCCATCCAGGCGGGGCTGCGTTCAGCGTCGCCGCGGCCGGCCCAGGTCGCTTCGAGGCGGCACAGCACGCCGGCGTCCATCACGCCATCGGCCAGCGCTTCCCAGGTCTTGACCTCGGCGCGTTCGCGGCCCTGTTGCGGAATCAGCTTGCCGACCGGCGACAGGGTGTCGAGGTATTCGACGATGACGCGCGAGTCGAACATCGCCTCGCCGCCTTCCATGACCAGACAGGGCACCTTGCCGAGCGGGTTGGAACTGGCGATGGTGGTGTCGGCCGCCCAGACGTCTTCCTGGACGAACTGATAGTCGAGCCGCTTTTCGGCCATGACGACGCGGACCTTGCGCACGTACGGGCTGGCGTTGGATCCAATCAGTTTCATTCGGCTTCTCTCTTCCCTCTGGGACTCGTTTTAGCGCTTTGATTCTAGTGTGCAGCCCCCGGGGAACACCGCGGCGCCGGATGCGGCGTGGCGACGGCATGCAGAATCGTGGTGCATCACCAACGAGGGAAGAGGCGCGACCATGGACATCGATACCGCCGCGGGGCAGGCTCCCGAACGCCATCCGATCGGCTTCACCGCCAGCGGCAGCGAGTACTTCCGTATCTGGATCGTGAACCTGCTGCTCATCGTCGTCACCCTGGGGCTCTACCTGCCCTGGGCCAAGGTGCGGAAGTTGCAGTACTTCCACGCCAACACCTGGATCGACGGCGACGCGCTGGGCTTCCACGGCGAGCCGGGGAAGATGCTGCGCGGCACGCTGATCGCCGCCGCCTTCCTGATCGTCTATTCGGTCGGCAGCCATTTTTCCGGCTGGGCCGCGCTGCTGGCGGCGCTGGCCTTCGTCGGCCTCTGGCCGGTGCTGTTCCGGGCGTCGATGCGCTTCCGGCTGGCGAACACCAGCTGGCGCGGGCTGCGCTTCCGCTTCACCGGCGACACGGCCGGGGCTTACGGCGCGATGCTGCCGCCGCTGGCCCTGGCCCTGCTGCCCTTCGCCGTGGTCGGGCTCACGGTCGGCAGCGGCGAGGGCGGCAAGCCCGCCGCCCCCTCGCCCGCGGCCACCGGGCTGATGGGCCTGTGCATGCTGGCCTTCGTTGTCGGCCTGCCCTTCTTCCTCTGGAAGCTGCGGCGCTACCAGCACGGCCACTACGCCTATGGCGGCCTGCAGACGCGGCTCGATGCCGACGTCGGCGTGATCTACGGCGTGTTCATCAAGTTGATCGGACTGACGCTGGCGGTCATGGTGCTCGCGGGCGTGGGGGTTGGCGTGCTGGCCGGCATGGGCGTGATCGGCCGCAAAAGCCCCGGCATGGGGGCCGCCATCGTCGCGATGCTGGCGATCTTCGCGATCGGCGGGGTGCTGCTGTTCAACATCCTGCCCAAGTCCTATCTGCAGGTGCGGCTGCAGAACCTCCTGTGGTCGACCACCGGCAACGAGGTGCTGCGTTTCGACAGCCGCCTGAAGCTCGGCCCCTTCCTCGGCCTGCAGCTGAAGAACTACCTGCTGATCTTCCTGACGCTCGGCCTGTACTGGCCCTTCGCCGTGATCGGCACGCGGCGCGCCCAGCTCGAGGCGGTGACGCTGGAGACGCGCACCCCGCTCGACGAACTCAGCCGCGCGGCGGGCGAAGAAGACCCGAGCGCCGCCGGCGACATGGCGGCCGACCTGTTCGGCCTGGACATCGGGATGTGAGCCCGGTGACCGACACGCTCGACGTGCGCTATTTCGACGGCCGCAGCAGCCGGCCGCGCGCCGCCCGCCTGCGCGTGGCCGACGGCCAGCTGTACCTCACGCCCGCCGCCACCGCGCCGGCGACGTTCGAGGCGCTCGCCGTGCCGATCGCGCAGGTCCGGTGGCCGGAGCGCACCCGGCACGGCGGGCGGCTCGCGTCGCTTCCCGGCGGCGCCAGCGTGCAGGCGCTCGATGTGCCCGGCTGGGACGACTGGTGCGCCCACGCCCTGCCCGGGCGCGAGAGCCACGTCGTGCGCGCCCAGCAGAGCTGGCGGGGCGTCGCCGTCGCGCTGCTGCTGTTGCTCGCCGCCACCGCGGCCGTGTACCAGTGGGGGCTGCCCTGGATCGCGCGCGGCGTGACGGCGCTGGTGCCGCAGCGGGTCGACGCGGTCATCGGCGCGCAGGCGCTGGCGTCGCTCGACGATTCGATGCTGCGCCCCAGCGCCTTGCCGGCGGACACGCAGGACCGCATCCGCCGTGCCTTCACGCGGATGGTCGCCGGTGCGCACCCCGAGGGCGCACCCCCGTGGAACCTGCAGTTCCGCCAGGGCCGCGACGACAAGCTCGGGCCGAACGCACTGGCGCTGCCGGGCGGCACCATCGTCCTCACCGACGCGCTGGTGCAGCTGCTGCCGGGCGACGAGAACGCGGTCCTGGGCGTACTGGGCCACGAGTTCGGCCATGTGCGGCTGCGCCACACGATGCGCCAGCTGGTGCAGGCCTCGGCCGTCGGCTTCGCAGTGTCGATCGCCTTCGGCGACTTCGGCACGCTGATCGGCACGGCGCCGGTGGTGCTGGCCACGCTGGGCTATTCGCGCGACGCCGAGCGCGAGGCCGACGAGGAATCGGTGCGCCTGATGCGCGCCGCCGGCATCTCGCCGCGCGTGATGGCGGGCTTCTTCGAAGCCATCGAACGCTGGCGCGGCGAACAGGCGCGCGGCGGCCAGAACGACAGCGCCATCGGCCTGGCCTTCGCGACGCACCCGGCGACGGCGGAGCGCATCGCCTTCTTCAAGGCGGCGGCCGAATAGGTGCGGGCGGGGCGACGCCTAAAATTCGCCCCATGAGCTTCTCCACCGTTTCCGCCCTTTCCCCCCTCGACGGCCGCTACGCCGCCAAGCTGGCCGCGCTGCGCCCCCTGATGAGCGAGCAGGGCTACATGCACCGGCGCGTGCAGGTCGAGGTGGCGTGGTTCATCGCGCTGTCCGACTGCGGCTTCGCCGAGTTCAAGCCGCTGACCCCCGGCGCCCGCAAGTACCTGATGGGCCTGGTCGCCAACTTCGCCGAGGCCGATGCGGTCGCGATCAAGGAGATCGAGAAGACCACCAACCACGACGTGAAGGCCGTCGAGTACTGGGTCAAGTCGAAGTTCGAGGCCCGGCCCGAGCTGCTGGCCGCCGCCGAGTTCGTGCACTTCGCCTGCACCAGCGAAGACATCAACAACACCAGCCACGCGCTGCAGATCCAGGCTGCGCGCGACAAGGTGCTGCTGCCCGCGCTCGACGGCATCGTTGCCAAGCTGCGCGAGATGGCGCACCAGTTCGCCGACGTGTCGATGCTGTCGCGCACCCACGGCCAGACCGCCAGCCCGACCACCGTCGGCAAGGAAATCGCCAACGTCGCGGTGCGCCTGGCCAAGGCGCGCGAACAGATCGCCGGCGTGCAACTGCTGGGCAAGATGAACGGCGCCGTGGGCAACTACAACGCCCACCTGGCCGCCTGGCCCGACTTCGACTGGGAAAGCTTCAGCCGCAAGGTCGTCGAAACGCCGGCCCCGCTGGGCCTGGGCCTCGCCTTCCAGCCCTACAGCATCCAGATCGAGCCGCACGACTACATGGCCGAGCTGTTCGACGCCGTCGCGCGCGCCGACACCATCCTCATCGACTTCTCGCGCGACATCTGGGGCTATGTGAGCCTCGGCTACTTCAAGCAGCGCCTGAAGAAGGGCGAGATCGGCTCGTCGACCATGCCGCACAAGGTCAACCCGATCGACTTCGAGAACGCCGAAGGCAACCTGGGCCTGGCCAACGCATTGCTGCGCCACCTGAGCGAGAAGCTGCCCATCAGCCGCTGGCAGCGCGACCTGACCGACAGCACCGTGCTGCGCAACATCGGCGTGGCCTTCGGCTACGCGACGCTGTCGTACGCGAGCCTCATGACCGGCCTGGGCAAGCTGGAAATCAACGAGGAAGCCATCGCGGCCGACCTCGACGCCTCGTGGGAAGTGCTGGCCGAACCGATCCAGACCGTGATGCGCCGTTTCGGCGTGCAGGGCGCCTACGAGCAATTGAAGGACGTGACGCGCGGCAAGACCGTGACGGCCGAGGCGCTGCACGGCCTGATCCGCTCGCTGGAGATTCCGGAAGCCGAGAAGGAACGCCTGCTCGCGATGACGCCCGCCAGCTACATCGGCAAGGCGGCCGAACTCGCGAAACGCGCCTGATGGCCCTCAAATCCACCATCTTCAAGGCGAACCTCGCGGTCGCCGACATCGACCACAACTACTACGCCGACCATGCGCTCACGCTGGCCCGCCATCCGAGCGAGAACGACGAACGCATGATGGTGCGGCTGATCGCGCTGGCGCTCAATGCCCACAAGCTCGACAGCGTGTGCCACGGCGACGGCGTGCTGGGCTTCGGTGCCGGGCTGTCGAACCCGGAGGACCCCGACGTGTCGCTGCGCGACTTCACCGGCCGCACGCGCGTCTGGATCGAGGTCGGCCAGCCCGAGGACAAGCCGCTGCTGAAGGCCTGCGGCAAGGCCGACGAGGTGCTGCTCTACTGCTTCAGCCACGCCGCCGGCATCTGGTGGAAGGGCATCGAGAACAAGCTGGTGCGGCTGCAGAACCTGTCGGTGTGGCGCATCCCGAGCGAGACCTCGCAGGCGGTCGCTGCCCTGGCGCAGCGCAGCATGCAGCTGCAGGCGACGATCCAGGAAAACGCGCTGATGCTGGGCGACGGCAAGAACAGCATCGACATCGAGCTTCAGCGGCTCAAGTAAGTCTTCGGCTCAGGCAGCGGGCATCATCGCGCCGCATTGCCAGCACTGCTCGAAGCCGCCTTCGACCAGTTCCCCGCAGCCGCAGTGCCATCGCCGCTGCGGCCGGTGTTGCAGGTCGCGCAGCGCGGCCTGGGCCTGCGAGAACTGCGCATCGTCCTCGACCCAGATCTCGGGCAGGCACTGGTCCGGTGGCAGCTGGCCGACCGCGGCGCCGAGAAATTCGCGCTGCACCGACGCAGCGATGCCTTCCTCCAGCAGCGCATGCACCCAGAGCGTGGCGATCGCGAGGTTGGGAGCCTGGGCGAGTCGACGCATCCCGGTCTCAGTTCGACGCGTTGTCGTCGGTTGGCGGCGACGGCGGCCGGGCCTCGCGCGCCCGCTCGGCATAGGTGTTGAAGCGCCAGGCACGGTCTTCCATCGTGATGCGGCGCCAGGTCTGGCGTTTCTCGGCCGGGGTCAAGGCCGGCCAATGCTGCACCTCGTCGAAGCTGCGGCCGCAGCCCTTGCATTCGTCGTCGCCCTGGCTGGTCGAGCAGATGGCGATGCAGGGCGTATCGATGGTGGTTTCGTACCACGCCATCCAGGCCGCCCACGCCTCGGCCGGAAAGCCGACCTCGTCGGCCTCGTCTTCGTGGTGGAAGACCATCAGCGCGTAGACCTCGGCCAGCGCGCGCAATTCGGGCGCCAGCGTGATGCCGTCGGGCGACGGCTTCTTCTCGCGCCAGTGGTTGATGGCGGCCTCGATGTCGGTGATGTGGATGGCGGCCATGGATCAGGAAAAATTGCGGAGCGGCATCATAGTGCGGCAAAGTCCCGCCCTGGTTCAAGGATATGAAGCGCTACGGATACAAGAGCAAGCTCGCGAGCAGTGGCGGGGCCCGCGGGAGCGTTTCTTCCGACGAAGGTCAGCCACCGGTTGCCAGCCCTGCGCGCCGGATGCTCTAATCCGCGCACGAAGGGGAGTAGCTCCCGCTCGCGGTCCACGCCGCGGGTATCGCCAGGTCGTCAATACGAAGCACAACACTTCCGGCCTGTCGGGCACCGCCATGCGCGTTGCCGAGCAAGACCTTCGATTTGAACCTGCGCAGGTTTGATCGAAGCGATTGCACGGACCGGGGCCTCCACCGGCCCCATTCAGCTGCTTCGATCCGGTCCGCGCGCCCACATCGAAAAACGCACAGAGGACGCCATGGAAGCTTTTATGACCCCGGAATTCTGGGTCGCGGTCGGTCAGATCATCATGATCGACATTCTTTTGGGCGGCGACAACGCCGTCGTCATCGCGCTGGCCTGCCGCAAGCTGCCGCCGGCCCAGCGCACCAAGGGCATTCTGTGGGGAACGGCCGGCGCCATCATCCTGCGCGTGATCCTGATCTTCTTCGCGCTCACGCTGCTGGCCATTCCGTTCCTGAAGATCGTCGGCGCAATTCTGCTGCTGTGGATCGGCGTGAAGCTGCTGGCGCCCGACCATGACGACGCGCACGGCAACATCGCCGGCAGCGACAAGCTGTGGGCCGCCGTGAAGACCGTGATCGTCGCCGACCTGGTGATGAGCGTGGACAACGTGATTGCCATCGCGGGTGCCGCACAGGGCGCCGGCGACGGCCATCAGATGCCGCTGGTGATCTTCGGCCTGCTGGTGAGCATTCCGATCATCGTCTGGGGCAGCCAGCTGGTCATCAAGCTGATGGACCGCTTCCCGTTCATCATCACGCTGGGCGGCATGCTGCTGGGCTGGATCGCCGGCACGATGCTGATTTCCGACCCCGCCGTGGTGCGCCTCGACGCCTGGACCTGGGTGCCGAAGATTCCGCAGACCGACGTCATCAAGTACGCCGCGGGCATTGCCGGCGCGCTGCTGGTGCTGGCCATCGGCAAGTGGGTTGCTTCGCGCCGTCCGAAGGCGCACGATACGGCAACCATCTGATCTCCCGACCGAAGTCTCTGCCACTCTAACTACCTAAAGGAGCGCATCGTGGAAAAGATCATTCTGTACGTCGACGACGCGGCCTACGCCCGCGAGTTTCTCGCCAGGGCGCCGGCCGGGACGTTGGGCGACGGCGCCAAGCACTGGGTGCTGGTGGCCTGCGCACCGCGCATGACGCACCGCATCAGCAAGTGGGTGAGCCACAGCGCGCGCGAGAACTGGCGCGGCAAGTGGTTCGCCAAGACCCAGGAGCAGGTGCTGCCACTGCTGCAGCGCTCAGGCGATGCCGTCACGCCGGTGCTGGCGCAAGGCGCGCTGACCGATCTGACGCAGCGCCTGAAGCTGGAGCACGGTGCGGCCCGCGTGATCGACGCACGGCGCCCGAAGCTGGGCGTCGACATGGAGCCGGTGTCGCCCGACCAGAAGCCGGCCGGCCACAGCGGCTGGGCCCTGCCAGGTGCGACCCTGGGGCTCGGCGCGCTGCTGGTGCTGGCGAACGAGCTGGCCGAATAAGCGCCCGCGCCACTGCCGACACGGCCGCCTCCGGGCGGCCTTTCTTTTTGGGACGCGTCGCCACGCGGCGCTGCGGTATCCTGCCCGCCATGCGACTTCTCATCCGATGGCTCCTCAGCGCGGTGGCACTGCTTGCCGTGACCTATCTCTACAGCAGCGGCGTACAGGTGAGCAGCTTCACCTCGGCGCTGATCGCCGCCGCGGTGATCGGCCTGCTCAACATGGTCGTGCGGCCGGTGCTGGTGGTGCTGACGCTGCCAGTCACCATCGTCACCTTCGGCCTCTTCCTGTTCGTCATCAACGCGCTGATGTTCTGGGCCGCCTCGGGCTTGCTCGATGGCTTCGTGGTGAAGGGCTTCGTGGCAGCGCTGATCGGCTCGCTGATCTATTCGCTGCTGCGCCTGCTGATCGAGGCCGCGCTCGGCGGCTTCACGAAGCGCTGAGGTTTTCCTCGCGGGCGAGTTGCCCGAGCGTTTCGTAGACGAAGCGCGGCGGCTGGATCTCCCAGCCGCATTGCTCGCGGATGGCGACCACCGCCCGCATCGCGAGCAAGGAATGGCCGCCCAGGTCGAAGAAGTTGTCGCGCAGGTCGACCTGGTCGACGCCCAGCAGTTCGCACCAGACCGCCGCGATGGCGCGCTCGGCCGGCGTGGTCGGCGCGGCGCGGCTCGCGCGGGCCGCCGCACGCACCTCGACCTGCGGCGCCGGCAGGGCATTGCGGTCGATCTTGCCGTTGGGCAGCAGCGGCAAGGCATCCAGCAGCACCACGTGCTGCGGCAGCATGTACTCGGGCAGGCGGGTGCGCAGGTGATCGCGCAGCGCGCCAGGGTCCGGCGCCGGCGCGCCGCGCGGCACCACGTAGGCCACCAAGCGCACATCGTCCTCGCGCTGCGCATGCGTGGCGACCACCGTCTCGGCGACCGCCGGATGGTCGCGCAGGGCGGCCTCGATCTCGCCCAACTCGATGCGCAGCCCGCGCAGCTTGACCTGGCGGTCCAGCCGGCCCAGGTGTTCCAGCCAGCCATCGTGACGCCAGCGACCGAGGTCGCCGGTGCGGTAGTAGCGCGCGCCCGGGGTGTCGCTGTCGAGGTCGGGCGGGAAGCGGTCGGCAGTGAGTTCGTCGCGCTGGTGGTAGCCCAGGGTGACGCCGGCACCACCGATGCACAGTTCGCCGGGCACGCCCATCGGGCACAGCTGTCCGTCGGCGTCGCGCACCTGGATGTCGGTGTTGTCGATGGGCCGGCCGATCGCGATGCCATCGCGCGGCGCGTGGACGCGCCAGAGCGTCGACCAGACGGTGGTTTCGGTCGGCCCGTACATGTTCCAGAGCTCGACGCCGCTGTCGAGCAGCCGCTCGGCCAGCGCCGCCGGCAGCGCTTCGCCGCCGATCAGCGCCTTGAAATGCGGCAGCGCGTCGGGCCGGCGCCAACCCGCGTCGAGCAGCATGCGCCAGAGCGTCGGCGTCGCCTGCATCACGTTGCCGCCCTCGCGTGCGATGAGCGCGCGCAACGCATGCGGGTCGTGCACCTGCGTCGCATCGGCCAGCACCACGCGCGCGCCGACGGCCAGGGGCAGCAGGAGTTCGAGCACCGCGATGTCGAAGGACAGCGTGGTGACGGCCACCAGGCGGGCGTCGGCGTCCAGCCCCGGTTCGCGCGCCATGCTGGCCAGAAAGTTGACCACCGCCCGGTGTGGCACCACCACGCCCTTGGGGCGGCCGGTGGAACCGGAGGTGTAGATGACGTAGGCGGGATCGAGCGGCCCGGCATCGTGCTGCGCATCGGGCGCGAGCGGCTCGCCCTGCCCCGGCGCGCAGGCCAGGTCGCCATCGATCGCGAGCACCGGCAGGTCGGCCGAGGCGAGCCAGTCCGCCGGCACACCGCGCGTGATGAGCGCCGAGAGGCCGGCGTCTTCCACCATGAAGCGCAGGCGCTCTTCCGGGAAACCGGGGTCCAGCGGCACATAGGCGGCGCCGGACTTCAGCACCGCCAGCAGCGCCACGAGCAGCCCGGCGTCGCGCGCCACACCCAGCCCCACCCGGTGGCCGCGGCCGATGCCGCGCTGGCGCAGCGTGCGGGCGAGCGCGTTGGAGCGCGCTTCGAGCTCGGCGTAGGCCAGCGTGCCGCCCTGCGCCTCGACCAATGCCACGGCATCGGGGTCGACGGTGCGGGCGCTGGCCAGGTAACGATGCACCGTCTGCTCGGCGGGCAGCGGGCGCCGGGTGGCATTCCAGCCGTCGCGCAGCGCAGCGAGCTGCGCCGGAGCCACCAGCGGCACCTGCGACAGCGGCACCGAAGGCTTGGCCAGCAACCGCTCGAGCAGCGCGAGGTAGTTCTCCAGCATGCGCTCGACCGTCGCATGCGCATACAGGTCGGTCGAATACTCGAAGTGCACCCGGTGCGTGAATTCGGTGTCGATGTGCACCGACAGGTCGAACTGCGCCGTCGCCCGCTCGAAGGGGAATTCCTCCACCTCGAGCCCGGCATGGTCCAGGCGGCCGAGCGGTGCGTTCAGCACGTTGAACAGAACCCGCACCAGGCCCTCCGGATGGACCGAGCGGTCGTGGCCGAGCGATTCGACCAACTCGTCGAAGGGCGCCTCCTGGTGCGCATAGGCCTCGACGGCGGTCTCGCGAACGCGCTGCACCAGCGCGTCGAAGGTCGGGTCGCCGGCGAGGTCGGTGCGCATGACCAGGGTGTTGACCAGCGTGCCGACCAGGTGTTCGGCCGCGAAGCGATGGCGGTTGGCCACCGGCGTGCCCACCGCGATGTCGGTGGCGCGCGCCTGGCGCGCCAGCATCAGCTTGAAGGCCGCAAGGAGCACGACGAAGGGCGTGACCGAGGTCTGCGTGCCGTAGCGGCGCAGGGCCGCGCGCAGGCTGACCGGCAGCGTGGCCGACGCGCGGCCGCCGCGGAAGCTCGGGCGCAGCGGCCGCGCGAAGTCGGCCGGCAGATCGAGCGGCGCCAGGCCGGCCAGTCGCTGATGCCAGTAGTCCATCTGTGGCCGGCGATGCGCCACGGACGCGGGGCTGCGCTGCCAGGCGGCGTAGTCGGCGTACTCGACGGGGACCGGGTCGAGCGCCGGCGCGCGGCCGTCCTGCCAGGCGGCGTAGACGGCGAGCGCCTCGCGCATCAGGACGGCGAAGGACCAGTTGTCGGCGATCGCATGGTGCATCACCCACAGCAGCACATGGTCACGCGGATCGAAGCGCAGCAGCGTCGCGCGGTGCAGCGGTGCACGGGCCAGGTCGAAGGGCATGTCCAGCCGCTCGGCCAGCAGCGTGCGCGCCTGGGCGAGGCGGTCGAGCGCCCCGGAAAGGTCGATCTGCTCGATGGTGGCCGGCACCGACGGCTCGATGCGCTGCATCGGCTCGGCGCCTTCGAGCACGAGGCGGGTGCGCAGGCTTTCGTGGCGTTCGACCATGTGGTCGAAGGCGCGCTGGAGCAGGCCCACGTCGAGCGCGCCGCGCACGCGCAGGGAAATGGCGACGTTGTAGGCGGTGGAGGCCGGGTCGAACTGCTGGATGACCCACATGCGGCGCTGCGACAGCGAGACCGGCAACGGCCCGCCCCGCGGCACGCGTGGGATGGCCACCGCCTGGGCGGGGGCGACGCCACCGTTGTCCGCGATCCGACGCGCGACATGGTCGGCCAGTGCCGCGACGCTGGTGTGGTCGAACAGCGCGGCCAGCGGCAGGTCGACCCCAAGTTGCTGGCTCACGCGAGAAGCCACCTGCGTCATCAGCAGCGAGGTGCCGCCGAGTTCGAAGAAGCTCTCATGCACACCGAAGGCGGTGGTGTCGAGCACCTCGCGCCAGATGGCCCATATCTGCTGCTCCGCCGCATCGCGCGGCATCACACGCATCGACGGCGCGCCGACATCGTCGTCGGCAGCGTCGGGCCCCGAGAGTCCGGCGTCGCGCAGTACCGCGAACTGCACGTCGAGCGTGCCGTCGAGGTAGCGCTGGCGGCAGGCGCTGCGCTGGATCTTGCCGCTCGAGCTGCGGGGCAGCGAGCCGGAGCGCACCAGCACCACCGCGTCGACCGGCAGGCCGTGCACCTCGCCGATGGCGCGGCGCACGGCCGACACGGCCGCGGCGGCGCTGTCCTCGCTGGTGCGGCGCTCGGTTTCGAGTGTCAGCACCAACGCCTCGCCGTCGGGCGTGTCGATGGAGAACGCCGCACCGTAGCCTCGCCGCAGCGCCGGGTGGGCATGCTCGGCCGTCCACTCCAGATCCTGCGGATAGTGGTTGCCCCCGTGGACGATGAGCAGGTCCTTCAGCCGACCGGTGACGAAGAGTTCGCCGTCGGGCGCGAGGAAACCGAGGTCGCCGGTGCGCAGGAAGGGGCCGCTGCCATCGGCCAGCCGGGCGCCGAAGCCGGCCTCGGAGAGTTCGGGCTGGCGCCAATAGCCGTGGCCGACGCTGGGCGACTGGACCCAGATCTCGCCCACGGTCATGGCGGCCGACGGTGTGCCGGTCGACGGTGTGCCGGTCGACGGATCGACGATGCGCACCGTGGTGTGCGGCAGCGGCACGCCGCAGCCGACCAGCCGCGTCACGGCGGCGCCGTCGCCAGGCGTGGACGCGGCGGAGGCCGCGGGTGTCACGGGTGTCACGGGTACAACGCGGTCCTGCTGCAGCGCGCGCGCATCGAGTTCCAGCAGCCGCGGCGGCCGGCCGACCGAGGACAGCGTGACGCCGAGCACCGTCTCCGCCAGGCCATAGGCCGGCATGAAGGCCTCGGGCCGCAGCCCGGCGGCGCCGAAGACCGACAGCACCCGCTCGACGGCCTCGGCCCGCAGTGGCTCGGCCCCGCAGCTGAGCGACACCAGTGACGACAGGTCGCTCATCAGCGGCGCATCGCCGAGCGCCCGCAGGCAAGCGACATAGGCCGACATCGGGGCGCCGGTGTGCGTGACGCCCAGGGTCTCGACGGCCTCCAGCCAGCGCAGCGGCCGGCGCAGGAAGGTCAGCGGCGACATCAGCCAGCTGGTGGCACCGGCATGGAAGGGCGCCAGCAGCCCGCAGACCAGTCCGTAGTCGTGGAAATGGGGCAGCCAGGTCAGCACCCGGCTGTGGGCGTCGACCCGCGCGGCGGCGTTCAGTGCAAGCACGTTGGCCAGGGCCTGGGCGTGGCTGATGCGCACGCCGCGGGGCGCCAAGGTCGAGCCGGAGGTGTATTGCAGGTATGCCGGTGCGTCCCCGGCGACGAAAGGCAGCCGACCGGTGAAGGGGGACGGCGCGTCCGGCCGCTCGAGATCAGCGGTCGAGACCCAGCGCGCGCCGGTGAACAGGGAGGGCTCGAGCGTGCGGCGCGCACTGTCGAGCAGGTCGGCGGCGGTCCACACCAGCGCAGCGTCGGTATCGTCCAGGATGCCGCGCAACCGCGGCGCGGCGCGCAGCAGGCGCACCGGATCGGGCGCAGGCACCGGGACGGCCACACAGCCGGCGAGCATGCAGGCCCAGAAGGCGCGCACGAAGTCCAGGCCCGGGGGCAGCGCCAGCAACACACGTTCGCCCGGCCGCGCAAACGCCGCCAGCCCCACCGCCAACCGGTGGCAATCGACCGACAACTCGCCGTAGCTCAAGGACTCGCCCGGCGACAGGTCGTCCTTCAGGAAGACATAGGCGGGGCGCTCGGGATGCGCAGCGCACCCGGCCTCGAAAACAGCGAAGAGCGAATTGGCGAACACGAGACCTGCATCATGGTTCATGGCACGGGCCACTCCACCGACGCGCAGTCGGCCAGCGTGACTTCCGCCTGAATCCGCGGGGAAATATCGAGTGGGCCGGGTCTTGCCCAGCCAAATCCGGCATCAGCGTCCACAGGTCTCAGCGCAAAGGCGGTTCGGACTGCTGCTCTCGCAGCAGGGCTTCGACGGCGCGCGCCCGGGTGTCGATGATCGATGCCTCGTAGTGATCGACGGCGCCTCCGGAGCCTCGCAGGGCCAGCTCCTGGGCCGCCTTGAACCGATCGCGCGCCGCGGCATAGTCGAGCACAGCGACATTCGCTTCCGCGTAGGCGCGCACCGCGCGCAAGGTGTCGCCTTCTGCTCCATACACCGCCGCCAAGGCCTGCCAGGCGCCCGCATCGCGCGGATGGCCGGCCACCCAGTCGCGCAGCGCTGCCGCCGCCGGCCCGGGTTGGCGCGTGGCGACGGCCGCCTGGGCCGCGAGAAGCAGTTCGGCGCGCGTCTTGGCACGCACGTCGAGCAGGGCCGCCGCCTGCGAGGCGGCGCCGGCGGCCAGGAAAAGCTCGGCACTGAGCAGCCGCGCCAGGCGCGCCGCGGCGGGGTCCGGGGCGGTCAGGGCGGTGAGCCGGTCCGACAGCGCCCGCGCCGCACGCAGATCGCGCAGTTCGTTCGCCGCCAGGGCCGCCGCCGTCAGCATGCCGGCCTGCTGGGCCGGCGAACGACGTGCGAAGTCCGGGCCGGCGGCGGCGTCGAGCCACAGTCGCAGCACGTCGACGCCCGGCCGCGACAGCACGCGGGCGCGGGCGGCGGCGATGGCGTGGTCCATGCGCAGCGTCGCGGCGGCCGCCGTGCGCGGGGCGTTCGGCCGCGCGGCGCCGGTCAGGGCCTGGCCAGCACTGGCATCTTCCGGCGCGACGCCTTCGGCGCGGAACTGGAAGCGCGCCTGCATGTCCGAGATGCGCTCGCTGTTGAGCGGGTGGCTGCGCAGGTAGGGATAGGAACCGTTGTCGTTGAGGCGCGAGGCGTACTGCAGCTTCTCGAACATCGAGGCCGCGCCCTGCGGAGCGAAGCCGGCCTGCGTCATCACGCCGAAGCCCACGCGGTCGGCCTCGCGTTCCATGTCGCGCGAGAAGTCGAGCTGCTTCTGCATCGCCATGGCCTGGCTGCCCATGATCATGGCCTGCCCGGCGTCGCCGCTCCGGCTCTTGCTCGCGGCGATCACGCCCAGCACCAGCGCGGCGAGCATCAGCGGCATGTCGCGGCTCTGTTTGGCCATGAGGCGGGCGATGTGGCGCTGCGTGACGTGCGACAGCTCATGGCCCAGCACCGTCGCCAGCTCGTCACGGCTGTCGGTGACGGCGATCAGCCCGAGGTGCACGCCCAGGTAGCCGCCCGGCAGCGCGAAGGCGTTGATGCTGCGGTCGCGCCCGAGCAGCACGGCCCAGGCAAAGCGCTCGTCGAGTTCGGGAGTGAGGTCGCCGCGCAGCCGCGCCGCCGCCAGCAGCGGCTGCCAGATGGCCTGCACATAGTCGACCAGCACCGGGTCGTCGATGTAGTCGGGGTCGCGGTAGAGCTCGCGCGCGATCTGGTCGCCCAGCCGGCGCTCGGCGGCGGCCGTCATCTCGCCGCCGTCACCCAGCCCCGGCAGCAGCTGCGCGCGCGCTGCCGTCGGCACCAGCAGCTGCGAAACGGCGAGCAGGGCCACGACGGCCGCGCGCAGCGCACGCGGAAGGGCGCGGAGACGGGAGGGGGCAGGGCGGGCGGCGGTCGAACGCGGCATGAGACAAGGAAGGAGACGGGGAATGAGGCAGGGCATCTGGAATCAACGATGGCCTCGTATGATGCACACCCTTCGGGAACGTTCATCATGAGCCAACTCACCCACTTCGACGCACAAGGCCAGGCCCACATGGTGGATGTGGCCGCCAAGCCCGCCACGCACCGGGTGGCCGTCGCCACCGGCCGCATCGAGATGCAGGCGCACACGCTGGCGCTGATCGAGTCGGGCACCGCCAAGAAGGGCGACGTGCTGGGCATCGCGCGCATCGCCGGCATCCAGGCGGCCAAGAAAACCAGCGACCTGATTCCGCTGTGCCACCCGCTGGCGCTCACGCGGGTGGCCGTGGCCTTCGCGATGACCGAGGGCGGCGTGCCGGAGGTGGTCTGCACCGCCACCGTCGAGACCGTCGGCCCGACCGGCGTCGAGATGGAAGCGCTGACCGCCGTGCAGGTCGCCCTGCTCACCATCTACGACATGTGCAAGGCGGTCGACCGCAGCATGACGATCACCGATGTCCGCGTGCTGGAGAAGCACGGCGGCAAGTCGGGGAGCTACGTGGCCGACTGACGCGCGACGCCCGGTGGCACGGCCGCCGGCGCGGCCAGGGCCTGGCGATAGAGGGCTTCGATGCGGTCGAGCGCGGCTTCGGAATCGAAATGGCGCACCTGCGCCAGACCCCGCGCGACGGCCGCCTGCCGCGCCTCCGGCGAGAGCGCCAGCACCTGCGCGATGACGGCGGAGCCCGCCGCGGTCCACGCCGCATCGGCGGGCGCGGCCACATCGGCCGGCGGCACATAGAAGGCCGCGTCACCGCCGACTTCGTTCATCGGCGCAGCATCGGTGGTGATGACGGGGCAGCCCGAGGCCATCGCCTCGGCGATCGGCCAACCGAAACCCTCGGCGATCGACGGGAACAGGAAGGCGGTGGCAGTGCCGTAGAGCCCGATCAGCACGTCGTCGTCGACCTTCGAGAGAAAGTGGACCTCGCTGGGTGCATGCATTGCCAGCCGCTGGCTGGCCAGCGTGTCCGGCGGCGGCGGACCCACCATCAGCAGCGGCAGGCCCTCGGGCGTGCTGCGGCGCCAGCGGTCGACCATGGCGAGCACGCCGGCGCGGTTCTTGTACCAGACGTTGACGCCGACATGCAGCAGGAAGCCACGCGACAGGTCGATACCCAGCCGCCGGCTGAGCGCCAGGCGCTGGGCCGGAATGTCCCGGGCCGGACCGAACTGCGGATTGACGCCGTTGTAGACCACCTCGACCACCGGTGCCGGGCCGACGAAGCCGCGCAGGTCCTGCTCGGTCTTCTTCGAGATCGCGATGAAGCGGCGCCCCTGCGCGAAGCCCTGACGGATGTAGCGCTGGTAGAGGCGCCCGCTGAGACCCGGCCGGTTGAGCGGCACGCGGCCGAGCGCCGAATGCTGCGCCAGCAGGTCGTGGCAGTGGATGACGTGCGGTTGCGAGGCCGCCAGCGGCACCCAGGGGCCGAGCGAATGGTCGCTGAAGACATAGAGCGTGTCGGCCGGCTGGGCCGCCATCTGCCGGCGCACCCAGCGCGGGAAGACGCCGAACTGGTCGAGGTAGCCCATCCACTTTTTCAGGCGCGGCGGCACCGGCAGCCCGTAGAAGCCGGGCTGCGGCGCCCAGACGCGCACCGTGTGGCCGCGTGCGGCCATGCCGTCGGCCAGCCACTGCGTGTAGCGCGGCATGCTGGCCGAGCCGAGGAAGGTCGGGTGCGCGAAGAGGACGATGTTCATGCCGTGGCCAAGGGTTCGTTCTGCACCATGCGCAAGGCGCGGAGCAATCGCTGGGCCGCCTCGCCGGCGGCGAAGTGGCGTCGGTAGGCCGCGAAGGCCGCGGTGCCGCGTGCGCTGCGCTCGGCCGGCGCGAGCGCGAGCCAACGCGTCAGCAGGCGCTCCACGCCGGCCGCGTTGTCTTCATCGACCAGCCCACCGGGCGCGCACTCGCGCCAGATGTTGACCTGCGGGCTGATCAGCACCGGCTTGCCGCAGGCCATGGCCTCGACCACGGCGATGCCGAAGTTCTCCTGGTGGCTGGGCAGCACGAAGGCCTCGCAATGGTAGAGCGCGCCCCACTTCTCGTTGCCGCGCAGCATGCCGGGAAAGTGCACGTCGGGATGGCCGCCGGCCAAGGCCAGCAGGCCGCGGCCGTGCTCGCTCTCGAGCCCCGGGCCGGCGATGACCAGCGCCGGCATGTCGGGCTGCGTGCGGCACAGCGCCAGGTAGGCGCGGAGCAGCAGGTCGGTGCCCTTCTTCTCGTGCACGCGGCCGAGGAACAGCAGGTAGGGCTTGTCCCCCAGGCCCGGGCAGCGGGCGGCGAAGGCCGGCGCCATGGCGGCATGGAGCGGCGGCGGCGCCTGGATGCCGAAGCCGACGTCGAGCTCGCGCTGCGGCCGGTAGGGCGAAAAGGGTTCGCGTGCCAGCAGCAGTTCCTGGGCGCAGGTGAAGAGCACGCCGTCGGCGCCGTTGACCGCATCGCCCTCGAACAGCTTCCAGATCAGCGTGTTGCGCAGCGCCTTCCAGCGGCGCTCCGGCGCGCGCTGGAAATACGGGTCGAGCATGCCGTGCGGCATCACATAGAAGCGCGGCCCGGGCCGGCCGGCCCAAGCGCCGGTGCGCCGCAGCCGCTGCAGCGCGCGCCAGGTGCCCGCGTTGTTGTGCAGCCAGAGCCCCTGGGCGATGACCGCGTCGAAGCGGCCGGCGTTTTCGTCCAGCCACGGACGCAACGCGGCGCAGTAGGCGTAGGGGCCTTTGCCCGGGCCGATCGCATGGACGGGGAAGTCGTCCTGCCCGAGAAAGTCGGCATCGGGCGGGTCGAAGCTCAGGACCTCGCTCTGGACGCCCAGCGCCGACAGCGCCGGCACCAGGTTCCGGATGCCCTGCGAAAGCCCGCCCTTGACCGGGTCCATGCTGGAAATGACGCTCAGGATCTTCATGCGCTCGAACAGACAGGCAGTCAAAAGTTTACATTTTGGCTTACTTTGTGACCAAAGGGCTCAATCGGCCGGCGCATCGGGCGCCTCGCCCCGGATCCAGCGGGCATATTCCACGGGATAGGCGATCTTGAAGCGCGCGGCCAGGGCCAGGGCTTCGTCGTCCCGGCCCAGCAGCGTGGCGCTTTCGACCAGCTTGGCGACCACCTTCGGCTCCGGCGAAAAGTGCAGCACTCGTTGGCCAAGCGCATGGACCTCCGGCGCCGTGGCGCGCACGACCGGCGTCAGCGACAACTCGGCGAATCGCACCTGCTCGGCGAACAGCCACGAGGCCTTCAGCTTCGCCATCGTGTCGTCGCGCCAGGGCGGCAGCCGCTCGGCCCGGGGCAGGTAGATCTGGCTGATGCGCAGGTAGTCCCAGCCGGCATAGGCGGTGACGGCGACCAGCAACGCGGTGACGGCCGAAACGGCCCGGCGGTGGCCCTGCCGCACGCGCGCGTCGGCGCCGGGCCAGAGCAGGCCGAGGCAGAGCCCGAACACCAGTTGGAACGGCCCGTACCAGAGCGGATATTCGAGCAGGCTGTGCAGCACCATCGCCCCGAGGACGCCCCAGGCCATCAGCCGCGCGGGATCGCGCTCGCGCCACGGCCGGGCGGCCAGCACCAGCGCCGCGAAGCCGCCGCAGACCGCCAGCGCCGCGGGAAGGCCCAGCTCGACCGCCAGGTGAAGCGGCAGGTTGTGCGCGTTGTCCAGGATCTCGACGAAGCGCGGGCCGCCGTACAGGTGCATGAAGTGCGCATAGCTCAGTTCGCCCCAGCCCCAGCCGCCCCAGGGGCGCTCGCGGATCAGGTCCATCACGTTGTGCCACAGCAGCAGGCGGCTGTGGCCTTCTGGCGCACCTTCGCGCAGCCGGCGCAGCATGTCTTCGACCTCCGGGCCGGCCAGCAGGGGAAGCAGGCCGGCGGCGATGAAATAGGCCGGGATCAGGCCGAGCAGCAGCAGCGGATGCGGCAAGCGATGCGGCCCGCCGGGCCGGCCGCGGCGCTCGGCCCACGCCAGGCCGCCGCCGAGCGCGCTGACGGCCAGCCACTGCAACAGGCCGGTGCGCGAGGTCGAGGCGGCGGCGGCGAGCGTCAGCAGCGCGACCCCACCCCACAAACCCAGCCGGGCCCCTCGCCCCCAGCCGGCATGCAGCCACAGCCCGGCCACCAGCGCCATCGAGACGAGCGTCGCGAACTGATTGCGCTGGCGCAGGTTGCCGTAGGCCTGGCCGACATCGGGCGCGGTCGTGAAGGGCGCGAGCCAGGCGGCGGCGCCGTAGTACTGGAACAGCCCGAGCACCGCGCTGACCACGCCCGCGGCGAACAGACCGAGGGCCAGGGGTGCCACCGCCTCACCCGGCGCACGCGCCCAGGCGGCACCGACCGACGCGGCGATGCCGGCCATCGCCAGTGCGGTGCAAGCGCCCAGGCTTTGGGAGAGATCCGCGCCATGTCCAAGCGCGATGGCTGCCCCCAGCACTGCCAGCAGGGCCAGCACGCCGAGCGACGGCCGCGCGCGCGGGCCGATCGCCCACAGTGCGGTCGCGCAGGCCCAGGTGACGAGCAGTTGCCAGACGTTGGCGGAGGGGCCGGCGACGAAGGGGGAGAGGAAGGGGAGTGCGATGAGGGCTGCGGGGGCGAAGCCTGGAGCGCCGGCCGAGGTGAAGGCGGGCGAGGCGGCAGGAGAACTCATGCGCACATTGTTGCCGACTCATCAAGCTGGCAGCCCGGCCGCCGCGTGGGACGGAAGGCAGCCAAGGCCAGACGAGCGGTTAACGTTTATTGCAACAGACCGGTGACAATTTGTCACCATTGCCACCTCCCTCATCAAAGGTCATCTAGTGCCCACCGCCGCTTCACGTCCATTGCGCATTTCCCGTGGCTTCACACTGATTGAAATGATGGTGACCGTCGCGATCATCGGCATTCTGGCCGCCATCGCGCTGCCAAGTTACCGGGACTATGTACTGCGTGGCCAACTCGTGGACGCACACAACGCGCTCTCGATGCTGAGGGCCAACATGGAACGACACTTTCAGGACAACCGGCAGTACACGACTCAAGGGAGCTTCACGACACCTTGCCCACCGGCAAGTACCCCCGTCTCTGTCGGCAGTTTTCAGATCACTTGCACGACACTGACGGCAACCACCTTCGTAGCCCAGGCGGTCGGAAGCGGCCCGACGAACGGGTTCACCTTCACCGTCAACCAGCAGGACACGCGGGCAACCCTCTTCGCGGGGGCCGGTTGGACAGCCTGCACCACAGGGTGGACGACGAAAAAGTCAGGATGCTGATGAAAGCGACAAGACTGCCTCCTCGAACCCCGAGGCCGCGTGGTTTCACGCTGATCGAGATGATGGTGACGATCACGCTGCTCGCCATCTTGTTGGCGTTGGCCTTTCCGGCTATGAACGGATGGGTGCGCAACAGCCGCGTGCGCACGGTCACGGACACGCTGCAGAACGGCCTCCGCCTTGCACAGGCCGAGGCGCTTCGGCGCAGCCGTCAGACGGTCTTCTCGCTAACGGCCGACACCCATCCGGAAGATGGCCTCACGGCTACGACGAACGGAGCCAACTGGTCGGTCAACTTCGTGCCGCTCCTGACGGGAGAAGAAGACGACCCCACCTTCATCGAAGGCGGTGTGCTGACCGGCGTGGCCCCCGACGCTCAGATCGCCGGCCCGGCCACCGTGTGCTTCAGTTCGCTCGGACGACTGGTGGCGAACCCCACGCCAGGCACCGGCGTTGCCTGCGCGGCGACTGCAGCGACATACGACGTCACGGTGCCCGGTGCCGATCGCCCGCTACGCGTTCTGGTCGCACTGGGTGGGCAGGTGCGGCTGTGCGATCCGGCCAAGACCCTGTCGAACACCCATCCTGATGGATGCCCCGCGTGATGAGCAATCGCCGCCCCCACCGCGCCGCACCCGCCACGCAGACCGGCGTCGCGCTGATCGAAGTGCTGGTGTCGATCCTTCTGTTCTCGCTCGGAATTCTCGGACTGATCGGCCTTCAGACGCGGGCAATCAGCCTTTCGGTCGACGCCGAGGACCGCAACCGCGCATCGCTCATCGCCAACGACATCGCGACCGCCATGTGGATCGGGCGAACGGTGGTGATCGATCCGGCCGCCGGCACGCCGTCGTGGAATGACCGTGCCAGCAACCTGCAGGCCGGCGGCCTGCCCGGCGGCGCAGTCACGATCACGTCGGATGCCGCCACCAACACCGCCGACATCCTCATCACCTGGCGACCGCCCCAACGCACGGCCAGCGAGCAGGGCAGTCGTCTCACCACGCGGGTCACGCTGCCATCGATGCCATGATTTCCACTCACCCGCCCCTCGTCCGTGCCCGATTGCGCGGCGTGACGCTCATCGAATTGATGGTGGCCATGGTGATCGGCCTGGTCGTCGTGCTTGCCGTGACAAGCGTCGTGACGCTCGGCGAATCGCGAAAGCGCAGCACCACGTCCACCAACGACATGAACCAGAGCGGAGCCTATGCCGCCTACGTCATCGATCGCATGCTGCGGAGTGTGGGGTCCGGATTTGCGCAGACCGGCACGCGCGGCGTGTTCGGCTGTCGACTGAGCGCGTCGCGCAGCATCGGCGGCGCACAGACCACCATCCTTCCGCGCACCACCGCCTTCCCGGCGCCTTTCGACACATTGCTCGGAGGCGCTGGTGCCGCGGCGGCCGGCAACCTGCGCGTCGCCCCTCTGCTGATCGCCAAGGGCGCCACGGCGGGCAGTTCGGACATGCTGGTCATCATGGGCGGCAATGCAGCCGCAGGCGACGTGCCGCGGCGCATCCGGTCGGGCATTGCCAGCACCAACAACCTGCGACTCGACAACACCATCGGACTTGGCAATGGGGACATCGGCCTGGTAAGTCAGGAAGGCGTGGACGATTGCCTTATCGAGCAGGTCCATGCAGCCGATGCCTCGGCCGTTACGGCATTGAATGCGACGGGCAACGAGGTGCTACCTGTGGGCGACCGCTATGTCACATCGACCGGCAGCACGACCTCGCTGGCCACGCTGGCCGGGAGCGGTTCCGCCTTCTTCACCCCCTTGGGCAACGTACAAGCCAACAACGTTCAATTCCAGCTTGTCGGCGTGGGCGCAGACCGAACTCTCGTGGCCTACGACCTGCTCCGCGCAGCCGGCACCAATGCCAACGAAGGCACGGACGCCTCGGCCCTGCAATCGCTGGCCGACGGTGTTGTGGCCCTGTATGCGGTCTACGGCGTCGACACTGACGGCAACGGCACGGTCGAGACGTGGGTTGACCCCGGCGCGACCAACTACGCCATCGGCACCCTCATGACGGCGCCTGACACGCTCCGCCGGATCGTGGCTGTGCGCGTTGCACTTGTGACCCGCTCGAGCCTGTACGAGAAGACTGCCGTAACCCCTGCGACGCTGACCATCTTCGGCGACCTCGACGCGGCCGCGCGGCGCACGCTGACCGTTCCCACGACGGACCAGAACTTCCGCTACCGCGTCATCGACACCACCATCCCGCTGCGCAACATGCTGTTGCTGCCCTTGTCATGAAGACCCTGTCCAAAACGCAAGGCCCGGCGCGCGAGCGCGGCGTGGTGCTGCTGTTCTGCCTGATCATCCTTGTGGTGCTGCTTGCCGGCGGCGTCGCCGTGATGCGGTCGATGAATACCTCGCTGTTCGGTGCCGGCAATCTCGCGTTCAAGCGTGACCTCGTCAACCAGGGCGAACTCGCGATCGCACAGGCCATGCGTGCCTTCCAGGCCGGCGGCGCGCTCGCCACATCGACCACCACCAGAGCCAACCTGCCGAGCGCGAACTACAGCGCCGTCGAGCTCCAGACCAACGAACACGGCATTCCCCGCGTGCTGCTGAAAAAGACCACGCTGACCGGACCCGACGTCCTGAACAATACCTTTGCACCGACCGGTGCCAGCATTACGGGCAGCGGCAATGTCACCGTGCACTACGTGATCGACCGCATGTGCAACGCCACCGGCTTGTTTTCGACCGTTGGCAACAACCGCTGCGTCTACACACCTTCGAGCACGGAAACGCTGGGCGGCGACCAAAGCCAGCTGAGCACACCCGGCCCGTCCGTCCCCAGCCCGCCGATTTATCGGGTGAGCGTGCGCGTCGACGGCCCGCGCGACACACAGGTGTTCCTGCAGGCCTCTTTCACCAAGCCCGAGTAGGCCCAAGGCGAATATGAAAACAAGCATCCGATCGCGTGTTCGTGCGGTTTGCCGTGCCGGCATCGCCACTGGTTTGGGCCTGATGATCGGCGCAGCCATGATCGCCTCGGCGACCACACTGTCCGATCAGCCGGTGTTCGCGACCTCGGACGTGCCGGGCAACCTGGCGCTCACGCTGTCGGTGGAATACCCCACCGTATCGCGGGTGGCCCACGTCGCCGACTACAACAGCAATACTCGTTTCTTGGGGTACTTCGACCCCGAGAAGTGCTACAGGTACATGCCGGACTCGACGCCCAATGGCGTGACTGCCGACTCCGCGTTGGGCGACTCCAGTTACTTTGCGCCTGTCGGACGCAGTGCCACCAGGACCTGTACCGGCCAGTGGAGTGGCAACTTTCTCAATTGGGCCACGCTCACCGCGATCGACCCCTTCCGATGGGCCATGACCGGTGGACGGCGCGTCCTGGACACCCCGACCGAGACGATCATCGAAAAAGGGCGGAATGCCGGGCAGGGCTACTTCCCCACGCGCGATCAAACCGCCCGTGCCGAAGGGCGCATCCCACTGGACCAGGTCGCCGGTGCCACGCCGTTCTCGACAGCCACGGCCTTGTCGGTCGTCATCGATGGCCGCGGCTTTGCGATGCGGATCAACGCCACGGGTACTGCCACGCGGACGATGACAGCGAACTACTTCAACAACACCACGCTGAGCGGGGCGTCATCTACCGTACTCAATGATTCGGCCTATCACGACTGGGGCACAGGCCGCCCTCAATCGAATATCGGTACAGACAATTTCTCGGCGCGCTTCGATGGAACCTACACCGCCCCCGAAACCGGCAGCTATGTGTTTCGCACCAACTCGGACGACGGCGTGCGCGTGTGGGTGTCGACCAACGGCGGCGGCTTCGACGCCTGCACCAACAACACGGGTACCAATGGCAATTGCGTGATCAACAACTGGACCGACCACGGCCCGGTGATCGACGACTCGGTACCTATCGCCATGACGGCCGGCCAGACTTACCGCGTGCGGGTGGAATATTACGAAGGCGGTGGCGGCGCCGTCATGCAGTTGCTGTGGCGCAAGCCTTCTGCCGGCATCTTCACTGCCTTCAGCGACGACGGTGGCTTGCAAGATTACACAGTGCGCGTGAAGGTGTGCGACCCCTCGGCGGCAGCCGGCGGCCTGGAGCCGAACTGCAAGGCCTACGGCAGCAACTACAAGCCCGAGGGGCTGATCCAGCAGTACGCAAACAAGATGCGCTACAGCGCCTTCGGGTACTTGAACGATGACAACCTTCTTAGAGACGGCGCCGTGCTGCGCGCAAGGCAGAAGTTCGTCGGTCCGACTTACCCGGTGCCGGGCGAAACTCCTGCCACCAACCTCGCCAGCGAGTGGGATGCCAACACTGGGGTGCTCGCGCGCAACCCCGACCCCACGGACGCCACCAATACAGCCGGCGCCACGGTTAGCGACAGTGGAGTGATGAACTACCTCAACAAGTTCGGGCAACTGATGCCAGGAACTTACAAGGCCATCGACCCGGTGAACGAGTTGTTCTATGCAGCGTTGCGCTACTACCGCAACCTGGGCAACGTGCCTGCCTGGAGCGACATGAGCGGGGCAAGCGATGCTGCCACACGCACCAAGTGGGTGGATGGCTTCCCCGTCATCACCAATTGGGGCGACCCGATCCAATACTCGTGCCAGCGCAACTTCGTTCTGGGCATCGGAGACATCTACACCCACCGGGACAAGAACGTTCCCGGCAACACACTGACCGCCGACGAGCCCACCATGCCGGACGAGGTGCGCTCGGACACCTCCGTCAATGCCGTGACCGCGACCAACAAGGTCAAGAGTTTGCAGGGCATGGGGGAGAACCAGGCGACCGTCGGAACGGGCTCCTCGAACTCGACCGACTACATGGCCGGCCTTGCCTACGACGCCAACACCATGGACATTCGCAACGACCTGACCGGCAAACAAACCGTGCAGACGTACTGGGTGGACGTGTTGGAACAGCCGTTCTCGCGCAACAACAAGTTCTACCTGGCCGCGAAGTTCGGGGGGCTGAATCAGAAAAAGCTTCCCGCTGACTTCAACCCTTACACGTTCGCCGGCACCATTCCGCTGGACTGGTGGTCCACCACAGGGGATACGCTCACCGACGCCCGGAACACCCCGCTCACGCAAGCGCGCCCGGACAACTACTTCGCGGCCGGCAAGCCCGAAACCTTGGTGTCAGGTCTCACGAAGGCGTTCGAGAACATCGTGAACGCGATTCAGGCCTACACGACTTCGTTCTCTCTCTCTGCCTTGCAGATACAGGGATTGGGGGCTGCGTCGTACGCCTCCCAGTACAACGCGCAAGACTGGACGAGCGTCGTCAGCGCGAGCGAGCTCAGCTTCACGGCCGACGGCACGCCGTCACGCCAGTTGCGATGGACCAGCACCGACAAGCTCGCCACCCAGTTGGCGGGGGAGGGCTGGGACACCAACCGCCGCATCGCCACCTGGAGTGGCTCCGCAGGCGTGCCGTTCCGGATCGACGCCATCTCCAGCGGCACTGGCAGCCAAAGAGCGGCGCTCGACACGGCCTTCGTGACGGGCGACGACAGCGCCGACTACCTGAACTATCTGCGTGGCGACCGAAGCCATGAAAAGACCGACTCCGACGCCACCAGGCCCTACCGGCTACGCAGCAAGCTGTTGGGCGACATCGTCAATGCGAAGGTCAAGCCCGTCGGCCCGCCCGGCTCGACCTACTCCGACGCCGTGAACCCTGGCTATGCTGCGTTCAAGGCGGGCAAAGCGGCGCGTCCCACGATGGTTTACGCCGGGGCCAACGACGGCATGCTGCACGCATTCCGGGGCGAATTGACCGGCGCCAATGCCGGCCTCGAGCAATTCGCCTATGTGCCGAGCGCCGTGTTCAAGGGCCCCAGCAATCCGGCCACGCCCACCGTGGACGGCCTGGCTCAACTGGGCAATCCGAACTACCTGCACAGGTACTACGTCGATGCCACGCCGGAAGTCGTGGACATCGACTTCAACCATGCCGGTGGCACCTTCACGACCACCGACGCAGACTCCTCGGACTGGCGCTCTCTGCTGGTGGGTGGCCTGGGCAAAGGCGGGAAGAGCTTCTACGCGCTCGACGTGACCAATCCAGGCGATATGACCGACGAAACCACCGTCGCCAGCAAGGTGCTGTGGGAGTTCACGGACGCGAACATGGGCTTTAGCTTCGGCTCGCCCCTGTTGATGAAGACCCGCCGTTATGGCTGGGTGGTGGTGCTGACCTCGGGTTACAACAACAACGACGGCAGAGGCTATCTCTACATCCTGCGGCCCCAGACCGGCGAAGTCCTGCAGAAGATCAGTACCGGCGCAGCGGCCAACGGCCTGACCCACGCGACCGCCTTCATTTCCGACCTGACCGACGGCACCGCCGACGCGGTCTATGTGGGTGATCTTTCCGGGCAGCTGTGGCGCTTCGACGTCACTGCGGCCGTAGGCACGAGTGCGCCCTACCCGGCTCCGACCAAGATCGCGCAGTTCACCGATGGCGCATCACCCACGCCGCGCGCGCAGCCCATCACGACGCGCCCGCTCATCCAGATCCAACCGAGCAGCCGCAAGCGCTACGTGATGATCGGTACGGGCCAGTTGCTCGATGCGAGCGATATCAACTCCAGTGCAGCACAGACCTTCTATGCCGTCATCGACGGCACCGCCACCGCCTTCAAGCCGGCCGATGCCACCATGCCGGTTACGCGCACCGAATTGACCGCCGTGACGAACCTGACCACCGGTGCCGCCATCCCGAACGACGCATTGGGCTGGTACATGGACCTGGGCTCCGAAAATGGCATCGGCCTGCGCATGGTGAGCAGCCCCACCGCTTTCAACGGTATCGTGGCGTTTTCACCGCTGCTCACCAGCAGCGATGCCTGCAGCCCCTCCGGCGTGAGCGTCACTTATGCCATCGACTACGGAACGGGCCGTTCAGCCCTGATCGACGCCAACGGCAACAGCGTAGCCTTCGTGCAGTACGGCACCGCGGTCACCGATCTTAAATTCGTGAGCGTCGACGGTGTCGTGCGCCTGGTGTCCGGTGACGTGCCCGGCGACCTGCGGAACATCCGTTTCAGGCCACCCGCGGGCCTCAATCTGCGGCTGTTGAACTGGCGGGAAGTGCCGACGGCGGATTGAGTGGTGTCTTTGCTGCTGGGCACTGCAGTCCCCGATGCCTGTCAGTCGGATACTTAGCAGCCGCTTGGGCAAAACAAAAATGGCTGATTTCTGTAACTTCTTAAACTCGAAGAGTTGATCAACATGCGCGACCTATTGGTCCGTCTGGCTCATTGAACAGGCCCCAAGTTATTGATGTGGAATCAGCAAGGGAGAGGTTGTCGCGGAGGAAAAGGGGCAGCAGCGAATCAAAGTACACCACGTAGGTGTTCGGGCCTGCAGGCGCAAATGTGGCCGTCGGTGTGGTGCCGCCCGATACCCGATATCCATCGCCCGAACTTGGTTCGGTCCGGTTGTGAAGCAGTTTTGCGGTTACCAGGATCGTGCGCCCCGGTGTCCTCTTGCTGATGTTCGGCTTCCCTTCCTATGGCACGGCGAAGACCGTGTGGCGCATGAGCGTTAGATTCGAGCTTCGACTGAAGGTCGTCAGTTCCGCTTGGCGGCTCATTGGCAGATCGTGACTTCATCAATCATGGTTTGCGCGCGGAATGCCGGCCTTGATGAGCGCTCCTGCCAGAATCATTTGCCAGTTCTGCTGAGTGTTTGTCACGGCGAACGGCGGCTGAGCTACCTTGGCTGATGCTGCAAAGTGCATACAGCGACGTACTTCTGCTTAACTTTGTTCCGATCTTCGCAGGAAAGGTTCACTATCAACAGCTTGCCAATTATTAGGCTGCTCAGCTTTCCAATGCACCTCTTTCGCTATCGCCCAATCTGGAGATTGAGGGCGGGTTTTTAAGATCGAAGCTGGATAAGCAAAATAACCCCAAGCAGACATAGGATGGCAATCGCCATGAATACTTCCAACAAGCCACGCCCGCTTTGATATTTAGGGCGAATCTTTTGACTAAGGGAAAGCAACGCTTTCATTGTGACAATAGGAAGCTCAATTCAGCTACTGAAAAGCCGAAGTATAGTTGCCGCGGTCAATGGGTCGAAAAGCGCAGTGGAATTCGTAGCATTTAAATGCATGGGTGTTGAGTGCGAAGACGACTCACGTCAGCACTCGCAAGTCGTCAATCATAGAGGCAGACTCACCGGCCGGTCACGCTTATTTTCTATCCGATCGGCATCTCATGAAAAAAGGAGCGCCAAGGCGCTCCTTTTTTTAACGAAAAGATAATTTTGTCGACCGATGACTAACGGTGTTGGCCTCAGTGGGCCTCCACGTAGCCCACTAGACCGATTACAGGCAGTCGCCTTGGCCGCCCTTCAGGCCTCTGGTGTCGTTACATATCGTACCAGTGTTCGTCCAAAGCATATTGCCGTTGGCTGCTGCAATGGTAGGGGTGTCGATGATGGTCAGTGCTACAGGGGGTGAAGCGGCCGTCGTGGCGCCAGATGTAGCGGTAATAACCCCGTTCGTCACACTTGCGGCAGTAATATTTCTCGTAGCCCCAGTAGCAGCGTTCGTGACCGCAACCGGGATTCCGTTAGTGTTGGAATTGCAGCCAGTCAAAGTGAGGGTCTCGGTGTAGCACACTGCGATGGCCGTTTTTACCGAAGCCAATTCAGCCATCGCTCCAGCCGCGCGAGTGCGGGAAGTGTAATTTGAATACTGAGGAATGGCAATAGCAGCCAAGATACCAATGATCGCCACAACGATCATCAACTCGATCAGGGTGAAACCCTTTTGCACGTTGCGTGCGATGGAACGACGGTTCATTACTTACTCCAGGTTGGGTTGACAGGGCCGGAATGTGCCCGGCGCGGGGTTCTATCCGCAGCTACTGTGCCAACCCCGAACCCTGACGCCGATGGGCCAGTGGACGCCCATTTGTTCACGTTTTGGTTACATGGCGTGACAAACTTCGTTGTTTGCGAGCCTCACACCCTGACAAAACGCGTCACGCCTGCCGAAAGTGACGATGGCGGTCCCCTCGCTCGGCTCCGGCTCAGACGGTCAGCACGCCGCCCGTCTGCAGCCAGCGGATGTCGTGCCGCGCCACGCCGCGCGCTTGCCAGTCGGCCGTGATGGCGTCGATCTGGTTCATGATCTCGCCGGTTTCGGCCGGCTTGGTGTGGGTGATGTAGATCGGGTAGTCCCGGCCCGTTGCGATGTACGCCAGTTCGTCGACCAGGGTGGCCGGCGACAGGTGCAGGCTGCGCTGGGCCAGGGCCTGCTCGCGGTCGCTGAAGGCGGTTTCGATGACGAGCATGGCAACGTCGAGGGCGTTCACGCGGTCCCAGAAGGGCGGGTTGCGCTCGGTGTCGCCGCTGTAGACCCAGTGCGGCCCCCCGGTGGCCGCGCAGCGCACGGCAAAGCCGCAGGCGGGCACGGTGTGGACGGCCGGCAGCACCTCGACGGCCTTGGGTCGGCGGCTGCCGAGTTGCAGGGTCTGGCCGACCGCGATGTCATGGAAGCTGACGAAAGGCGACTCGCGGCTGGGAATGCTCGCGAAATCGGGCCAGATGACGTTGTTGAAGACGTGGGCGCGCAGGGCCTCGATGGTGGCGCGCAGCGCGTGCACCCGCAGCGGCTGCGTCCGGCGAGACGCGACGGCGTCGATCATCAGCGGCAGGGCGGCGATGTGGTCGAGGTGCGAGTGGGTGAGCAGCACGTCGTCGATGTCCGCCATCTGCGCCAGCGTGAGGTCGCCGACGCCGGTGCCGGCATCGATGAGGAGGTCGTCGTCGACCAGGAAGGATGTCGTGCGACAGTCCTTGGCGATGGCGCCAGAACAGCCGAGCACACGCACCTGCATTGTGTAAGACCCTTGGGTTATTTGGTTTCGAAGCGGATTGCGCCGTCCCAGTTCGGGTCTTTGGGCTGCAATGCCATGGAGGCTAAACGCTTGGCGTAAAGCTGGTAAAGGACTTTTTTGGCATCGGCCGCCAGCAGCGGCGCAAGCAGGGTGCGCCCCTCGGCCCACTGCTGGGCACGGTAGGCCGAGAGCACGAGCGCCCAGCGTTCGAGCTGCGCCAGGTGGGCAACGCCGACGTCGCCGCCGTGCCCCACCGGCGTGAAGATGGCCACGGCGCGGGCCTTGCCCCGGACGTAGACCAGGTCGAGTTCCTGCCAGATGTACGTCGGCACGGCCTGCCGGGTGCTTTCGGACGCGAGGATCTGCGCGCCATAGTGGCCGCTGAGGCCTTCGAGCCGGGCGGCCAGGTTGACGGCGTCGCCCACCACCGTATAGCTGCGGCGCACTGCCGAGCCCATGTCGCCGACGCTCATGACGCCGGTGTTCAGGCCGATGCCCACGCTGATTTCCGGGCGGCCGGCGTCGCGGTGCGCCAGGTTGATTTCCTGCACGGCGGCGACCATTTCGACCGCCGCCCGAACGGCCAGCGTGGCGTGGTTGGGGGTGTCGACCGGCGCGCCCCAGAAGGCCATGACGCAATCGCCCATGTACTTGTCGACCGTGCCGCGGTGGGCGTTGATGATTTCGGTGAGCCGGCTGAAGACGGCGTTGAGAAAGGCCTGCAGCTCGGTCGGCGCCATCTTCTCGGACAGCTGGGTGAAGCCGCGCATGTCGCAGAACATCACGGTGAGCTCCTTGCTTTCGGCCCGCATGCTGTAGCGCTCGGGGCGCGCCAGCATCTCGTCCACCAGCTGCGGCGGCACATAGGTGCCGAACAGCCGCGCCAGGCTGCGGCGGGCCCGCGCCTCGACGAAGTAGCCCCAGCTCATGTTGAGCACGAAGGCCATCGCCATCATCATCAGCGCGACCGCCAGAGGCAGCACCAGGCCAAAGCTGGCGAACAGTACCGCGTTCAGTCCGACGACCACGGTGCCGACCGCCGCACCGAGCAGCACGGCGCGCGAGGCGGGCAGCAGCGACATGCCGACGGCCAGGACGAGGCCGGCCACCAGCAGCACCAGCACGTCGTAGCCGGGGGCATAGTCCGGCACGAAAGGCAGCCGGGCATCGAGCAGGCCCGAGATGATGTTGGCATGCACTTCCACGCCAGGGAAGGCTGCGCCGACGGGTGTCGCCCGCAAGTCCTGCAGGCCGGGCGCAGTGGCGCCGATCAGCACGATCTTGTCCTTGAGTTCGGCCGGTGCCAGCTTGCCGGCCAGCACGTCGGCCGCGGCCACATAGCGGAACGAGCCGCCGCGGGCGCCGCCGGGGCCGCGGTACGGCACCAGCAGGCTGGCGCTCTGGTCGACGGGTACCCGCAGGCGCGGCATCGCCGACGAATTCAGCACCACCGCCTCGAGCAGGACCGGTGCATTCGGCAAGGCGTTGGGCGTGAAAGACGGCCGGACCGACGGGGTGCCGCGCGCCAGCCGGTAGACAGCCAGCGCCAGCGATTCGTAAAAGCCCGGCGTCGCCGCGTCGCCGTCATAGCGCGCGAGCAACGGGGCCGCGCGCACCACCCCGTCTTCGCTCGACTCGATCAGCACGTTGATGAAGCCGCTGGTCGGCGCGGCTGCGGCCAGCGGCGTGATGCTGCCGGCAAAGCCGTTCCAGCGGGTGGCATAGGCGCGGCCGCGCGGAAAGGCATCGACCGACAGCACCGGTGTGGGCAGCCGGCCCTTGGCATGGGGCGTTGCCGTCTGGGTGAAGTAGTAGCCGAGCGCCACCCGCTCGCCGGCCAGCGACTGGGCGAACGTGACGTCGTAGTCGAGGCTGGGGGCCAGCAGTTCCAGTTGCTCGGCGAAGGGCGCGTTGTCGCGCAGGGGGCCGTCGGCCAGGGTGCGCAGCGTGCTCAGGCCCGAGCTGCCGTCCGTCTCGACGAAGAGCACGTCATAGCCGAGCACCGCCGCCTGCTGCCGGTCCATGAGCTCGTCGGTCAGCCGCGCCAGCTTGTCGCGGCTCCACGGCCACTGGCCCAGTTGCTGGAGGCTCGGGTCGTCGATGTCGACGATGACGATGCGGGGGTCGAGCGTGCGCGGCATGGTGAGCCGCAGCCGCGTGTCGTAGATGAAATTGTCGAAAGGCTCGACGAAAGGGGAACGCCAGGCGCCGGCCGCATGGCCAAGCGCCACGACGACCGGCAGCAGCGTGATGAGGATTCGCAGCCAGTGCTGGCGCAGCGCTTTCATGTCGCGCCGTAGCCGGCGTTGCCCCACCAGGAAAGATCAGGCGTGAATGAACTGCATGCGCGTGCCGCCCAATTCGAGCACGTCACCATCTTGCAGCGCCACGGCTTCGTTGCCGAGCAGCTCGCCGTTGAGCGTGGTGCCGCCGTCGATCGGGGCGACGACATAGCCGTGCAGCCGCCGCGTGACAGCCGCCACGGCGACGCCGGGCTTGCCGATGGTCGTGACGACCTTCTCGAGGGAAAGCTCGCGCCCGGCTCCGGCACCCGACAGCACACGGATGGCCGCCGCGGCCACCGGGCCGCCCAGGGGCGACGACACGGTCGGCGCGCTGGACAGGGGGATGGGCCCGGACACGACGGGCGGCCCGACGCGCACCGGGCCGCTGGCGACCGCGCCGGGTTCGCCGCCCGCCAGGTAGCGGATCTTGTACTTGCCGACCTCGATGACGTCGTTGTTCTCCAGCGCCTGCTTCTTGATGGCGCGAGCGTTGACGTACGTTCCGTTGGTGCTGTTGAGGTCTTCAAGGTAGACGTCGCCGCCGATCATGTGCAGCACAGCGTGCTCGCCGCTGATCGCCAGATTGTCGATCACGATGTCGTTGTAAGGCCGCCGGCCGAGCGTGGTCCGGTCCTTGGCGAGCGTTACCTCTTTGATCACAACCCCATCGATCGAAACGATCATTTTCGGCATGGCCGACTCCTGAACTGCGTGTTTGTATCAGCGGCCCCTGTGCAAAGGGTGGATCTGCTGGACTTCTACCCCTGGGCTTCCGACGCTTCGTCGCCGGCAGCCCTCGCAAGGACGACAGAAATATTGTCCCGGCCGCCATTGTCGTTCGCCGCTGCAACCAAAAGTAGTGCTTTTTGAGTCAAGTCGCAGTTATGTAACAGAAGTGTGCGAATCTGGTCGTCGCTCACCATCTCGCTGAGCCCGTCCGAGCACAGCAGATAAAGGTCGCCGAGCCGGGCGCCGTGCTCGTGCATCTCGAGTTCGACCGCGCGCTCGATGCCCAGCGCGCGTGTCACCAGGTTGCGGTGCGGCGACTGCGCCGCCTGCTCGAGCGTGATGAGGCCGGCGTCGAGCTGTTCCTGCAGCAGCGAATGGTCGCGCGTCAGCAGCTGCAGCTTGCCGGCCCGCAGCCGGTAGCAGCGCGAGTCGCCGATGTGGCCGACCACCACCCGCTGCGGCCCGAAAGCCGCCAGCACCAGCGTCGTCCCCATGCCTTGCAGTTGCATGTTGGCCACGCCGGCTTCCAGGATGGCGGCATTGGCCTCGTCGGTGCCCGCCTGAAGGGCGCGCTTGACGGCACGCGCATGCGCATCGGCGCCGGCATGCGCGAGCCAGCGGCCAAAGCTGGCCTGCAGCAACGCCACCGCCATGCCGCTGGCGACTTCGCCGCCGTTGTAGCCGCCCATGCCGTCGGCCAGGATCGTCAGGCCGAGCGAGGCGTCGACGGCGATCGCGTCTTCGTTGTTGGCGCGCACCCGACCGGCGTCGGTCAGCGCCGCGAAATCCCATGACTGGACCGCATCCTCGAGAGGGGGGGGAGACGTATCGGGAGCAGTCATGGTCATCGGGCCGAAAGGCGCATTAGTGCGCGTTAGTGCGCAGGCTGGGGGCGGTTGCGCCTTTGCAGCCAGCGCCCCACCAACACCACGAAGGCGGCGCCTGCAGCCGCCGCAGCATAGTGCAGCCAGGGGTTGGCGACCAGCACGTCGTGCAGGAAGACGTCATTCACGATGGTCTCGCCACCGACCCAGCCGATCAGCGCGGCGCCGAGCATCACGATGATGGGGAAGCGTTCCATGAGCTTGATCATGAGCGTACTGCCGAAGATCACCAAGGGAATGCTGATCGCCAGACCGAGGACCAGGAGCGTCGTATTGCCCTGGGCAGCGGCGGCTACGGCGATCACGTTGTCCAGGCTCATCACCAGGTCGGCGATCAGGATGGTGCGCACGGCGGCCATGAGGCTGCCGTACTCCTTGCTCTCGCCATCGCCTTCTTCCTCGTCGCCCAGCAATTGGAGCCCGATCCACAGCAGCAGCATGCCGCCGACGATCTGCAGGAAAGGCAGGCCCAGGAGCTTGGCCGCGACCACCGTCAGCGCGATGCGCAGCACCACGGCCGCGCCCGAGCCGAACAGCACGGCTTTTTTCTGCTGCGCCGGCGGCAGCGAACGGGCCGCCAACGCGATCACCACCGCGTTGTCACCCGAAAGAATGATGTTGATCCAGACAATCTTGATCAGGCCGATCCAGAAGTCGGCGCTTTGAAGGAGTTCCATGTCTCTTTTCCACGTGTTATGTATTGAAAAAGCGCCCGCAACCTCAATTGCGAGCGCTCTTCGTTTGTGTGTGGCGAGGGACGCGAGTCTTACAGCTTGGCCTTGAGCAGCTTGGCCAGTTCCGAGAAGTTGCGCGTCACGGTGAAGCCCGACTCTTCCATGATGGCGAGCTTGGCATCGGCCGTGTCGGCACCGCCGGAAATCAGCGCGCCGGCGTGGCCCATGCGCTTGCCCGGAGGCGCCGTGACGCCGGCGATGAAGCCGACCACCGGCTTCTTCATGTTGAGCTTGCACCAGCGGGCGGCGTCGGCTTCGTCCGGGCCGCCGATTTCGCCGATCATGATGACGGCGTCGGTGTCCGGATCGTCGTTGAAGGCCTTCATCACGTCGATGTGCTTCAGACCGTTGATCGGGTCGCCGCCGATGCCGACTGCCGACGATTGGCCGAGGCCGATTTCGGTCAGCTGGGCCACGGCTTCATAGGTCAGCGTGCCCGAGCGCGAGACCACGCCGATGCGGCCCTTGCGGTGGATGTGGCCGGGCATGATGCCGATCTTGATTTCGTCGGGCGTGATCAGGCCGGGGCAGTTCGGACCGAGCAGCAGCGTCTTCTTGCCGCCGGCGGCTTCCTTGGCCTTCATCTTGTTGCGCACTTCGAGCATGTCCTTGACCGGAATGCCTTCGGTGATGCAGATCGCCATGTCCAGGTCGGCCTCGACGGCTTCCCAGATGGCGGCAGCGGCGCCCGGAGGCGGCACGTAGATCACCGACACGGTCGCGCCGGTCTGCGATGCGGCTTCCTTGACCGAACCGAAGATCGGGATGCCGAAGATCGACTCGCCGGCCTTCTTCGGGTTCACGCCTGCCACGAAGGCGTTCTTGCCGTTCGCGTATTCCTGGCACTTTTCCGTGTGGAATTGACCGGTCTTGCCGGTGATGCCTTGGGTGATGACCTTGGTGTCTTTGTTGATGTAGATCGACATGACTTGTTCCTTACTTGGCGACTGCCGCAACCACTTTTTGGGCCGCGTCGGCCATCGTGTCGGCGCTGATGATGGGCAGACCGGAATCGGCCAGCATCTTCTTGCCTTCGACTTCGTTCGTGCCCTTCATGCGCACGACCAGCGGCACGGAGAGGTTCACGGCCTTGCAGGCTGCGATCACGCCGGTGGCGATGGTGTCGCACTTCATGATGCCGCCGAAGATGTTGACCAGAATGCCCTTGACGTTCTTGTTCTTCAACATGATCTTGAAGGCTTCGGTCACCTTCTCGGGGGTGGCACCGCCGCCCACGTCCAGGAAGTTGGCCGGCTCGCCGCCGAACAGCTTGATGGTGTCCATGGTGGCCATGGCCAGGCCGGCGCCGTTCACCAGGCAGCCGATGTTGCCGTCGAGAGAGATGTAGGCGAGATCGAACTTCGAGGCTTCGACTTCGGCCGCGTCTTCTTCGTCCAGGTCGCGCAGGGCGACGAGTTCGGGGTGGCGGAACAGCGCGTTCGGGTCGAAGTTGAACTTCGCGTCGAGCGCCATCACGTTGCCCTTGCTGTCACGGTTGAGCGGGTTGATCTCGACCAGCGAGGCGTCCGTCTCCATGTAGCAGGTGTAGAGCTTCTTGAGGATGTCGACGGTCTGCGCGGTCGAATCGGCCGGCATGCCGATGCCGTCGGCGATTTCCTTGGCTTGCGCGTCGGTCAGGCCGAGTTGCGGGTCGGCGAAGACCGTGATGATCTTCTCGGGCGACGAATGCGCCACTTCCTCGATGTCCATGCCGCCTTCGCTCGACGCGATGAACGCGACCTTCTGGGTCGCGCGGTCGGTCACGGCGGAAATGTAGTATTCCTTGTTGATGTCGGCGCCGTCTTCGATGTAGAGGCGACGAACCTTCTGGCCTTCGGGGCCGGTCTGGTGCGTGATCAACTGCATGCCCAGGATTTCGCCGGCGATGCGCTTCACGTCCTCGATGGTCTTGGCGACCTTGACGCCGCCGCCCTTGCCGCGGCCGCCCGCGTGAATCTGGGCCTTGACCACCCACACGGGGCCGCCAAGTTTCTGGGCGGCCTCGACCGCCTCCTGGACCGTGTATGCCGGAATGCCGCGCGGCACGGGCACGCCGAACTTGGCAAGAATTTCCTTGCCTTGGTACTCGTGAATCTTCATGAGGTGTCTCTCGGAACGGAGGTTGAAAACAGGAGAGGGATGGGGCTGTTGTTCGGGGGCCACGGCGCTCCGCAGGGCGGGGGCGGCGAACAACAGGCGACTGTATCATGGTGCGCCGCACCAACGGCGCGCGTGCGCCTGCGGTCATCACGTAGCCCCTCATCGGTAAAAACACCATGGCCAAGGTCTTCATCGACGGCGAAGCCGGCACCACCGGCCTCCAGATTCGCGAGCGGCTCGCGAAGATGCCCCAGATCGAACTCGTCAGCATCGCGCCCGAGTTGCGAAAGGACGCGAATGCCAAGCGTGACCTGATGGCCGGCGTCGACCTCGTCATCCTCTGCCTGCACGACGACGCGGCGATCGAATCGGTCGCCCTCATCGACCAGCTGCCGGGCAGGAAGCCCAAGATCATCGACGCCTCGACCGCGCACCGCACGCACCCCGACTGGGTCTTCGGCTTCCCCGAGCTGGTCGAAGGCCACTGGCAGGCCGTCGCCAAGGCCGAGCGCGTGGGCAATCCCGGCTGCTACGCCACCGGCGCCATCGCCATCGTTCGTCCGCTGGTCGATGCCGGCCTGCTGCCCAAGGACTTCCCCATTGCCCTGCCCTCGGTCAGCGGCTATTCGGGGGGCGGCCGCACCATGATCGAGGCCTACGAAAAAGGCGAGGCGCCGCCGTTCGAAACCTACGCGCTGGGCCTGAAGCACAAGCACATTCCCGAGATCATGAAGTTCACCGGGCTCACGCGCCGGCCGGTGTTCATCCCTTCGGTGGGCAACTTCAAGCAGGGCATGCTGGTGCAGTTGCCGCTGCATCTGGACGACCTGCCGGGCAAACCCAAGGCGGGCGATCTGCACGACGTGCTGACCGCGCACTACGCGCAGAGCAACACGCCCGAGAAGTTCGTCGCGGTGCTGCCGCCGACGCCGGACGGCAAGCTCGAACCCACGGCGCTCAACGACACGAACCAGCTCGAGCTGCGGGTGTTCCCGAACGAGGACCATCGCCATGCGGTCGTCATCGCGCGCCTCGACAACCTGGGCAAGGGCGCCAGCGGTGCCGCGGTGCAGAACCTGAAGCTGATGCTGGGGCTCTGAGCCCTCCGTTCGCTCAGTTCAGTCAGCTCACCACACCAGCCAGAGACCGATGCCGAGCAGCGCGGCGTGCGCTGCGAAGGCGATATAGAGGGGCGTGCGGGATGGCGTTCCCAGGTCATTCAGCGTCTCGCCGATGCGGCGTGTGAGCAGCTCGCGCAGCGCCGGATCCGTCGGCCTGTCGACGCCGGGCGCCGTGGGCTGATCGGGCATGTCGGCGCGCGCCTGTTGCCACTCGGCCAAGGTTTCGGACAGCGGCAAACGCTTCAGCACGAAAGCGATCACAGCGCGGATCGCCCGCCCTTTTCCCAGCATCGGCGCCACCTGGCTGCAGAGCTGGTCGACCGACAGCCAATCGGCCGTGCGCTTGAGAACACCGTGCGTGCGCGGCATCGCTTCGATGCGGCTGCCGATCGCGATGGCGAGTCGCTGCGAAATCGCATCGCCGTGGTCGGCCACCAGCCTCTGCATGGCCTTGCGGCGACCATGCGCGACGCCGACCATCAGGTACAGCGGAATGAAGAGGATCAGCAGCGTGGCCACCAGCAACGGGGGCGACACGAGCAGCGCCAGCGCTGCACCGGCGCCACCTGCACGCGCAGCAGGCGCGCCCGGTCCGTGCAGTTGCGTGACGTAGAACGCGAACACGCCGCCACCCAGCACGAAGGCGAGCACGATGCCCTGAATGACCGAGCCGGCGAAGGCGGCACTGGCCTTCAGCCCGGTGCGCGCGATGGACGGCGCGGCATTGGAATTCGATGACATGACGGTCCTCCCTGATTGACCGGTCCCGTCTGCGCGGTGACCCCGATATGGGGCCGGATCATGCCATTCCCGCGCGGGCTACCGCAGCATGGCCGACATCGCAGAACAGCAATTGAGCATTCGTACCGCCGCCTCGACCGAGGGTGCTGCGAAACGCAATTCGACCGGCGCGACACGCTCGAAGGTGGGCCACTGACAGAACAGGTCGGCCAGCGCCGGGGTCTGGGTGCGCAGCGTCACGCGCAGCGGCGCGGGCCACACGAGCGGCTTGACCGCGCCGCGCGCTGCGATCGATTCGGCCACGCCCGCACGGATCGCCGCGCACGACTGCGCCGGCGACAACGAGATGCCGCTGGTCTGCCCCGTCGCGCGCTTGGTCTGCACGAAGGTCGCGTGCGGGAACAGCGGCCGGCTCTCGGCGATGAACAGGTCGTCACCGCTCGCCATCAGCACCGGCGCGCCGTACTCGCCCGCCAGTGCGCCATAGATGCCCGCCTCGCTCATCGGCTGATCGTCGAACTCGATGGCCGCGAAGGCGAAGCTGTTGATGGTGTGGGCCAGGATGCCTGCGCCTTGGGCGCGCGAGTGGTAGCCGACCATGCAGACGCCGTCCATGCCCAACTCCACACCCGCCACCATGCTCAGGTAGCGCGGCTTGCCCTGGATCGCCTGCGCGCGCGGGTCGAGCACGTCAGGCAGCAGGTTGCGGAAGTCGCCGTGCGAATCGTTGACGTAGACCTCGGTCGCGCCACCGTCGAAGGCGCCGGCGATGGCGGCGTTGGCCTCGTCGGTCATCCAGCGGCGGGCGCGCTCGTACTCGCCGTTGCCCGATCGGGTCTGCTGGGGGTGGTAAACGCCGGCCACGCCTTCGATGTCGGTGGAGATCAGGATTTTCATGGGGTCAGTTCGTTGGGAGCGGCAGCACAGCGCACAGCGCGCGCCGCACATGGCCGTCGCGGCCGATGACGGTCTCCGCGCGCCACAGCGCATGCAGAATCGCCTGTTCGGTGCTGTCGGCCGCGGCTTGAAAGAGCGGGTCGAGCAGCGCATCGTGCAACAGCGCGACCGCGGGCATCGGCGCATCGGCGCGCTGCGGCAGCGTGTAGGCGGTGGAGAAGGCCAGCGCGATGTCGCCGCTGCCGTGGCCAAAGACCGAGCCGGTGCGTGCGAGCCCCGCGCCGGCGCGCAGCGCGAGGCGGCGCAGTTGGCGTGCATCGAGCGGCGCGTCGGTGGCCAGCAGCATGATGATCGAGCCCTTCTCGGGGCTGTCGTCCGTGGCGCCGGATTGCGCCGCGAGCCGCGGGCCCCACGCGTCGCCGGCCACCGTCAGCTGTTCCGGGCGGCCGTAGTTCGCCAGCACCAGCGCGCCCACCGTGAAGATGGTCGCGCCGATCTGCACGCACCGCGAGGCGCTGCCGACGCCGCCCTTCAACCCGAAGCTCGTCATGCCGCGTCCTGCCCCGACCGAACCCTGCTCGAAGTCCTCGCTCGCGCCAGCCAGGGCCCGCAGGTAGTCGGCTCCGCTTACCGCCATGCGCTGGATGTCGTTGAGAAAGCCATCGTTGCACTCGAAGACCAGCGGATTCACCGTCGGCAGGTCGCGACCGCACGCAGGGTTGGCCGCCACGCACTGGCGAATCTGTGCCGCCGCCACCGCCGGCACCGAGAAGGTGTTGGTCAGCGCGATCGGCGTCTCGAGCACGCCGAGTTCCTCGACCTGCATCAGCCCCACGCTCTTGCCGAAGCCGTTGAGCACCACGAAGCCCGCAGGCACGCGCTGCCGATACGGGTCGCCGTCATGCGGGCGCACGACGGTCACGCCGGTCTGCACGCCTCCTTCGTCGAGCGTCGCGTGGCCGACGCTGACGCCCGCCACGTCGGTGATCGCATCGCGCCGGCCTGAAGGCAAGCGGCCGATGCGCGGGACCGGCATCACCATGGCTACAGCCGGTCGATCTTCGGATCGAGCGCGTCGCGCAGGCCGTCGCCCAGCAGGTTGAAGGCCAGCACGGTGAAGAAGATCGCCAGCGACGGGAACAGCGCCACGTGCGGCGCGTTGACCATGTCGGCGCGCGCCTCGTTGAGCATCGCGCCCCATTCGGGCGTCGGAGGCTGCGCACCGAGGCCGAGGAAGGACAGGCTCGCCGCCGTGATGATCGAGGTGCCCAGCCGCATCGTGAAATACACGACGATGGCCGAAATGGTGCCCGGCAGGATGTGGCGCAGCAGGATCGTGCGGTCGCTCGCGCCGATGCTCTGCGTGGCCTCGATGTAGGTCAGGTTCTTCAGCACCAGCGTGTTGCCGCGCACCAGGCGCGCGAAGGCCGGCACGCTGAACACCGACACCGCGATCACCACGTTGACCATGCCGCTGCCGAGGATCGCCACCACGCCCAGCGCGAGCAGCACGCCCGGAAAGGCGAAGAGCACGTCGGAGATGCGCATGACGATGCGGTCCCACCAGCCGCCGTAGTAGCCGGCCAGGAGGCCGAACACGGTGCCGATGATGGCGCCGAGCACCACCGAGAAGAAGCCCGCTGCCAGCGAGATGCGCGTGCCCATCAGGATGCGGCTGAAGATGTCGCGGCCCAGCGGGTCGACGCCGAACCAGTGCATGGCCGACGGGCCCTGGTTGATGCGGTCGTAGTCGAAGAAGTTCTCGGCGTCGAAGGGCACGATCCAGGGCGCGAGCACCGCGACCAGCACCAGCAGCACCACGAAGACGAGCGCGCCGAAGGCGACGTGCTGCATGCGGAACTTGCGCCAGAACTCGCTCCACGGGGTGCGCACGCCGGCCTCGACCACCGCCACGGCGGCGGCCATCGTCACGGACGCTTCACTTGTATCGGATGGTGGGATTGATGAAGCCATAGAGCACGTCGACGACGAGGTTGATCAGGATGAACTCGAGCGAGAAGAGCAGCACGAGGGTCTGGATGACGGGGTAGTCGCGCATGTCGATCGCGTCGACCAGCAGGCGGCCCAACCCCGGCCAGTTGAAGACGGCTTCGACCACGATCGAGCCGCCGAGAAGAAAGCCGAACTGCAGGCCCATCATGGTCACCACGGGAATCAGCGCGTTGCGCAGGCAGTGCTTGAGCACCACCCATTTCTCGCTCACGCCCTTGGCGCGCGCGGTGCGCACGAAGTCTTCCTGGATCACCTCGATGAAGGACGACCGTGTGAAGCGCGCCATCACGGCCGCGACGGCCGCCCCCAGCGTGAGCGAGGGCAGGATGTAGTGGCGCCACGAATCGGCGCCGACGGTCGGCAGCCAGCCCAGCTGCACCGAGAACACCTGCATCAGCAGCATGCCCAGCGCGAAGGCGGGAAAGGAGATGCCCGAGACCGCCAGCGTCATGCCGATGCGGTCGGGCCATTGGTTGCGGTACACGGCCGACACGATGCCGATCACCATGCCGAAGACCACCGCCCACACCATGCTGGTGAGGGTGAGCAGCAGCGTCGGCATGAAGCGCTCGGCGATCTCTATCGACACCGGCCGCTTCGAGCGCAGCGAGGTGCCGAAGTCGCCCTGCACCAGGTTCACGAAGAAGTTCAGGAACTGCTGGGGCATCGGCTTGTCGAGACCCAGGTCCTGGCGCACCAGTTCGACCGTCTCGGGGCTGGCATCGACGCCCGCCGCGAGCCGCGCCGGGTCACCCGGCAGCATGTGGACGAACAGGAACACCAGCACCGCGACGATGAAGAGCGTCGGCAGCAGACCCAGCAGGCGCTTGAGGATGTAGGAAGTCATCGTCGCGGAACAGCGTTGACGCGTTTACTTCAGTTCGACGTCGTCGAAGTTGAAGCTGCCATCGGGAATGACGTAGAAGCCGGCCAGATTGCGGGCACGCACCGACAGCAGCTGCTCCGTCACCAGGAAGGCCCAGGGTGCATCCTTCCAGATGCGTTGCTGCACGTCGGCGTAGATCTTCGCCTTGGCCGGCAGGTCGGTCGTGACCAGCGCCTTCTTGATGCCGGCGTCGACCTCGTCGTTCTTGTAGTAGGCCGTGTTGAAGAGCTTCGGCGGGAACGATTCCGACGACAGCAGCGGACGCAGCGCCCAGTCGGCTTCACCGGTCGACGACGACCAGCCCACGTAGTACATGCGCACCGGCGCGGTGGCAGGGTCTTGTGCGCTTTCGACGCGTTCGACGCGCTGGCCGGCTTCGAGCGCCTGCACCTGCACCTTGATGCCGACCTGGCCCAGCTGCTGCTGCACGAACTGGATCACCTTCTGCGCGGTCGTGTAGTTGTAGGCCGACCAGAGCGTGCTCTCGAAGCCGTTGGGGTAGCCGGCTTCCTTCAGCAGTTCCTTCGCCTTGGTCGGGTTGTAGGGCCACGGGCCCAGCTTGACCGCGCCATCGACGCCCTTGGGCAGCACGCCCTCGGCCGGGATCGCATAGCCGGAGAAGGCCACCTTGACCAGCGCCTCCTTGTTGATCGCGTAGTTGATCGCTTCACGCACCTTCGGGTTGTCGAAAGGCTTCTGCTGCGTGTTGAAAGAGAGGTAGCGCTGGATGATCGACGGCGCAGCCGTCACTTCCAGGCTGGGCTTGCCCTGCAGCGTCGCCACCGATTCGGGCGGCATCGGGAAGGCGAAGTGCGCCTCGTTGGTCTGCATCATCGCGGAGCGGGTGTTGTTGTCCACCACCGGGCGCCAGGTGATCGAGTCGACCTTCGGGTAGCCCTTGCGCCAGTAGCCGTCGAACTTGGCGACCTTCAGGTAGTCGGTCGACTTCCATTCGACGAACTTGAAGGGGCCGGTGCCGACCGGGTTCTGGGCGATGCCCTTGCTGCCGAATTTGGCCAGCGCTGCCGGCGAGATGATCACGGCGGAGGGATGCGCCAGCGTGTTCATGAAGGGCGAGAACGGCTCGGTGAGCGTGAACTTGACCGTGGTCGCGTCGACCGCCTCGGTCTTCGCGATGTTCTTGTAGAGGTTGTAGCGCTTGAGCTTGTTGTCGGGGTTGGTCACGCGGTCGAAGGTGGCCTTCACGGCTTCGGCGTTGAAGTCGGTGCCGTCATGGAACTTGACGCCGCTGCGCAGTTTCAGCGTGTAGACCAGGCCGTCCTTGCTGACCGTGTGGCCGGTGGCGAGCACCGGCACCATCTTCATGTCCTTGTCGAAGCCGTAGAGGCCTTGATAGAAGGACTTGGCCACGGCCTGCGACAGCGTGTCGTTCGCGTCGTACGGGTCGGTCGTCGTGAAGTTCGACTGCACCGCGACCACGACGTCCTTGGCGGCGTGGGCGGACAGCGCGACGCCGGCCAGGGCCAGCGCGCCTGCAATTCGGGAAAGGCGTTGGGTGAACATGCGAAGACTCCTTTGAAGTCGGTTGGGGTGGGGATCGAAAAAAGAAAATGGAACGGATCAGACGACCAAATGCCGCGCGACGAAGTGGCCGGGGCCGACCTCGACCAGCGGCTGCACGTCGGGCTCGTAGCCCACCGGATGCACCGGGCTCGGGATCTCGCCCTTCTGCAGCGTGCGGCCGATGTGGCGACGCGTCGGGTCGGCCACCGGCACCGCGGCCATCAGGCGCTTGGTGTAGTCGTGCTGCGGGTTCTCGAAGATGGCGCGGCGCGGGCCGATCTCGACGATCTGGCCCAGGTACATCACGGCCACGCGGTGGCTCACGCGCTCCACCACCGCCATGTCGTGCGAGATGAAGAGAAAGGCCACGCCCAGCTCGCGCTGCAGGTCGAGCAGCAGGTTGACGATCTGCGCCTGGATCGACACGTCGAGCGCCGACACTGACTCATCGGCCACTACGACCTTGGGGTTGAGCGCGAGCGCACGCGCAATGGCGATGCGCTGCCGCTGGCCGCCCGAGAACTCGTGCGGGTAGCGCTGCGCATGGTCGGCCGGCAGGCCCACCTTCTCGAGCAGCCAGCGCACGCGCTGCTGCGCGGCATCGCCGCTCGCGATGCCGTGCACCAGCAGCGGCTCCATGATCGAGTAGCCCACCGTCACCCGCGGGTCGAGCGAGGCGAACGGGTCCTGGAAGATGAACTGGATGTCGCGGCGCAGCGCCTGCACATCCTTCTTCGGCAGTTCGAGGATGTTGCGGCCGTTGAATTCAATCGCGCCGCGCTGGCTCTCGACCAGGCGCAGCAGCGACCGGCCGGTGGTCGACTTGCCGCAGCCCGATTCGCCGACCAGTGCCAGCGTCTCGCCCGCGTGCAGGTCGAAGCTGAGTTTCTCCACCGCATGCACGCGGCGCGTGACACGGCCGAGGATGCCGCTGCGCAGGTCGAAGCGCGTGACCAGGTCCTTCACGCGCAGGATGGGCGGCTGGTCGGCGCGCACGGTGTCCTGCGGCACGGCTGCCGACGGCGCCGCGTCGCCGTCGACCCGCAGCAACTCGAACTTGGCGGGCAGGTCGGTGCCGCGCATGGCCCCCAGCTGCGGCACGGCCGACAGCAGGGCGCGCGTGTAGGGATGGCGCGGGTCGGCGAACACGCGCGTGGCGGTGTCGGCCTCGACCTTGTCGCCGCGGTACATCACCAGCACGCGGTCGGCCACCTCGGCCACGACGCCCATGTCGTGCGTGATGAAGAGCACGCCCATCTGCATCTCGGTCTGCAGCTCGCGGATGAGCTGGAGGATCTGTGCCTGGATGGTGACGTCGAGCGCGGTGGTGGGCTCGTCGGCGATCAGCAGCGACGGCTTGCACGACAGCGCCATCGCGATCATCACGCGCTGGCGCATGCCGCCCGAGAGCTGGTGCGGAAAGCGGTCGAGCACGTTCTTCGCTTCGGGAATGCGCACCAGTTCGAGCATGCGCAGCGCCTCGGCGCGCGCGGCGGCGCGGTCCTTGTGCTGGTGGATCGCGATGGCCTCGGCAATCTGATCGCCGGCGGTGAACACCGGGTTCAGCGAGGTCATCGGCTCCTGGAAGATCATCGCGATGTCGGCGCCGCGAATGCCGCGCATCGAGGCGTCCGATGTGCGTGCGAGGTCGAGCACCTGGCCGTTGCGGCGGCGGAAGGCCATGCGGCCGTCGATGATCCTGCCGCCACCGTATTCCACCAGCCGCATCAGCGCCAGCGAGGTCACCGACTTGCCCGAGCCCGACTCGCCGACGATGGCCAGCGTCTCGCCGCGTTCGACGTGAAAGGACAGGTGGCGCACCGCGTCGACCACGCGCTCCGAGGTCGAGAAGCGGACGTTGAGGTCGTCGACCGCCAGCACATGGCTGTCGGGCAGGGTGAGGGCTGCAGCGGATACAGCGGATACAGCGGGCGGTGGTGCGGTGAGGACGGCAGACATGGCGACCCGTTTCAACGGTGGATGGCAGTGTGGGGCGCTTCGGCGCCCCGGGCATGCGCGCGGTACATGCCCTCGGTATTGAAGGGGAGGCAGACGTTGCCGAACCGGTCGACCGCGATCAGGCCGCCGCGCCCGCCGATCGGTGGCAGTGCCTGCATGACCACGGCGTCGGTCGCCTGCTGCAGCGTCTGGCCGCCATAGCGCATGCGCGCGCAGACATCGTAGGCCGCGACCACGCGCATGAACATCTCGCCGCTGCCGGTGCACGACACCGCCGCGGTGGCGTCGTCGGCGTAGGTGCCGGCACCGATCAGTGGCGAATCGCCGATGCGGCCGACGCGCTTGTTGGTCATGCCGCCGGTGGACGTGGCGGCGGCCAGGTGGCCGTGCACATCGAGCGCGACCGCACCGACGGTGCCGAACTTGCTGCCTTCGGCCAGCGGCGCGCCGTCGTGGTCGAGCGAGACGCGATCGCCGGCGCGGGCGTGGTGCAGTTGCTGGCGGCGCGCTTCGGTCGAGAAGTAGCTCGGGTCGACCATCTCGAGCCCACGTTCGCGCGCGAAGGCCTCGGCGCCGGCGCCGGCCAGCAGCACGTGGGCGCCGTCTTCCATCACCGCGCGGGCGGCGCGCACCGGGCGGCGGATGCGGCTCACGCCTGCGATGGCGCCGGCACGCAGGTCGGCGCCGTTCATCACCGCGGCGTCGAGCTCGTGCGTTTCGTCGTGCGTGAAGACCGCACCGTGGCCGGCGTTGAACAGCGGGCAGTCTTCCAGCATCTCGACGGCGAGGCAGACGGCGTCGAGCGCCGGCGCGCCGCGCAGCAAGGCAGCCTGGGCGGCGGAGACGATGGCGTGCAGGGCATCGCGGTAGGGCTGAGCGCTGGCGGAATTCGGTGCGGCGGCAGCGATGGTGCCGGCGCCGCCATGGATGGCGATCACGGGGGGGCTGTTCATGGTGTCTCTTTCTTGTGTGCCGCCGCAGCCGCGCGCAGGCCTTGGGCGCCGTGCAGCCAGGGCACGACCGACTCCATCACGCTGCCGGCGAGTTGGAAGGCGCCCGGCGTGCGCAAGGCGACCGCGCTGGTCAGCGCCTCGATCACGGCCAGCGCACTGGTCTCGCAGTTGGGACGGTAGCGGGTTTCGGTCTGCGCATACAGCGCGACGTCGGCCAGCGGCGCCAGAGGGGAACTCGGTCGGTCGGTGAGCACGAGCACGCGCACGCCGTGCGCCCGCGCGATGCCCGCGAGCGTGACGGTGTCGGTCAGGTAGCGCGGGAAGCCGATGGCGATCAGCAGATCGCGCGACGTGCCGCGGGCGATGGAGCGGGCGCCGTGGGTCACGCCGCTGGGCGTGGGCAGCAGGCGCAGATCGGCGCAGTAGGCGTCCAGGCCGTGGTGCAGCAGGCCCGCGAGCCAGGCACTGGCGCCGAAGCCGGCGATGTAGACCGTCCGGGCATCGAGGACGTGCTGCACCGCCCGTTCGCAGGCGCCGTAGTCCAGCGTGCGGCGCGTCGCCTCGATGTTGCGGTGGCTCTCTTCCAGCGCCGTCGCGAAGACTTCCGCCACGGTCGACGGCTGTGCCAGATTGCCGCGCAGTTGCTCGACCGGCGCGATCAGCGGCTCGAAGCCCCGTACCAGCTCGGCCCGGAAGCTGGCGTAGCCCTCGTAGCCCAGCGCCCGCGCGAAGCGGTTGGCCGTCGCCACCGACACGCCCGCCGCTACCGCCAGCTCATCGATGGGCAGCGTGGCGACCTGCAGCGGATGCGTGAGCACGTAGTCGGCCACCTGCCGATGCGAACGCGTCAGGCGCGGCAATTCCTGCGCAATGCGTTGCGCCACCGTGGTGCCTGGTGTCGAGAAAATCGGGGTCATGCCGCGGTGCGTGCACGCTTCGTGGGCGAAAAAGTAAATTTGATTACAAATATACAGCCACGAAGAAAATTTTTGGTCATTGCATCGCAAAGATGCAAGTTCCGGACCCGCAGTGTCGGCGCCGAAGTGCCGCGCCGCCGCTACGCGTCGCGGCGGCTCGGATTCAGCACCTTGCTGACGATCTCGCCACTGAAACCGCGCGCCATCAGGAAGCGGGCCTGTCGTGCGCGCTCCTTCGCGTCGATGGCCGGGGCAGCCTCGAAGCGGCGGGCCCAGACCTCCCTGGCGCGCGCCAACTCGGTGTCGCGCAGGCCAGCGACGGCCTCCGCGATGGCCGCGGGCGCGATGCCCTTGTGCTGCAGTTCCTGCCGCACGCGCGCGGTGCCCATGCGCGGCGCGCGCTGGTGCACGACCGACTGCACCACGCGCGCCTCGCTGATGAAGTCCTTCGCGGCCAGTTCGTCGAGCGCCTGGGCCAGCGTGCCGGGCTCTTCCTCGTACTTTGCCAGCTTGCGCTCGAGTTCAGCGCGCGAATGCTCGCGCTGGCTCAGCAGGCGCAGGGCGCGGCCCTTGAGCGACGGCGCGGCAAAGCCCACTTATTCCTTGGCTGCCGCCTTGGCGGCCTTGGCATCTGCCTTGGCCTTGGCCTCGACTTCGGCCTTGGCTTCTTCCGAGCCGGCTTCGGCCGCCAGCAGCGGGATGCCCAGCGATTCGCGCACCTTGTTCTCGATCTCGCGCGACAGCGCCGGGTTCTCGCGCAGGAATTCGCGTGCGTTGTCACGGCCCTGGCCGACCTTCTCGCCGTTGTAGGCGTACCAGGCACCCGACTTGTCGAGGATCTTGGCGGTCACGCCCATGTCGATGATCTCGCCCTCGCGGCTGATGCCCTCGCCGAACAGGATGTCGAACTCGGCCGTCTTGAACGGGGGCGACACCTTGTTCTTCACGACCTTCACCTTGGTCTCGTTGCCGATCGCCTCGTCACCCTTCTTGATGGTGCCGATGCGGCGGATGTCCAGCCGCACCGAGGCGTAGAACTTCAGCGCATTGCCGCCGGTGGTGGTTTCGGGCGAGCCGAACATCACGCCGATCTTCATGCGGATCTGGTTGATGAAGATGACCATGCAGTTGGTCTTCTTGATCGTGGCGGTCAGCTTGCGCAGCGCCTGGCTCATCAGGCGGGCCTGCAGGCCGGGCAGCGAGTCGCCCATTTCGCCTTCGATTTCGGCCTTGGGCGTGAGCGCGGCGACCGAGTCGATGACGATCAGGTCGACGGCGCCCGAGCGCACCAGCGAATCGACGATTTCAAGCGCCTGCTCGCCGGTGTCCGGCTGGCTGATCAGCAGGTCGGACAGGTTGACGCCGAGCTTCTGGGCGTACTGCACGTCGAGCGCGTGTTCGGCGTCGACGAAGGCGCAGGTGCCGGCCTGCTTCTGCATCTCGGCGATGACCTGCAGCGTGAGCGTGGTCTTGCCGGACGATTCCGGGCCGTAGATCTCGATGACCCGGCCGCGCGGCAGGCCGCCGACGCCCAGCGCGATGTCCAGGCCCAGCGAGCCGGTCGACACGACCTGCACGTCTTCCAGCGCCTCGCCCTCGCCCAGCCGCATGATCGTGCCCTTGCCGAACTGCTTTTCGATTTGCGCGAGCGCGGCCTGCAGGGCCTTGGCCTTTTCGCTGTTCGGGACCGAAATGCTGCTGCCCTTGACGAGTGCGTCCATGAGAAAACTCCTTGAATATCAACAGGTTGTGTATGGAACATCCCGCTGCTTTTAACCACAGGCCTGGATGCTTGAACAGTAGTGTAGCGATCGATACTTCGAAGTAAACCCGTTTTATGGTCAGTTTGCTTTACCATTTGGCGCCATGGCCGAGCCCCTGTTCCCCACCGACCCGGACGCCTGGCGCCAGACCCACCTGGGCCGCCTGCTCGGCCATGCGATGCGGCGCTTCGACGAGCGCGTGCTCGCGCTGATGGCGCACGATGCCGACGTGCCGCTGGCGCTGTCGAACCTGGCGGCGCGGGCGCAGGTGAGTGCGGCGCACATCCACATCACACGGCACCTCGCGCGTGGCGGCTCCCGGCTGACCGAGCTGGCCGAGCGCGCCGGCATGACCAAGCAGGCCATGGGCACGCTGGTCGACCAGTGCGAAGCCTGGGGCCTCGTGATCCGCGAAGCCGACCCGTTGGACGCCCGGGCGCGGCGGGTGCGCTTCACCGCCGACGGACTCGCGTGGCTGGAGGCTTTTCGCAAGGCGGTGGCGCAGGCCGAAGGCGAGTTCCGCGCCAGCGTGGGGGACGAGATCGCCACCGTGGTGACCCTCGGCCTCGAAGCCTACGCCGGCTGACCAACGCGAAGCTGCGCCAGAACAAGCGCCAGCGATGGTCCGCCCCCTAGAATCCGCCGCGGAGACAAGCAAAGCGCGACACGCGCCCCACAAGCCGGAGGTGGCTCATGCGGATCCTGATTGCAGAAGATGACCAGGTGCTGGCCGACGCCCTGCTGCGCAGCCTGCGAACCTCGGGCGCGGCGGTGGACCGCGTCGCCACCGGCACGCAGGCCGACGCCGCGCTGATGACCAACAGCGAGTTCGACCTGCTGATCCTCGATCTCGGCCTGCCCAACATGCACGGCCTCGAGATTCTCAAGCGCCTGCGCGCTCGCGGCTCGCAACTGCCGGTGCTGGTGCTCACCGCGGCCGACAGTGTGGAAGAACGCGTCAAGGGGCTGGACCACGGGGCCGACGACTACATGGCCAAGCCCTTCTCGCTGCAGGAACTCGAAGCCCGGGTGCGTGCGCTCACGCGCCGCGGCATGGGCGGTACCAGCAACGCGATCAAGCACGGCCCGCTGGTGTACGACCAAGCCGGCCGCGTGGCCACCATCGACGGCAAGATGATCGAGCTGTCGGCGCGCGAGCTCGGCCTGCTCGAGGTGCTGCTGCAGCGCGCCGGCCGGCTGGTCAGCAAGGACCAACTGGTCGAGCGGCTGTGCGAATGGGGCGAAGAGGTCAGCATCAACGCCATCGAGGTCTACATCCACCGCCTGCGCAAGAAGATCGAGAAAGGGCCGGTGCGCATCGCCACCGTCCGCGGCCTGGGCTACTGCCTCGAGAAGATCGCCAATTGAAGCTCGCCTGCGCACGCCCATGAAACTGTTCCAGCGCGCGCAGCGCTCCCTGTTCGGCGAGATCCTCGACTGGATGCTCACGCCGCTGCTGCTGCTGGTGCCGGTCAGCATCGGCGTCACCTGGCTGGTCGCGCAGGGCATCGCCAACGCGCCCTTCGACCGCGCGCTCGAGAACAACGTGCAGACGCTGGCGCGCCTGCTCACCGTGCAGGACGGCCGGCTCCAGTTGCCGCTGCCGCAGCCCGCGCGCGAGATCCTCCGCGGCGACGACATGGACGTCGTCTACTACCAGGTGCTCAACGGTCGCGGCGAACTGCTCAGCGGCGAGCGCGACGTGCCGCCGCCGCATGCCGACGAGCCGACGGCGCCCGGTGTGGTCTACCTGCACGATGCGACGATGCGCGGCAAGTCGGTGCGCATCGGCTCGCTCTGGGTTCCCACGACCGACGGCCCGCCCGCGCTGGTGCAGGTGGCCGAGACCCGCGCCAAGCAGTCGGTGCTGGCCACCGAGATCATCAAGGGCGTGCTGCTGCCGCAGTTCGCCATCCTGCCGCTGGCGGTGCTGCTGATCTGGCTGGCGCTGGTGCGCGGCATCAAGCCGCTGTCGGTGGTGGAAGCGCGCATCCGCGAGCGCCGGCCCGACGACCTGAGCCCGCTCGACGAATCGGCGGTGCCGCTGGAGGTGGTGCCGCTGGTGTCGTCGGTCAACGAACTGCTCAACAAGCTGCGCGACTCCATCGCGACCCAGAAGCGCTTCCTGGCCGACGCGGCGCACCAGCTCAAGACGCCCCTGGCAGGGCTGCGGATGCAGGCCGACCTGGCCCAGCGCGAGGGCGCCAACGCCGAGGAGCTGAAGCAGTCGCTCAAGCAGATCGGCCGTGCCAGCGTGCGCGCCACGCACACGGTGAACCAGCTGCTGTCGCTGGCGCGGGCCGAGGGCAGCGGCGCGGTGCTCGGCTGGCAGCCTTGCGACCTGGCGCGGCTGACCATCGAGGTGGTGCGCGAGGCGGTGCCGCGAGCGATCGAGAAGCGGGTCGACCTGGGCTACGACGGCGCCGAGACCGGCGCGGCCGGCGTGATGCTGCGCGGCAACACCACGCTGCTCAAGGAGCTGGTGCGCAACCTGGTGGACAACGCCCTCAACTACACGCCGTCGGCCCTCGAACGCACCGGCATCGTCACGGCGCGCGTGTTGGCCGACCCCTTCGGTCGCATCGTGCTGTTGCAGGTGGAAGACAACGGTCCCGGCATCGCCGCGGCCGACCGCGACCTGGTCTTCGAGCCCTTCTACCGCGTGCTCGGCAGCGAGGTCGACGGTTCGGGCCTGGGGCTGCCGATCGTGCGTGAAATCGCACGCCAGCACGGCGCCACCGTGCATTTGGAAGACGCGCATCCGGCCGAGCAGCCGCCGGGCACGCGGGTCACCGTGCGCTTCGAACTCGAGGCTTGAGGCTTGAGCGCGCTCAGGGCGCCTTGTTGATCTGCAGCAGTTCGGGCCGCACCTGCTGGTCGAGGCGATGCGGTTCGCGCTCGCTGAGACGGGCCGGCTGAAAACCCAGCGCGGCGAAGACGCCCTGGCTCCAGGCGAAATAGCCCAGGTTGGCCCCCAGCAGGAGCACCGCGAGGAGGCGCCAGCGCGTCTTCATGCCGAGAGACGGCCCGGCCGCACGCTGATTTCGGAACTGGTGATGCGCTGCAGCCCGGCGGCCGTCTGCACGCGCAGTTCGCCGTCCCAACCCACGCCTTCGCACAGGCCGGCGGTGCCATCGCTGAGCTGCACCTCACGCCCGCGCAGGGCGTCGCGCGCCGCAAAGCGTTCGGCGAAGGGTGCGAAGCCGCGCTCGGCGAAGGCCTGCACCGTCGCGACCAGCGGCGGCACCACTTCGCGCAGCAGTTCGCCGGGCGTCGCGTCCGGGCGCCATTCGCGAACCCAGGCTGGTGCCGTGCTGAGACCCGTCGCCTCGCGCGGGCCGAGATTCAGGCCGATGCCGATCACCACGTAGCGCGGGCCCGCGTCGCCCTGCGGCACCGCCGTCTCGATCAGGATGCCGCCAAGCTTGCGGTCGTTCAGCCAGAGGTCGTTCGGCCACTTCAGGCGCAGGTTCGCCGAAGCCGTCGGGTCGAGGCTCTCGGCCACACTGACACCGACGGCCAGCGACAGGCCGGACCAATCCTTCGGCGCCAGCGGCAGACCCAGCGAAAAGGTCAGCGAGGTCGGTTGCGCGGTCTGCTGGGCGCTCTGCCACGGCCGGCCGAGGCGGCCGCGCCCAGCGGTCTGGCGCTCGGCCACCAGCAGCACCGGTGCCTGGGTGCCGGCACGGGCGCGGCGCATCAGCTCGGTGTTGGTGGAGGCTATCTCGTCGACGCGCTCAACCGCGAAGCCAGGGCAGTGCGGCGCCACTGCCGCAGCGATCTGGTCGTCGAAGCCCGGCTCGGCCACGGCGCGTGTCACACCCGGGCCGCGGCCTCGACGGCCAGACCGGGCGACGCGCTGCGGCGCAGCGTCTTGTCCGCTTTTTTCTCCGCCTTCTTCTCGTCCTTCTTCTTTTCGGCTTTCTTTTCCGCCTTCTTGGCCTTGGCCTTCTTCTTCTGCTTCTTCGACTTCTTGGCCTTCTTCTCGTCCTCGTCCTTCGGCGCGAGCAGCGTGCCGCGGCAACTGGCCGAGCCGCACCAGCAGGGGAACTCGGCCAGCAGCTCCGGCGTGTAGGGCAGGTCGATGACCAGCCCGTAGTCGTAGTTGAGTTCTTGCCCGGCCGGGATGTCGCGCAGCGCCTTGATGAAGATGCGTCCGTCGACTTCGTCGGCCTCGCAGTTCGGGTCGCAGGAATGGTTGATCCACTTGGCGGCGTTGCCTTCGACCTTGCCGTCGATCACCTGCTTGTCATCGATGTGGAAGTAGAAGGTGTGGTTCGGCTGGGCCGGGTCGTGCGGATGGCGGCGCAGCGCCTCCTTCCAGGTGATCACCTCGCCCAGGTACTCGATGAGCGTTTCGCCCTCGGCGATGTCCTGCGCGGCGAACACGCCCTTGCCATGGACGCCCGAGCGGCGGGTCTGGATGCGGCGGCCACGGATCGGAGGGGTTTTTGAAGGCATCGCCGAAGTCTGATAGTTTGAATGTGCACACATGTGCGTGCGCGCGTGTACGCACGCGAGAGCTAGGAAGTATAGAGAGAGCCCAGATGACAAAGACGTTGGTAATCGCAGAAAAGCCGTCGGTGGCGCAGGACATCGTCCGCGCCCTCACGCCCACGGCCGGCAAGTTCGAGAAGCACGACGAGTATTTCGAGAGCGAGCAGTACGTCGTGACGAGCGCGGTCGGCCACCTGGTCGAAATCCAGGCGCCGGAAGAATTCGACGTGAAGCGCGGCAAATGGAGCTTCGCCAACCTGCCCGTCATTCCGCCGCACTTCGACCTGAAGCCGGTCGACAAGACCAAGACGCGCCTGAACGCGGTGGTGAAGCAGGCCAAGCGCAAGGACGTGACCCAGCTCATCAACGCCTGCGACGCGGGCCGCGAGGGCGAGCTGATCTTTCGCCTGATCGAGCAGTACGCTGGCGGCAAGAGCCCGCTGAACAAGCCGGTCCGGCGCCTCTGGCTGCAGTCGATGACGCCACAGGCGATCCGCGACGGCTTCGAGTCGCTGCGCACCGAGGCGCAGATGCAGGGCCTGGCCGACGCCGCGCGCTCGCGCTCCGAAGCGGACTGGCTGGTGGGCATCAACGGCACGCGCGCCATGACGGCCTTCAATTCGCGCGACGGCGGTTTCTTCCTCACGACCGTGGGCCGCGTGCAGACGCCCACGCTGTCGGTGGTGGTCGAACGCGAAGAGAAGATCCGCAAGTTCGTCAGCCGCGACTACTGGGAAGTCCACGGCGCCTTCCAGGCCGAGGCCGGGCAGTACCCGGGCAAGTGGTTCGACGCCAGCTTCAAGAAGCCGCCGCCCGGCCCCGACGGCGTGGCGGACCCCGAGATTCGGGCCGACCGCGTGTGGACCGAGCGCGAGGCCGTCGAGATCGCCGACGCCGCGCGCGGCAAACCCGCCACCGTCACCGAGGAAAGCAAGCCCACCACCTCGGCCTCGCCGATGCTGTTCGACCTGACCTCGCTGCAGCGCGAGGCCAACGGCCGCTTCGGCTTCTCGGCCAAGACCACGCTGGCGCTGGCCCAGAGCCTGTACGAGCGCCACAAGGCGCTGACCTACCCGCGGACCGACTCGCGCGCACTGCCCGAGGACTACCTGCCGGTCGTGAAGGACACGATGAAGATGCTCGCCGACAGCGGCATGAAGCATCTGGCGCCCTTCGCCAAGCAGGCGGTCGACGGCAACTACGTGAAGCCGAACAAGCGCATCTTCGACAACGCCAAGGTGTCGGATCACTTCGCCATCATCCCGACGCTGCAGGCGCCGAGCGGCCTGAGCGACGCCGAGCAGAAGCTCTACGACTTCGTGGTGCGCCGCTTCATGTCGGTGTTCTTCCCGAGCGCTGAATTTCAGGTGACCACCCGCATCAGCACGGTCGAGACGAACGGCAAGAAGTACCCCTTCCGCAGCGACGGCAAGGTGCTGGTCAAGCCGGGCTGGCTCGCCATCTGGGGCAAGGAAGCCGTCAACGACGACGACGAGAAGGACGGCAAGAACCTGGTGGTGGTGAAGCCGGGCGAAACGGTGAAGACCGAATCGGCCGACCTGAAGGCCCTGAAGACCCGCCCGCCGGCCCGCTACTCCGAAGCGACGCTGCTGGGGGCCATGGAAGGCGCCGGCAAGACCATAGACGACGACGAGCTGCGCGAGGCCATGCAGGAGAAGGGCCTGGGCACGCCCGCCACCCGCGCGGCCACCATCGAAGGCCTGATCGCCGAGAAGTACATGCTGCGCGAAGGCCGCGAGCTGATCCCGACGGCCAAGGCCTTCCAGCTGATGACGCTGCTGCGCGGCCTGGGCGTGGAGGAACTCTCCAAGGCCGAGCTCACCGGCGAGTGGGAGTACAAGCTCGCGCAGATGGAAAAGGGCGCGCTCAGCCGCGCCGACTTCATGCGCGAGATCGCCGAGATGACGCAGCACATCGTCAAGAAGGCCAAGGAGTACGACCGCGACACCGTGCCCGGCGACTACGCGACGCTCGCGACACCCTGCCCCAACTGCGGCGGCGTGGTGAAGGAGAACTACCGCCGCTACACCTGCACGGGCAAGCCGGGCCAGGAACCGTGCGGCTTCTCCTTCGGCAAGTCACCTGCTGGCCGCACCTTCGAGGTGGTCGAGGCCGAGCATCTGCTCGCAAACAAGCACATCGGCCCGCTCGAAGGCTTCCGCTCCAAGGCAGGCTGGCCCTTCACCGCCGAGATCATCCTCAAGTACGACGAGGAGGAAAGCAAGAACTGGAAGCTGGAGTTCGACTTCGGCGACGACGACGCCGACAGCGGCGAGATCGTCGACTTCGGCGCGCAGGACACGCTGGGCCCCTGCCCGATCTGCGGCGCGCCGGTGTTCGAGCACGGCGCCAACTACGTCTGCGAAAAGTCGGTGCCGACGAACGCGCAGCCGACGCCGAGCTGCACCTTCAAGACCGGCAAGGTCATCCTGACGCAGCCGGTGGAACCCGCGCAGATGGAAAAGCTGCTGGCCACCGGCAAGACCGACCTGCTCGACAAGTTCGTCTCGATGCGCACCCGCCGTGCCTTCAAGGCCTTCCTGGTGTGGAACAAGGACGAGGGCAAGGTGACCTTCGAGTTCGCGCCGCGCGAAGGCGGCAGCAAGTTCCCGCCGCGCAAGACCTTCGGCAAGGCCGCCCCGGCGAAGAAGGTCGCGGCCAAGAAGACCGCGGCGGCGAAGGCGCCCGCCGCCAAGAAGGCCGCAGCACCGAAAGCGCCGCGCAAGCCGGGCGCCGGGCTGAAACCGAGCGAGGCGCTGGCCGCGGTGATCGGCGCCGACCCGGTGGCCCGCACGGAGGTCATCAAGAAGCTGTGGGACTACATCAAGGCCAATGGCCTGCAGGATGCGGCCAACAAGCGCGCCATCAACGCCGACGCCAAGCTCAAGCCCGTTTTCGGCAAGGACCAGGTGACGATGTTCGAGCTGGCGGGTATCGTGGGCAAGCACCTGAGCAGTTGAACCCCTGGAGCCGATCATGAAAACTTCGACCTGCCTGTTGCTTGTTCCCGTGCTGCTGATCGCGTTGCTGGCCTCGGGCTGCAGCGGCCTGTCCGGCGGCGACAACCGGGCCACGGGCACCTCGCGCAGCGGCGTCGAGGTGTTCGGCACCATCGACGCCGGCGTGAGCCGGACCGACACGAAGCGCTAGGCGCAGCCGGCGCCCCGAACGTGTTCTCAGCGCCGCAGCAGCGCCTGGCGCAGCATGCGTGCGGCGCGGTCGCGGATCTTGCCGGGTGTGCCGTGGTGCGGACGGTGCGGCTGCACCCGGGCGGCGGCGCAGGCGCCCAGGAAGTCGTTCAGGATGGCGGTGTCGTCCACCGTGCTGATGGTGCCGCCCGCCTGGTGGAATTCCGGATGCCACTGGGTGGCGGCGATATAGCCGCGCCCGGCGCGGCCATTCACCCGCCGGATCGCTTCCGGCACATGGTCCGGATAGCTCCAGGCCTCAACCTCGAAACCGGGCGCCAGGTCCTTGATGCCCTGGTGGTGGATGCTGTTGACCCGCGCATGCTGCACCCCCGGGTACAGCCGCGACAGGAGCGTGCCCTCGACCATCACGATGTCGTGGAAGTTCTGGTCGTAGCTCACCGGGTCGCGGTGGCGCAGCGCATGGGGGTGCTGCGTCTCGATGTCCTGGAACAAGGTGCCGCCGAAGGCCACGTTGATGAGCTGCAACCCGCGGCAGACGCCGAAGATCGGCTTGCCGGCCTGCTCGAAGGCCTCGACCAGCGCCAGGTCGTAGAGGTCGCGGATGCGGTCGCCGACCCAGGCTTGGCGCAGCGGCACCTCGCCGTAGCTGCCTGGCCAGACGTCGGCGCCGCCGTGCATCACCACCCCGTCGAGCCACTCGGCGTAGTGCGACAGCTTGGTGTCGCCGCGGGCGGTCTCGCCGGTCGGGCAGGGCACCATCACCACCATCGCGCCGGCCGACATCAGCCAGTGGGCGATCGACTGCTCGACATACTGCAGCGTCTTGTTGGTGAACAGGGAGCGCGTCGGGTCGGCGTGCTGAAAGCAGGCGGAAAGGCCGATCTTGAGGCGGCCGGCGACGGTCTGTGGCATGTCGGGAACGCTGGCGAGGCGGTGGGGAGACAGTGGGAACCCATTGTGGCGCCGCGGTCCGCGCGCGGCGAGTCGGACGGCATGCCAAGTATGCTTTCGCGCAACACCGCACACGCAGACGGAGACAAACGCGATGAAGACCATCCAGGGCCCGGGCATCTTCCTGGCGCAATTCGCCGGCGACACCGCCCCCTTCAACTCGCTGGACGCCATCGCCGGATGGGCCGCGGGGCTCGGCTACAAGGGCGTGCAGATCCCGACCTGGGACGCGCGCCTGTTCGACCTGCAGAAGGCGGCCGAGAGCGAGATCTACTGCGACGAAGTGCGCGGCACGCTGGCGCGGCACGGGCTCCAGATCACCGAACTGTCGACCCACCTGCAGGGGCAACTGGTGGCGGTGCACCCGGCCTACGACGCGGGCTTCGACGGCTTCGCAGCGCCCGAGGTGCGCGGCAACCCGGTGGCACGGCAGCAATGGGCGGTCGAGCAACTGATGCTGGCGGCCAAGGCCTCGTCGCGCCTGGGGCTCAGCGCCCACGCCACCTTTTCGGGTGCACTGGCCTGGCCCTATCTCTATTCGTGGCCACCGCGGCCACCCGGCCTGATCGAGGAGGCCTTCGACGAGCTGGCGCGGCGCTGGCTGCCGATCCTGAATGCCTTCGACGACGCCGGCGTCGACGTGGCCTACGAGATCCACCCCGGCGAGGACCTGCACGACGGGGTGAGCTACGAGATGTTCCTCGACCGGGTGGGCCAGCACCCGCGCGCCTGCCTGCTGTACGACCCGAGCCACTTCGTGCTGCAGCAGCTCGACTACCTGGCGTACATCGACCACTACCACGCGCGCATCAAGGCCTTCCATGTGAAGGACGCCGAGTTCAACCCGACCGGCAAGCAGGGCGTCTATGGCGGCTTCCAGCCCTGGCTGAACCGGGCCGGGCGTTTCCGCTCCCTGGGCGACGGCCAGGTCGACTTCGGCGCCATCTTCTCGAAGATGGCCGCCTGCGATTTCCCCGGCTGGGCGGTACTCGAATGGGAGTGCTGCCTCAAGCACCCGGAGGACGGTGCGCGCGAGGGCGCCCCCTTCATCGCCGAGCACATCATCCGGGTCGCCGACCGGGCCTTCGACGACTTCGCGGCGGGGGCGGGCGACCGGACCGCCAACCGACGCATGCTGGGGCTCGACTGAGCATGCCCGCCGGCGACTGCTGGCAATTCGCCACACCGAATAGCAACACTTGTGCCACATCGGGTACAATACGCGGTTCGTTTCGATACCACGACGAAGCACTTCGTCTTATCGCCGGCTGACTCGGATCATCTACGGATTGCCAGTCCCTTTTCTCACAAGCCGGCTCATACAGTGTGTTGGAGCGCCAGATCGGGCGCCCATGTTTGCCACCACTGCCTTCGTTCCTGTTGAAGCGAATTCCGCGCGGATTGCGCCGTGCGCGCCCCTCCTGGGCGCCCCCGCGGCCCTTCTGCGCCCGTTTTCAACCTCATTTCCGCGCGCTGCGATGTCGCAGTGCGCCAAGGCTTTCATGGACAACATTCAACACACGGTGGGCAAGTACCTCGTGTCACCACTCGTCAAGAACCTGGACGACGGCCGCTTCGCAGCAGCCGTCTCGATCCGCTCCGGCCGAGGCAGCGGCATGCACGACCGCGTGATGCGCTTCACGCCGCAGTTCGCCAGCCATGCGGCCGCCCTGCGCTACGCAGTCGACGAAGGGCTCGGCTGGGTGCGTGAACGCACCGCCCCCCGTTCGGCTCCAAGCCTTTGCGCCGCTTGAGTGGCACCCGGTTTTTCATCATCATCACGACAACTTTTCAGAGGTAATCCATGGCCAAGGAAGAACTGATCGAAATGAACGGCGCAGTGACCGAAGTACTGCCCGACTCGCGCTACCGCGTCACGCTGGACAACGGTCATCAGCTGATCGCCTACAGCGGCGGCAAGATGCGCAAGCACCACATCCGCATCCTGGCGGGCGACAAGGTGTCGCTCGAACTCTCGCCCTACGACCTGACCAAGGGCCGGATCACCTTCCGTCACCTGGAACGCCGCGGCCCGCCGCCGGTCAACAGCGGCGCCCAGCGTCGTTGATCGCAGCAGAAGCCTCCCAGTGACAGGTCCCGCCACCGGTTTCGGCACGCTGCCGCTCGCGCCGCAGACGCTCGCCAACCTCACGCAGCTCGGCTACGTGCAGATGACGCCCATCCAGGCAGCCAGCCTGCCGGTGGCGCTGCTCGGCAAGGACCTGATCGCCCAGGCCAAGACGGGCAGCGGCAAGACCGCCGCCTTCGCCCTCGCCCTGCTGGCCAATCTGAACCCGCGCCGCTTCGCCGTGCAGGCGATGGTGCTGTGCCCCACCCGCGAACTGGCCGACCAGGTGACGACCGAAATCCGCCGCCTGGCGCGCGCGGAAGAGAACGTCAAGGTCGTCACGCTCTGCGGCGGCGTCGCCCTGCGCGGCCAGACCGCCAGCCTCGAGCACGGCGCCCACATCGTGGTCGGCACGCCCGGCCGCATCATGGACCACCTCGAACGCGGCAACCTGAGCCTCGACGCGCTCAACACGCTGGTGCTCGACGAAGCCGACCGCATGCTGGACATGGGCTTCTTCGAGGACATCGTGACGGTGGCGCGCCAGTGCCCGCCCGAGCGCCAGACGCTGCTGTTCTCGGCCACCTACCCCGACGGCATCGCCAAGCTGGCGGCGCAGTTCATGAAGGCGCCGCAGCAGATCACCGTCCAGGCCCAGCACGAGGAAGGCAAGATCGTCCAGCGCTGGTACGAGGTGAAGAACAGCGATCGGCTGCACACCGTGCCGATGCTGCTCGACCATTTCCGCCCGGCCAGCACGCTCGCCTTCTGCAACACCAAGCAGCAGTGCCGCGACCTGGTCGCCGTGCTGCAGGCGCAGGGTTTCAGCGCGATGGCGCTGTTCGGCGAGCTGGAGCAGCGCGAGCGCGACCAGGTGCTGGTGCAGTTCTCCAATCGCAGCTGTTCGGTGCTGGTGGCGACCGACGTGGCCGCCCGCGGCCTGGACATCGCCCAGCTCGAAGCCGTGATCAACGTCGACGTGACGCCCGATGCCGAGATCCACATCCACCGCATCGGCCGCACCGGCCGGGCGGATGCGGAAGGCCTCGTGCTCAACCTGGCCAGCATGGACGAGATGGGTTTCGTCGGCAAGATCGAGCAGCTGCAGGGCCGCGAATCCGACTGGCGCCCGCTGGCCGAGCTCACGCCCGGCACCGGCGAGCCGCTGCGCCCGCCGATGTCCACGCTGCAGATCGTCGGTGGCCGCAAGGAGAAGATCCGCGCCGGCGACGTGCTGGGCGCGCTCACCGGCGACGCCGGCTTCGCCAAGGAGCAGGTCGGCAAGATCAACGTCAACGAGTTCTCCACCTATGTGGCGGTCGACCGGCGCATCGCGCGCGAGGCTGCCCACAAACTCTCCACCGGCCGCGTCAAGGGCAAGAGCGTCAAAGTGCGCCTGCTCGACGATGTGGCTTAATTACGCCCTTCGACCCCTTTTTTATCCCGAGCTACCATGCCCAAGAAAATCCGCACCGAGGCAGATCGCATTGCCACTCCCGCCCCCACGCCGCTGGCGGGCTACAGCATCCCCAAGTCCGGTGGCGGCCAGAAGGTCAGCCTGGAACGCGGTACCGCAACCCGTAGCAAGAAGAACCCCGGCAAGCGCCCCAAGAAGGGCGGTTGAAGGCGCGCGGAGGCATCGCTTCCGCCCCTCTTCTCTTTTCCCCCTTCTCTTCGCTTCCAAGAAAAACGCGCCCGCCGGGCGCGTTTTTCTTTGTCCGCCGCACCCGCGACCTACCCCGCGGTAGAAGTCGCCGACGCGACGCGACTGCGGGCAAACCTCAGTCGACCCGCCACCGACCGATCTCCACAATGCCTCGCTGGACCGCCGCACCGCGCCGTGCGGTGTTGGCTCTCCCCCGAGGATCGATGTGGAACTCTTCTTCCAGCAATTGCTGAACGGCCTCACGGTCGGCGGCGTCTACAGCCTGGTGGCGCTCGGCCTCACGCTGGTGTACGGCATCCTGCACGTGCCGAACTTTGCGCACGGCGCCTTCTACATGGCAGGGGCCTTCGCGGGCTACTACTTCATGACGAAGCTGGGCCTGAACTACTGGGTGGCCATGGCGGGCGCCGCGGCGGTGGTGGCGGTCATCGCGATGCTGGCCGACCGGCTGGTGTTCCACCCGCTGCGCAACGCGCCCGAGCTGCACGACATGATCGCCGCCATCGGTATCCTGCTGTTCCTCGAAGCCGGCGCGCAGGCGATGTTCGGTGCCGACTTCCACCGCATGCCCACGCCCTACGGCCAGATCGTCGAGGTCTTCGGCCTCACGGCGCCGCTGCAGCGCCTGCTGATCATCGTCGCCGCGTTCTCGCTGATGGTGGTGTTGCACCTCTTCCTCACGCGCACGGTCACGGGCTCGACCATCGTCGCGATGGCGCAGGACCCGAAGGGCGCCGCGCTGGTGGGCATCGACGCCACGCGGGTCAAGCTGCTGGTCTTCGCGATCTCCGGCGCGCTGGCCGCCATCGCGGCGGTGCTGTATGCGCCGATCAACCTGGTCTATCCGGCGATGGGGCATCTGGTGATCACGAAGGCCTTCGTCATCATCATCCTGGGCGGCATGGGCAGCTTCCCCGGCGCCATCGTCGGCGGGCTGATCATCGGCCTGGCCGAGAGCTTCGGCGGCTTCTACTTCTCGACCGACTACAAGGACATCATCGCCTTCGTGCTGCTGGTGGTGATCCTGTCCTTTCGCCCGCAAGGACTGTTCACGCCGAAGGGAGCCCGCGCATGAAGCTGCTCGAAGGCAAGACCGGCTGGGCGCTGCTGGCCGCGATCGCGCTGGTGTTCCCGCTGTTAGCGCAGAACAACTACCTGATCTCGGTCGCGACCCAGACCTTCATCATGGCGATCGCCGCGCTGGGCCTGAACCTGATCACCGGCTACACCGGGCAGTTCAACCTGGCGCACGGCGCCTTCATGGCGGTGGGTGCGTACACGGTGGGCATTCTCACGGTCGACCACCAGGTGCCGTTCTGGATCGCTTTCCTGCTCGCGGGCTGCGTGACCGCGCTGCTGGGCTACTTCGTCGGCCTGCTGTCGCTGCGGCTCAAGGGCCACTATTTCTCGATCTTCACGCTGTGCGTGAGCTACATCATGTTCCTGCTCATCGAGAAGTGGGAAAGCCTCACGCACGGGCCGGTGGGCATCATGGGCATCCCGTCGCCTCCGGGCATCGGGCCGCTGCAGTTCGGCACGCCGCTGTCGCAGTACTACCTGGTGCTGGCCTTCCTGGTGCTAGGCATCTGGATCATGGCGCGCATCGTGCGCTCGCTGCTCGGGCGCAGCTTCATGGCGGTGCGCAACAGCGACATGCTGGCCGAGGCGCTGGGCGTCGACCTGATGCGCACCAAGACGCTGTCCTTCGTGCTGTCGGTGGTCTACGCGGGCTTCGCCGGTGCGCTGTACGCAGGCCAGGTGCGCTTCCTGGGGCCTGACCTGGCCAGCGAGGTCGTCACCTTCGACCTGATCATGTTCGTGCTGGTGGGCGGCGTCGGCACGCTGCTCGGGCCGCTGGTCGGCACCGTGCTGGTCACCTACCTCACGCAGAGCCTGCAGTTCCTGCAGGACTACCGGATGGTGGTGTTCGGGCCGGTGCTGATCGCGCTGATCATCTTCCTGCCCGACGGGCTGGTCGGCACCTGGCTCAAGCGGCGTGCGCGGCGCGCCGATGCGCGGGCCTCCGCGCAGTCGGCGGCGACACCGCCGGCCGCGGCCGCTTCGGAGGCCCGCTCCCATGCTTGAGATCACCGACCTCACCAAGCAGTTCTTCGGCCTCACCGCGGTCGACCACATCACCACCCGCTTCGAGCGCGGCCAGGTGAGCGCGATCATCGGGCCCAACGGCGCGGGCAAGACCACCTTCTTCAACCTGGTGGCCGGCACGCATCCGCCGACCTCGGGCCGCATCGTGTTCAATGGCCAGGACGTGACCGGCATGCGGCCCGACCACGTGGCGCGGCTGGGCATCGCACGCACCTTCCAGACCACCCACCTGTTCGACAACGCGACGGTGCTCGACAACCTGATCGTTGGCCACCGGCTGCGCACGCACTCGGGCCTGTGGGACGTGCTGATCAACTCGCGCCGGCTGCAGAGCGACGAGCGCCTGTGCCGCGAGAAGGCGCGCGAGGCGCTCGACTTCGTCGGCCTGTCGCATGTGGCCAACCGCATCGCGGCCGACATCACGCAGGAAGAACGCAAGCGCGTGGCCTTCGCGTTGGCGTTGGCCACCGACCCCGAACTGCTGCTGCTCGACGAGCCCGCCGGCGGCGTGAACCCGGAAGAGACGGTCGGCCTGGCCGCGCTCATCCGCAAGCTGGTCGACCACGGCAAGACCGTGTGCCTGATCGAGCACAAGATGGACATGATCATGCGGCTGGCCGACAAGATCGTGGTGCTGAACAACGGCGCGAAGATCGCCGAGGGCACGCCCGCGGAGGTCCGGCGCGATCCGCATGTCATCGAGGCCTATCTGGGCACGGACCATCGCGCCGACCATGGAGCCGAACATGCTGCGGTTTGAGAACGTCGACCTGCATTACGGCAGCTTCCGCGCGCTCGAAGGCGTCACACTCCATGCCGACGCCGGCGAGCTGGTCGTGCTGCTGGGTGCCAACGGCGCGGGCAAGACCTCGATCTTCATGGCCGCGAGCGGCATCGAGAAACCGAGCCGAGGCAGCATCCGCTTCGACACGCAGGAGCTGGTGGGCATGCGACCCGCGCAGATCGTGCAGTCGGGCCTGGTGCATTGCCCCGAGGGCCGCAAGCTGTTCCCGCTGATGTCGGTGCGCAAGAACCTGGAGCTCGGCGCCTACGTGCACCGCAGCGACAAGGCCGGCATCCAGCGCTCGATCGACGAGGTCTTCAGCCTCTTCCCCATCCTCGCAGCCAAGCAGCACGACGCGGCCGGCTCGCTCTCGGGTGGCCAGCAGCAGATGGTGGCGATCGGCCGTGCGATGGTGGGCCGTCCCAAGGTGCTGCTGCTCGACGAGCCGTCGCTCGGCCTCGCACCGCTGGTGGTCAAGCAGGTGTTCGAGGTGATCCAGCGCATCCACCGCGCCGGCACCACGGTGCTGCTGGCCGAGCAGAACGCCTACTCGGCCCTCGCCATCGCCGATCGCGCCTACGTCATCGAACGCGGCCGCATCGCGCTCGAGGGCGACCGCGAATCCCTGCTCCACAACGAGGCCGTCAGAGCCGCTTACATCGGCGCCTGACGCCTTTTCTTCCACCCCGACCTCCGGAGACAAACCCATGAAGATCGCTTTTGAAACCCACCGCCGCCTGACGCGTGCGCCGCTCGCCCTTGCACTGCTGGCCGCCTTCGGCGTCGGCGCAGCGTCGGCCCAGGACACCGTGAAGATCGGTTTCACCGGCCCGCTCTCGGGTGGCGCCGCGCTCTATGGCAAGAACGTGGTCAACGGCATCGAGATGGCCATCAAGGAGATCAACGCGGCCGGGCTGGATGTCGGCGGCAAGAAGGTCAAGCTCGAACTGGTGTCGCTCGACGACAAGTACGCGCCGGCCGAAGCCGCCATCAACGCGCGCCGCCTGGTGCAGCAGTACCAGACGCCGGCGGTCTTCGTGCCGCACTCCGGCGGCATCTATGCGATGCAGGCCTTCAACGAGCAGGAGAAGTTCATCGTGATGGCGTACTCGAGCACGCCCAAGATCACCGAGACCGGCAACAAACTGACCATCCGCATCCCCCCGACCTTCGCCGGCTACATCGAGCCCTTCACCCGCTACGAGATGGGCAAGTACGGCAAGAAGGTCGGCATGCTGCCGGGCGACCATGAGTACGCGAAGAACTGGAGCGCGCTGTTCGAACCGGCGTGGAAGAAGGCCGGCGGCACCGTGGTGTCGAACAACCCCATGTCGTACAACCGCTCGGCCGATTTCTACAGCGGTGTGAGCCGCGTGCTGGCCGAGAAGCCCGACGTGCTATTCGTCGGCGGCCCGTCGGAGCCGACCGCGCTGGTCGCCAAGCAGGCGCGCGAGCTTGGCTTCAAGGGCGGCTTCCTCATCATGGACCAGGCCAAGTTCGACGAGATGGCCAAGGTCACTGGCGGACTGGCGATGCTCGAAGGGTCGATCGGCGTGCTGCCGGTGTCGGACGATGTGCGCGTCGGCGCCAAGGCCTTCGCCGCGGCGTACCGCAAGGCCTACGGCGAGGACAAGGCGCCGACCACCGAGTCTTCCTACAACTACACGATGACGCACGTGCTGGCCAGCGCGATGAAGCTGGCCGGCAGCACCTCCGACGCCGCCGCCATCCGCGCCAGGATCGGCGATGCCATCGGCAAGCTGCCGAAAGAAATCAACGCCGCCGACTTCCGCGGTGTCGATCCCACGGGCGGCACGCTGCTCGATCCACCGGTCGCCGTCGTCGAAGGCGGGAAGATCAAGCCGGTGATTCTGAGTGACCTGATGAAGTGACCCGACGGCTGCGCCCGGCGCGCAGCCCGTACCGGGCCCGGCTCATTTCGTGCGCTGCTCCGCTACCTTCTCCGGCGTGACCCGCCCCGCCTTGTTGCCGAACTGCGCCATCACGTAGTTGGCCAGCGCGGCGACTTCGGCGTCGGTGTAGGCCTTGCCGAAGGCCGGCATGTACACGTGGTTCTCACCCACGTGCATGTTCACACCCTGCAGGATCATCTGCGTGACGTTCGATCCATCGGGATCGTTTACGCCGCGCGTACCGAGCAGCCCGGCGTACGGCGTCTGCTGCCCCTTGCCGTTCCACTGGTGGCAGCTGGCGCAGGCCGCCGCGAACAGCTTGAAGCCCATCTCGTGGCCTTCGGCCGTGTTGGCGGCCGGCGCCGCGGCGCTGGCCGTCACGGCCCACGGGGCCTTCGGGTCGATGTTGATCGGCGACTGGCCTTGGCGGGCCGGCACGCTGCGCAGGTAGGTCACCAGCGCCGCCACGTCTTCGGGCTTCAGGTGCTGCAGGCTGTGCTCGACGGCTTCGCCCATCGGTCCGCCGGCCGAGCCGCGTCCGTCGGCGTGGCCGGTCGACAGGTAGCTGGCGAGTTGCGCGTCGCTCCACGCACCCACGCCGGCCTTCGGGTCCGACGTGATGTTGTAGGCCCGCCAGCCCTGCAGCTCTGCGCCGGCCAGGTCGTTGCCCTTGTCCATCGCGAAGGCCAGGTTGCGCGGCGTGTGGCATTCGGCGCAATGGCCCAGCGCGGTCGCCAGATAGGCGCCCTTGTTCCATTCGGCCGGCTTGGCCGCGTCGGCCACGAAGCGCTCGCTCTTGAAGAAGGCCGCGTTCCAGAAGCCCATGGCCCAGCGCTGGTTGAACGGGAAGCTCAGGTCGGCGGGCTGGTTCGGCTGGCTCACCGTCGGCAGGCTGAAGATGTAGGCCTTGATCGCCAGCACGTCGCTGCGGCTGAGCTGCGTGTACGAGGTGTACGGGAACGCCGGGTACAGCCGCTGCCCATCGCTGCGTACACCGTCGTGCACCGCGCGCACGAACTGGTCGTCGGTCCATCGGCCGATGCCGGTGTCCGGGTCGGCCGTGATGTTGGACGAATAGATCGTGCCGAAGGGCAGCTTGAAAGGCACGCCGCCCGCGAACGGTTGCCCCTTGCCGCCAGCGACCGTGTGGCAGGCGATGCAGTCCGCCGCCTTCGTGAGGTACTCGCCGCGCACCAGCACCGCCGCATCGGCTGGTGCGCCGGCCAGCACCGGGGCCTGGCCCGCCGACGTGTCGGAGCGGGTCAGAAAGACGTAGAGCGCAGCGCCGACGATCAGCAGTGCGGCAATCACCATCGAGAGCCGCTTCATGCTGCGCTCCCTTCGATCGTCATGTCGCTCGTCCGGGCATCGGCGACCTTCTTCTTCTTGAGTGCCGCCTTGTCCTGCACCAGCAGCGCGCGCTTCACCGGCAGCTCGCGCAGACGAACGCCCGTGGCCGCGAAGATGGCGTTGGCCAACGCCGGTGCGGCGATGGCCGTGCCGACCTCGCCGAGCCCGCCGGGCGCCTCCCCGCTCTTGATGGTATGGACTTCGACGGGCGGCGTCTCGTTGATCCGCAAGCTCCGGTAGTCATGGAAGTTGCTCTGCTGGATCGCGCCGTTCTCGATCGTGATCTCGTTGAAGAGCGCCGCGCTCAGCCCGAAGAGCAGGCCGCCCTGCACCTGCGCTTCGACCGAGCCCAGGTTGATGGCGATGCCGCAATCGAGCGCCACCACGGCGCGCCGCAGCCGCACCTCGCCCTGCGGCGTGACCTCCACTTCGATCATCGCGCAGACCCGGCTGCCGAAGGGATCGCCCAGCGCCACGCCGCGGCCGACGCGCGCGGGCAGCGTGCCCTGGCCCCAGCCCATCTTGCTGGCCGCCAGATCGAGCACCGCCAGCGTGCGCGGGTTCTTCTGCAGCATGGCACGCCGGTAGGCCACCGGGTCCTGCTTGGCACGGCTCGCCAGTTCGTCGATGAAGCTCTCGAGCACGAACAGGTTGTGCGTCGGCCCCACGCCGCGCCACCAGCCCACATCGAGGCCCGGCGGCATGTCGTGGCGCACCCATTCGACCTTGAGGTTCGGAAAGTCGTAGGCCGGCTCGGCGACGCATTCGATCAGGTCGCCGTCCATGCCGTCCTTTCCCATGAATCCGGGCGCCCAGCGGCCGAGCACGGTGCCGCCGCTGATGCGGTCACCGAACCAGAGCAGCTTGCCGTTCGCGTCCACCACGGCGGAGATGTTGTCGTGGTACATCGGGCGCACCACGTCGTGGCGGATGTCTTCCTCGCGGGTCCAGACCACCTTGAGCGGATACGGCACCTGCTTGGCGAAGGCCACCGCCTGCTCGACCGAGTCGGTCTCCAGCCGCCGGCCGAAGCCGCCGCCCAGGTACTGGTTGTGCAGCACGACCTTGGCCGCGGGCAGGCCAGTGATCTTGGCGGCGACGGCCACGCAGCGCGCGGGCACCTGCGTGCCGACCCAGATCTCGCACTGATCGGGCTTCACATGCACCGTCGTGTTCAACGGCTCCATCGCGGCGTGCGCCAGCATGGGCAACTGGTAGGTGGCTTCGACCAGGGTGCCCTCGGGCCGCTTGCCGACCTCGCGGCCGACGATCGCCTTGCCCTTGGTCAGGCTGTCGGCCAGCGCGTCGCGCAGCTTCTTGGTGGTGAGGCCGGCGTTCGCGCCCGGCGTCCACTGGATCTTCAGTGCATCGAGCCCCTGCTTGGCCGCCCAGAAGTGCTCGCCGACGACGGCCACCGCGTTCCCGATGCGCAAGACGTCGATCACGCCCGGCACCGCGCGGGCCGCCTTGTCGTCGACCGACGCCAGCGAGCCGCCGAGCGTCGGGCAGGCCTGCACCGTCGCGACCTTCATGCCGGGCACGCGGATGTCGATGCCGAACTGCGACGTGCCATTCACCTTGTCGGGCGAATCGACGCGTCGCAAGGGCTTGCCGATGACGGTGAAGTCCTTCGGGTCCTTGAGCGCGACCTTGCCCGGCATCGGCAGCTTGGCCGCGTTCGCCGCCAGAGCGCCGAAGCCCAGTTGCCGGGCCGTTGGTGCATGGCTCACCACGCCGCGGGCGACGGTGCAGCTCGCCGGGTCCACCTTCCATTGCGCAGCGGCGGCCGCCACCAGCAGCGTGCGCGCCACCGCGCCCGCTTCGCGCAGCACGCCATAGGTGCTGCGTGTGCTGGTGGACCCGCCGGTGATCTGGCCGCCCAGCAGCGGCATGCCGTAGAGCGCTTCGTCGGGCGGCGAATGCTCCACGCGAATCTGGTCAAGCTCCACGCCCAGCTCTTCGGCGATCAGCATCGCCGAGCCGGTGTAGATGCCCTGCCCCATCTCGACCATCGGCATGACCAGGCGCACACCGCCGTCGGCGTCCACGCGGATGAAGGCATTGGGCGCGAAGGGCGGGTTGCCGTCGGCCAGTGCGGCTGCTGCGTCGCCAGGCTGCTGCCGGGCGTTGATCGCCGCCGCGGCCTTGCCGGCGCCGCCGAGCCAGGTGAAGGCGATGGCCAGGCCGCCGGCCTGCAGCAGGGTCCGTCGATCGAAGGTGGTCGGCGCTTTCATGATGCGCTCCTGGCCGTCGGCATGGAGACGATCGACTGCAGCACTTCGGGCTTGCCCGTGGCCGCCTGCTTGATGGCCGCGCGGATGCGCACGTAGGTCGCGCAGCGGCAGACGTTGCCCGCCATGGCGAGGTCGATGTCGGCATCGCTCGGGTTCGGCACGCGCTTCAAGAGCGCCGCTGCCGACATGATCTGGCCCGACTGACAGTAGCCGCACTGCACCACGTCGACGTCGAGCCAGGCCTTCTGCACCTGTTGGCCGCTGGCCGTCTCGGCCACGCCCTCGATGGTGGTGATGGGCTTGGCGCCGACCGCACCGACCGGCAGCACGCACGAGCGCACCGGCTGCCCATCGAGGTGCACCGTGCAGGCGCCGCACTGCGCGATGCCGCAGCCGAACTTGGTGCCGGTCAGGCCCACGACGTCGCGCAGGACCCAGAGCAAGGGCATGTCCTTGGGGACGTTCACGGCGTGTGGCTTGCCGTTGATGTTGAGATCGATCATGGGATTTCCTCGTGTCGTGGACGCAGTCGGGTGATGCGCTCACTTGTATTTATGCTGACCTTGCAGTCTCGCCTTTTTTTCACGAGCGGGTGCATGACGCCCGAGAGAGCCGCAGAACGCCCATCGGACGATGCGCGCCTGCCTCGTCGGAGGCAGCGAAAATCGGTTAGAAGCCCCTCGCCGGGCTCAGATCGACTTCAGCACCTCAGCGCCCGATGCGGTCATGCTGGGCGTGAATTCGACGATGTCCGCGCGCGCGGCGCCGTGTCGGCTGAACGGGTCTTCGGCCAGCACGGCCTCCAGCGCAGCGCGGTCGCCCGAGCGCGCGAGGATCACACCGCCCTTGCGCGGCACCTGCCGCCCCGAGGCGATGAACAGGCCGCTTGCGTAGTGCGTCTTCAACCAGGCGACGTGATCGTCCATCAGCGCATCGAGTTCCTCGAGCGGGCGGACGTAGGTGAGGGTGACGATGAACATGCGAGAACTCCTTGGTGGATGATTTCTTGCGGGCCCTGCGCTGGCCTCAGCCCAGCCCGCCCACCACCGATACCACCAGCCACACGTTGGCCACGGCGATCAGCGCGAACAGGCTCCAGGCCACGGTCTTGAGCCACGGCCCGTTGGCATAGTCGCCCATCAGCGCGCGGTCGCTGGTGAAGCGCACCAGCGGCCAGATGGCGAAGGGCAGCTGGAAGCTCAGCACCACCTGGCTCGCCACCAGCATCTTGCCGATGGCGCCGTCGCCGAGCCACCAGACGCCGACGAAGGCGGGCACCAGCGCCAAGGCGCGTGTGATCAGGCGGCGCTGCCAGCACGGGATCTTCAGGTCGAGAAAGCCTTCCATGATGATCTGGCCGGCGATGGTGCCGGTGAAGGTCGAGCTCTGGCCCGAGGCGAGCAGCGCGATACCGAAGAGCGTGGCGGCGAGCGCACTGCCGACCAGCGGCTCGATCAGGTGGTAGGCGTCCTCGATGTCCGCGACCTCGCGGTGCCCGCTCGCATGGAAGGCGCTGGCCGCCAGCACCATGATCGCGGCGTTGACCAACAGCGCCAGCGACAGCGACGCCACCGCATCGAAGGTGCAGAAGCGCACCGCCTCGCGCCGTGCGTCGTCGGTGTTCGCGACCAGCCGCGTCTGCACGATGGAGGAATGCAGGTACAGGTTGTGCGGCATCACGGTGGCGCCGACCACGCCGATCGCCAGGTACAGCGCCCCGGGCTGCTGCAGGCGCTCGAGGCTGGGCGCGAAGCCCATCGCGACGCCGAACCAGTTGGGCTGCGACATGGCGAGTTCGACGACGAAGCAGCCGGCGATGGTCGTCACCAGGCCGAGCACGATCGCCTCCACGCGGCGGAAGCCCGCGCCCTGCAGGCCCAGCACCAGCAGCGTGTCGAAGGCGGTGATGCCGATGCCGACCGGGATCGACACGCCGAACAGCAGGTGCAGTGCCAGCGCGCTGCCCAGCACCTCGGCCAGGTCGCAGGCGACGATGGCGAGTTCGGCGCCCAGCCAGAGGAAGCGGTTGACGCCGGGCGAATAGCGTTCGCGGCAGGCGCGCGCCAGGTCCTTCTGCGCCACCAGGCCGAGCCGCACGCACAGCGTCTGCAGCAGCATGGCCGCCAGGCTGGCGAGCAGCACGACGAAGAGCAGGCCGTAGCCGAACCTGGAGCCCGCCTCGATGTCGGTGGCCCAGTTGCCCGGGTCCATGTAGCCGACCGACACCAGCAGCCCGGGGCCGGCGTAGCGCCAGAGCTTCTTGCGAAAGGGCAGCCCGGCGTCGACGGCGACACTGCCTTTCACCTCGGAGGGACAGAAGGGCGCGGTGGCAGTGCGAGGCAGCGAAAACATGGCGCCCGATGATAGGTGCGTCAGGCGCGACGGGCTTGCCGCGATGTACCCTGCGTCCGACCGCGGCCATCGGCTTTGCCGGTCATGCAACGGCCACGGCGGCGTGGCAGGCTGCGTGTTTCACCTCCCTCATCCTTTCCCAGGATTCACCGAATGAAGCTCCAGGCCAACTGCACCATGACCGTCAAGGCGGCCGAGGATTGCCCCGTCATCGCGATGCTGCGCCCGCGCAGCGGCATGGCGCAGTGGATGATCAGCGAACGCTACGAGCTAGCGCCGTGGGTGCGCACCACCGAATACGTCGACAGCTACGGCAACCTGTGCCAGCGCCTGACGATCCCGCAGGGCGAGATGCGCATCGAGGTCGAGATGGTGATGGAAACCGAGGCGCACATCCGCGTGACGCCCGGCGCGCCGGCCACGCCCATTGCCGCGCTGCCCGACGATGCGTTGCTGTACCTGCTGCAAAGCCGCTACTGCCCGAGCGACAAGATGGAAGGCAAGGCGCGCGAGATCGTCGGCGACGCGGCCCCCGGCTACGACCAGGTCGAAGCCATCCGCGCCTGGATTCACCAGAACATCGAATACCGCTACGGCGTGAGCGACGCCACCACCGACGCGCTCGACACCCTGTCCCACGGGGCCGGCGTCTGCCGCGACTTCTCGCACATCGGCGTGTCGCTGACCCGCGCGCTGAAGATCCCGGCGCGGGTCGTGGTCGGCTACCTGCACAAACTCGACCCGATGGACATGCACGCCTGGTTCGAGGCCTTCATCGACGGGCGCTGGTACACCTTCGACGCCACGCAAAGCACGCCGCGCGGCGGGCGCATCGTGGTGGCCTATGGGCGCGATGCCGCCGATGTGGCGTTCGTGTCGAACTACGGGCCGCTCGAGATGGGCGACATGCATGTGGCGGTGAAGCGGATCGACGCCGACGCCCCTTGATCCTCAGGTCGGCGTGGTATCCCACGCGGGTGCGCCAGCGAAGGCTTCGGCAAGGAAGTCCACCATCACCCGCACCTTGGCGCTGAGATGGCGCCGGCTGGCGTAGATCGCCTGGATGTCGATGTCGGGCATGCGGAAGCCCGGCATCACCTCGACCAGACGACCGGCGCGCAGGTCCTCGCCGATCAGGAAGCTGGGCTGCCAGATCACGCCGGCGCCGGCCAGGGCCGCCGCCCGTGCGGTGTCGCCGTTGTTAGCGCGCATGGCCCATCGCACCTTCACCGAATGCGGAGCGCCCGCTGCGTCGACCAACTGCCATTCGTCGGCGGTGGCGCCGTAGGTGTAGCCCAGGCACACATGCTGCGCCAGGTCGGCCGGCACCATCGGCATGCCGTGGGTCGCCAGGTAGGCCGGCGATGCGCAGACGATGTTGCGCGAGCGGCTGAGCCGGCGCGCGATGTGGCTGGTGGAGCCGCTGCGCGAAATGCGGATGGCGAGGTCGTAGCCTTCGTCCACGATGTCGACCACCCGATCGATCAGCACGATGTCGAGCTCGACCTCGGGGTAACGGGCCATGAAGCGTGGCCACAGTGGCGCCAGCACCAACACGCCGAAGCTCAGGGGCGCGTTGACGCGCAGGCGGCCGCGCGGCTGCAGCGACGCCGTGCCGGCGAGCGCCTCGGTCTCGGCCACGTCTTCGAGGATCGATCGCGCGCGTTCGTAAAGCGCTTCGCCGCCTTCGGTCAGCGACAGCCGACGCGAACTGCGGTTGAGCAAGCGCGTGCCCAGGTGCGTTTCGAGTTCATTCACATAGCGGGTGACGTTGGCCGGCGAGGTGTCCAGCGCGTCGGCCGCCTTCGTGAAGCTGCCCCGCGCCACCACCGTGACGAACACCTCGAAGGCGCGCAAACGGTCCATCTTTCCCTCCATCGTTCAGTAAAGCTGAATGAGTAGAGCAGTTTTGCGGGCTTCTTGAAAGCGGAGCTGAATCCTAAAGTCAACCATCGCTTCAACACCCCCGAAAGGACCGCCCCATGACCTCCGATTCCACCCCCGCCGTCAACGGCACCCGCCGCAGCCTCATCGCCGGCGCCACCCTGGCGCTGGGCGCCGCCGCCTTGCCCGCCGCCGCAGCGACAGACGCTGTCGCGGGCTTCCGCTCGCGCAGCGCCGACGTCAACGGCACCCGCATCCACTACCGCATCGGCGGCAGCGGCCCGGCCGTCGTGCTGCTGCACGGCTATGCCGAAACCGGCCACATGTGGAACCCGCTGATGCCGCTCCTGGCGAAGACCCACACCGTGATCGTTCCCGACCTGCGTGGCGCCGGCGACTCGGCCAAGCCCGAGACCGGCTACGAGAAGAAGAACATGGCCGTCGACATCCATGAACTGGTGACCTCGCTCGGCATCGCCAAGGCCAGCATCGTCGGCCACGACATCGGCCTGATGGTCGCCTACGCGTACGCCGCGCAGTTCCCGGCCGAGACCGAGCGCGTGGTGCTGATGGACGCCTTCCTGCCCGGCATCGGCCAATGGCAGAACGTCTGGCTGCTGCGCGACCTGTGGCACTTCCACTTCCACGGCACCACGCCGCTGGCGCTGGTGAAGGGTCGCGAACGCACCTACTTCGAACACTTCTGGAACGACTTCGCCGCCGACCCGAAACACTCGGTGCCCGAAGCCGACCGCCGCTTCTACGCCAAGGCCTATGCGCAACCGGGCGGCATGCGGGCCGGCTTCGAGTACTTCAAGGCCTTCGAGCGCGACGCGGCGGAGTTCGCCGAACTGGGCAAGACACCGCTGCCCATGCCGATGCTGGTGCTCTCCGGCGAGAAGGCCGGTGGCACCTTTTTGATCGACCAAGGCAAGCTGGTGGCGACCCACGTCGAAGGCGTGATCGTCAAGGGCTCGGGCCACTGGCTGATGGAAGAAGCGCCCGAGCAGGTGATCCCGGCGCTGGTCAAGTTCCTCAGCTGAGCGTGCGCTTCAGATCTGCGGCGCCGCCAGAAACGCCGGCGTGCGTTCCGACCGGGCCGAGAAATCGGCCAGCGTCGGGCAGGCGGTCGGGTCGATCGCATCGGGCAGGATCATCTGCGTGAAGGCCCAGGCCACGGCGGCCGAGACGCCGGCCTGCGTCATGGCCTGCGGATCGGCCGACAGCGGCGCACGGGCCACCTCGTGCTCCAGCGCCGCATAGGCCGCGTCGAGCTGGCCTTGCACCCGGTCGAGCCAGGGCTGATGCTGCTTCTCGGCCGGCCGCAGATTCCGTTCGTAGACGATCTGCACCGTCTTCTCGCACGCAGCCAGCGCCAGGCCCGTGATGCGCAGGTCGCGCAGGCGCTCGGCGGCACCGCCGGGCGTCAGGCGCCGCCCGGCCATCGTCTCGGCGTGGTCGATGATCAGCGTGGAATCCATCAGCACCGTGCCGTCGTCGCAGACCAGCGTCGGGGCCTTCACCACCGGGTTGATCGCGCGGAACTGGTCGAAGGTGCTGAAAACCGAGACCGGCCGGTGCTCGAAGGGCAGAGCCAGCAGCCGCAGCGAGATCGCGGCGCGCCGCACGTAGGGGGAGTCGAGCATTCCGACGAGTTGCATGGGTTCTCCAGGATGAGGTCGGGCCACGATAGCGCCGAATCGGGCCTCAGGCCCGCGCGTTCTTGCGCGCCTGCCGGGCCTCCTGGCGGTGCCGCTTCTCCCATCGCTTGGCCGCCGCGGTGGCCAGCGTCGCCGCGACCAGCAGCAGCGTCTGGCGCACCAGCCGCGCCGAGGCGCTGTGCATGCGGTGTTCGATGTCCTGCTGCACCGAGTGCGTCCGGGCCAGCTTCGCGGCCGCGGGTCGCAGCGCAGCACCGGCGTGCGGCACCGCGCCGGCGGCCACCTGGGCGGGCGCGGCATCGGTGCCGGCTGCGGCCGCGGCCGCGGTCGCCTTCGTGCTCGCCACCGCCTTCCTGCCGGCCACCGAGCCGTGTTCCTCCGCATAGACCTTGGTGAACTCGGCGCCCAGCAGGAAGATCTGCGCGGCGTAGTAGACCCAGGCCAGCAGCACCACCAGCGAACCGGCCGCCGCGAAGGTCTCGGCCACGCCACTTTTGCCGATGTACAGGCCGATGAGCGTCTTGCCCACTTCGAACAGCACGGCCGTGACGGCAGCGCCGATCCAGACGTCGCGCCAGGCGATGTCGGCCGTCGGCATCAGCTTGAAGATCATCGCGAAGAGCAGCGCCATGATGCCCAGCGACACCGCCGTGTTCAGCACCATCAGAAGGATTTCCGAGCCCGGCATGAGCCCGCCGGCCCAACTGCCGAACGCGGCCACGCCGGCGCTCACCAGCAGCGACACCATCAGCAGGAACACCAGCCCGAGGATCAGGCCGAAAGACAGCACGCGGGCGCGCAGCACCGCCCACACGCCGCTGGGCTTGTCCGCTTCGGGCACATGCCAGATGCGGTCGAGCGCGCTCTGCAGCTCGGCGAACACGGTGGTGGCGCCGATCAGCAGCACCACGATGCTGATGCCGCCGGCGATCAGCCCCTTGCCGGGCGCGTCCGCACTCTTGATCATGCCCTGCACCGCCTCGGCGCCCTCGCGACCGATCAGGCCCTGCAGCTGCGCCACGATCTCGCCCTGCACCGCGTCGCGGCCGAAGATTGCACCGGCGATGGCGATGACGATCACCAGCAGCGGCGCCAGCGAGAACACGGTGTAGTAGGAGATCGAGGCGCCCATGCTGGGCGCGAAGTCGTCGATCCAGGCGATGACGGCCTTCTTGCAGAGGGAAAAGAGCTTGGCGGGTTTCATGGGGGGCGACCCTGGACGACGGAGGAAGACCGACTCTGACCGCCGCACCGACCTTGCCGATGCGCCAAGCGCGAAAGCTGAAGTAGGCCGGCACCGCAGGTCACGCGTCGACTGGCGCATCGACACCCGTGGGCAGCGGCGAACTAATGGCTGACGAAGGAAGTCACGAAGACCGAACCCGCTTGTCGCAGGGCCGGTCTTCTGCGGCCTAGTACACAGACATGACGATGTCATGGCCCTTACGATCGAAATGAAGAATGAAGCGAGACAACCCATGAACACCCCCACCCTGCTCTGGCCCGAGCCCTACCTGTCCGGGGGGCCGGACGAACTCTGCGTGGTCACTGCCGAAGCCTCCTTCTCGGCCGCGGAGGTGTCGGTCCCGCGCGCCATCGGCGAACTGCTTCAGGTGGTGCGCGAACTGCTCCAACTGGACGTCGTGTTCATCGGCGAGATCGTCAAGGGGCGCCGCGTCTTCCGCTACATCGAGACCTTGCTGGACGACCCGCAGATCGAGGTCGGCGGCTTCGACCGGCTCCAGAACACGATCTGCCAACGCATCCTGGACTGCCGTCTGCCGCCGCTCATTCCCGACGTGCGTGCCGTGGTGCATGCGCAAGACCTGCCCGCGCACTTCAAGGTCGTCGGCACGCACATCGGCGTGCCGGTGCGGCTGCCTGACGGGCGCCTCTACGGCATGCTCTGCGGATTCAACCTCGGCGGCAGCAACAAGCTCGAGGCGCGCGACGTGAAGCGCCTGGAGATCGCGGCCAGCACCGCTGCGCGGCTGCTGGCGCGGGCCGATGGCGGCGACCTCGGCCACGGCGACGCCGGCCAGGTCTGAATCCCCGGCAACGACGCCACCGGCGGGCACGCCGTGCTGCCAGACCCGCAGCCGGTGCCTACGCCATCACGCAGCGCATGGGTCAGTGCGTCGGCTTGGCCGACATCCGCACGCTGCGATCGCGCGCCCACACGAGCGGGCCGATGCGCACGATTTCGACCGGCGCGGCCTGCGGCAGCGCATCGAGCCAGCCGTCGATCTGCTCGAAGGACACCACCGTGCTCAGCCGTGTTTGGGCCGCCGCACCGTCGGGCAGGTACCAGAAGCGGCGGTCGTAGCGCCGCACCTCGTCCATGACCTGGGCCAGCGCCTGGTCTTCGAACTGCAGCTCGCCCTTGCGCCAGGCCAGTGCGCGCGCGGCGGCGCCGGGCTGCACGCCCGAGCTCGAGCGCGCGTCGAAGCGGATGCGCTCGCCGGCCCGGAGCACGGTCGGCTCGGTCAGCGCGCCACCGGTCACCTCGGCCTCGCCGCGCTCGACCGCCACGGCAACGGTCCCGTCGCGGTCGCGCCGCACCGACACCGTGCCGTCTTGCAGCCGGACCTGGCCGATGCCGGCATCGATCCGCAGCGGGCGGCCCGTCCCCGCCGGCTCGACGAAGACCTCGCCGTGCGCCAGATCCAGCCGTCGCTCGCTCCCGCGCAGATTGATGTCGACCGCGGTGTCGGTGTCCAGCTGCAGCTTGCTGCCGTCGGCCAGGCGCACCGTTCGGCTCTCGCCGAAGCCGGTGACTTCGTCGAAGCGATCGAGCGACCACCACAGGGCCGCCGTCAGGGCCAGCACCATCACGGCGGCGACCGCCGGGCGCCCGCTGCCCGCATGGACCACCGCATTGATTTCCTCCAGCCCCGGCGCGCCGACACACGCCGCCATGGGCGGCTGGTAGTCATAGGTGTAGGACTGCGGCGGCGCCAACGGCATCGGGGGCCATTCCGGCGCCCGCCCGCGCATGGCCGCGGCCTCGCCGACATCGATCCACCAGGCCTGCGCTTCCTCGAAGGCGGCGGCGTGCGCCGGATGGCGCTCGCACCACCGCTGGCAGCCGGCCTGCCATTGCGGCGTGGCGCTGCTGTTCAGCAGCGTGACCCAGCGCAGCGCCTCGGCCTGCACCGTCACCGTATCGATGGCCATGTCCGCACGCTCCGACCCGACAGTGCTCGTTGGCGGCGATATCTTTGTTTTCCAGAAACGCGGTGTGGAAATCATGCGGCTGTTGACGGAATGCGGAGACGCCTGCGGCCCGCTGCGAAGCGCCTGCTCGGTACCCGGCACCCCGACAGCTGCGACCGATCGTAGGCCGCCGATGCTGTTTCGCACTCCGCGTTTCCTCTCTATCGATGCGCATTTGCCACGGTGGGCCGGGGCTCGGACACCCGGCTATTTCTTTTTCCAGAAGCGGGGTGCATCGGCCATCTTGCGCAGGGCGCGCCGGCTCGTCTGTACGCCATCCGACTGCCTTGCGCTGAGCCATCCGACCGCGAACCAGGCCCGCGGGTCGCTCGCTGCCGCGGCGCGGTAGACGCCGAGCGCCACCTCTTCGTCGTTGGCGCGGCCCAGGGCATCCTGCGCGGGGGCCAGCCGCTTCAGATAGCGCTGGGCCCGCTTGGCGTCGAACAAGGGCGCCACGAACTCGGCCAGGTAGCGCAGGCGCTTGAGCCGCTTGCGCACGCCGTGGCGCGCCTCGACGTCCAGCGTGTCGAAGCGTTCGGCATCGTCCAGCGTGCGGCCGTGCAGCGCACGCAGCCGGCTGCGCAGGTGCCGGCGGGCATCGGCCGGTGCGGCGCCGGGGTCGGGTGCCGCTTGTGCCACGAAGCCGATGAGACCGACCAGCGCAGACTGGAAGCCGGGGCTGCGCACCACCGTGCCGGGCGACGGCGCCTCGGTTGCGTCGGGCGGGAGTGTGATGTCCGGCGCGTCGGCCCCACGCAGCCCGGAGGCGACGATCTCCGTCGCGATGTCCGCGTCGCGGTGTGCCCCGAGTGCGCGAAAGGCCGCCACCAACGGCGCCTCCCAGGCCGGATCGAAGCCCGTGCCGAGCGCGTCGAGCTCGCGCAGCGCGGTGCGCAGGCGGCGGATGCCGACGCGCAGCTGGTGGATGTGCTCCGCGTCTTCGCTGCCCGCCGCCACCTCGCTGGCATTCGGCAGGATCTGCGCCAGGCAGGCCGCGACCACCGCGCGCTGCACGGCGGACCCGGACGGAAAGCCATCGCCCGCCGCAAAGCGCGGCGGCGCCGCCTTGACCGCCGGCCCGCGCACGATGCCGGCCAGCAGCCGTTCGCCCCGCTCGGCCTTCGACACCGTGTCGAACCACAGCCGGTGCTGCTGCGACCAGCGATAGGCCAGCGCAACCAGCCCCTCCACCTTGCCGCGCACCAGCTCCAGTTCCAGCTCGCAGACGGCCGCCATGCGCGGCGCGCTGCCGTCGGCCGGGTGGGCGGTGATGGTGCCGGTGTCCAGCGCCAGCTCGACCACCGTGCCGGGGGTGCGCAGCTCGCGCGTGAGGCGCCAGATGTCGGTGCCGTAGGTCTCGACGAGCGGCTGGCCCGCGTCGGCCAGCAGCCGCGTCAGCGTGTCGCCCACCGGCGTGCCGGCGTGGCGCTGCACGTCGGGCATCGGCGCCGCGCCGGCGCGCGCCAGGCCGAGGTCGACGTTGTGCTCCAGCCGGTGCAGCGGGCCGTCGCCCAGCGCCTTGGCCGTCTGCACCCAGCGCCGGCCTTCCTGGCGCAGCCGCAGCACGGCGCCCTGCGCGGCCAGCGTGCCATCGGCGGTGTCGAAATAGCGTGCCCGCAGGCGGGTGCGCTGCACCGGCGCGCGGCGCACGGCGGCTTCGAGCGTCTTCAGTCGCTCGGCGGGAACGTGGAACTTGAATTCGATTTCCATGGGTATCTCTCTGCAAGAACGGTGGACTCATGGCATCGTCGCACGTCCGATGCGGGCCGCGGCCCGGCCCTTGTTCCGAAAGATTTCACATGACCCATTTCCGCCCCGTCGCCCTCGAACACGCCAGCCGCCTGATCAACCACGGCCCGACAGTGCTGGTGACCAGCGCGCACGGCGACCGCCGCAACGTGATGGCGGCAGCCTGGTCGATGCCGGTCGAGTTCACGCCGCCGCGCATCGCCGTCGTGATCGACAAGAGCACCTTCACCCGCGAACTCGTTTCGGCCAGCGGCCGCTTCGGCCTGTGCCTGCCGGGCGCAGGACTGGTCGACCTGACTTATGCCATCGGCAACGCGAGCGGCCGCACGGTCGACAAGTTCGCACTGCACGGCATCGAGGCCACGCGCGGCCCGGTGCTGGGCGTGCCGGTGATCGAGACCGGCTGCGCGGGCTGGCTCGAATGCCGCCTGATCCCCGAACGCCACACCGAAGACGCCTACGACACCTGCTTCGCGGAGGTGGTGGCCGCCGCGGCCGATGCGCGCATCTTCTCGGACGGCCATTGGGCCTTCCGCGAGGACAACGCCGCGCTGCAGACCATCCATCACCTCGGTGCCGGGAATTTCGTGCGCGCAGGCGGCATGCTGACGGCCAAGCGCCCCTGAGCCGAAGGGCCGGGCATGATGGCGCCATGTCCGACGAGTACCAGATCGATATCCCGCCCTCCTTCTTCGCCGTCTTCACCGACCCGGCGCGCCAGCGGCTGCGCGAACCGATCGGGGCGGTGCGCGAGCGCTACGAGGTGTGCGAGGACCTGGCGACCGCGCTGGTCGAGCAGGCGCGCATCCTGGCGCATGTCGAGGTGCCGTCGGAAGACGAGGTGCTGCAGCGCATCCATGCCGGACTGCGCTCGGCGGGCTCGGGCGTCTCGCCGGACGAGGCGCGCTGGGTGGTACTGCGGCTGGCCGAGCTGCTGGGCTGGCAGACGCCGCAGCTGGACGAAGGCGACGACAGCGCCCCCGTCGCCGGCTGAATCAGCAGCGGATTACCTCGACGGCCGTGTCGTAGTACGTCGCGCCGCGGCCGATGTCGGTCAGGGCATCGGAGGTGACGGCATTGGCGTTCTCGCCGTCGGCCGATTTCTTCAGCCACCAGATCGACGGCGCCACCAGCACGCCGGGGCGCGCCTTGGTGCCCACGCGCGCCACGGCCTCGAACGCGCCGCGCGCATTGAACACGCGCACCTGCACGCCGTCGGCGATGCCACGCGCGAGCGCGTCATCGGTGTGCAGGTCGACCCAGGGTTGGCCGACCTCGGCCGCCAGCGACGGGATCGCCGAGAAGCTGGAATTCAGGTAGTGCCGCGCCGGCGGCGTGAGCAGCATCAGCGGATAGCGCGCCGCGAGCTCGGGGTCGGCCAGTGCCGATTCGCGCGGGGGAATGAACTCCGGCACGGCGCTCCAGCCCTGCGCCGCAGCACTGGCGCTTTCGAACTCGCATTTTCCGGAGGGTGTGGGGAAGTTGCCGTCGGCAAAGGGCGCGTGACGCTCCGGCAGGTCGAGCCGACGCCAGCCTTCGCGCTGCAGCCGGTCGAAGTCGAGCGTGGCGTTGACGGGGGCCTGCAGGTCGTGCGCGACGCGTGCGATGGCTTCGTCGCTGTCGCGCAGCGCCGGGTCGTCGAAGCCCATGCGCGCGGCCAGGCGGCGAAAGAGCTCGGCGTTGGAGCAGGCTTCGCCCAGCGGTTCGATGGCCTGCTGGTTGAGCATGGTGTAGAGCGTGCCGTAGGGCCGGTGCACGTCGAACTGCTCCAGCTGCGTGGTGGCCGGCAGCACGATGTCGGCGTAGTCGCAGGTGTCGGTCAGGAAGATCTCGTGCACGACAGTGAACAGGTCGGGCCGCAGCAGGCCCTGGCGCAGCAGGCCGTTGTTCGGCGCCACCGCCACCGGGTTCGACGCGTAGACGAACAGCGCCTGGATCGGCGGGTCGGTCAACGTGTTCAGCGCGCGGCCGATCTGCGCCATGTTGATGGTGCGCGGCGGCCGGGCCGGGTCGGGCAGCAGCGCGCGACCGTCGAGTGCCGGCAGGTCGATGGCGTGCGCGCCGATGTTGTCGAGCAGCACGCCGCCCGCGGCCTCGCGCCAGGCGCCGGTGAGCGCCGGCAGGCAGGCGATGGCGCGCACCGCGTTGCCACCGCCGGCATGGCGCTGCATGCCGAAGTTCATGCGGATGGCGCTGGCGCGCTCGCCGCCGTAGAGGCGCGCGAGCTTCACCACGTCGTCGGCGGCCAGGCCGGTGATCTCGGCCACGTGCGCGGGCGTGAAGGTCTTGGCGCGTGCGGCCAGCGCGTCGAAGCCCCGCGTGTGCCGGGCGATGTAGTCGTGGTCGAGCCGGTCTTCTTCGATCAGCACATGCATCAGGCCGAAGGCCAGCGCGCCGTCGGTGCCGGGGCGCGGCGCGAGGTGCCAGTCGGCCTTCTCGGCCGACTGCGAACGGAACGGGTCGATCGCGATCACCTGCGCGCCCTGGCGCTTGGCTTCGGCGATGCGCGTCCACAGGTGCAGGTTGGAGGTGATGGGGTTGGTGCCCCACAGCAGGATCAGCCGCGCTTGCGCGAAGTGCGTGATGTCGGTGCCGATCTGCGCGCCGATCACCGTGTTGTAGCCGGTGCGCCCGGCCGTGGCGCACAGCACCCGCTCGGGCTGCGAGGCGCCCAGCTTGTGGAAGAAGCGGCGCGGCATGCCGTAGTTGTGCACCAACCCGAGCGTGCCGGAGTAGGCATAGGGAAAGATGCCCTGCGGATCGACCTCGGCGATGGCTCTCAGCCGCCCGGCGACGATGTCGAGCGCCTCGTCCCATCCGATGCGCTCCCACGTGCCCTGGCCTGGGCCCTTGGGGCCAACGCGGCGCATCGGGTACAGCACGCGGTCGGGGCTGTAGGTGCGCTCGAGATAGCGCGACACCTTGGTGCACAGCACGCCCTGCGTGGTCGGGTGTGCCGGGTCGCCGCGCACCTGGGTCGCCACGCCGTCCTTCACCGTGATCAGCATCGCGCAGGTGTCAGGGCAGTCGTGCGGGCAGGTGCCGTGCACGATGCGCTCGGCGGCGCTCCCGGTCGCGGGCATGGGCGTCAGGCCGCGGCGAGAAGCATCGCGTCGAGCAGCACGTTGCAGCCGGCCGTCAGGTGCTCGGGCTTGGCGTCTTCCACCTCGTTGTGCGAGATGCCGTCCTTGCAGGGCACGAAGATCATCCCGACCGGCAGCTGGCTCGCGACGTACACCGCGTCGTGGCCGGCGCCGCTCACCACGTCCATGCAACTGTAGCCACGGGCCTTCGCGCCTTGGCGTACGCCATCGACCAGTTCGGGTGCGAAGGCGGTCGGCGGGAAGTACACGACCTGTTCGATGTCGACCTTCGTCTTCGTGGCCGCAGCCACTTCCGCGCAGGCCGCGCGGATCTCGGCATCCATCTTCGACAGCGTTTCGTCGTCGATGTTGCGCAGGTCGGCGGTGAACTTCACGCGGCCGGGGATCACGTTGCGCGAGCTGGGGAACACGTCGACCGTGCCCACCGTGCCGCGGCCGTGCGGTGCGTGGCGCAGCGCGACGGCGACCGTCTCCTGCATGAGCTTCGTGGCGGCCTGCAGCGCGTCGCGGCGCAGCGCCATCGGCGTCGGGCCGGCGTGCGCTTCCTGGCCCGTCACGGTGATGTCGTACCAGCGCTGGCCGAGCGCGCCGGTCACGGCGCCGATCACGACGTCGGCGTCTTCCAGCACCGGGCCCTGCTCGATGTGGGCCTCGAAATAGGCCGCGAACAGCGGCGCGCCGGCCGAAACGGCGGCGGGTGTATCGCCGGCGTAGCCGATGGCCTTCAATGCGCTCTCGACGCTGATGCCTTCGCGGTCGACCGCCGCCAGTGCGGTCTCGAGCGTGAAGGCGCCGGCGTACACGCCCGAGCCCATCATCACCGGCACGAAGCGCGAGCCTTCCTCGTTGGTCCAGATCGCCATCTCGAGCGGCAGGCGCGTCTGGATGTCGTGGTCGTTCAGCGTGCGGAACACTTCCAGCACTGCCAGCACGCCGTAGTTGCCGTCGAACTTGCCGCCCGTCGGTTGCGTGTCGATGTGGCTGCCCGAGGCCACGGCGAGCGCGTCGTTCTCGCGGCCGGGGCGGCGCGCGAAGATGTTGCCGATCTGGTCGACGCGAATCGTGCAGCCGGCTTCCTGGGCCCAGCCGATGACGCGCTCGCGGCCCTGGCGGTCGAGGTCGGTCAGCGCCAGGCGAGCCACGCCGCCGGCGGGCGTGCCGCCGATTTCAGCGAGGGACATCAGGCTGGCCCAGAGGCGGTCGCCGTTGATCGAGATGGCAGTCATGTCAGTTCTTCTCCGTGTGAGGCAAGGGGGTGTCGGTGGGCAGCAGATGGCGCAGCACCGCCGCCGTTGCCGCGGGGTAGCCGGGCGACGTGTTGACGATGTGCGGCGCCAGCATCGCATTGAGCTTCGGCAGCGCGTGGAAGGGCACGGCCGGGTAGGCGTGGTGCTCCACGTGGAAGGGCATGTTCCACGCGAAGAAATGGACGAAGCGGTTGGTGTAGGTGGTGCGCGTGTTGGCCAGCATGTCGTTGCTGTGGGCGCAGCCGGTGTGCTCGGCCAGCAGGTAGGGGCGCAGGAAGATCTGGCCGGCCATCAGCGGCACGACCCACAGCCACAGCGCGGCGAGCGAACCGGTGGCGACCGACACGGCGGCGATCAGGCCATAGCCGGCCAGGTAGGCGCGCGCCTCGCGCACGATCAGGCCGCGCTTGTCTTCCGGCACCCAGGGCACGGTCACGCGGCCGAGCACGCCGTGGCGCCACAGCAGCCTGGCGCGGCCGATCCAGATCGGCATGCCGGTCCAGTACCAGGCGATGGCGGCGCGGGTGCGCGGCAGCGGGCTGGCGAGCTCCGGGTCTTTTTCCGGGTCCTGCGTGTGGCGGTGGTGCACCCAGTGGTAGGCACGGTAGTACTCGTAGGGCAGGCAGACCGCAAAGCCGGCGAAGTGGCCCAGCGCATGGTTGAAGGCGCGGGTGCGAAAGGCCGTCTGGTGCGCGGTCTCGTGCACCACGTTGAAGAGGAAGGCGATGAAGTAGCCCTGCAGCAGCGTGAGCGGCACCGCCCACACGGTGCCGAGCGCGTGCCACAGCGCGACGCCACCGAGCGCGATCGCGCCCAGGTGGCCGATGGCACGGCGCGCGCCGGCCGCGTCGGAACGCACGGCCAGCGCCTTCAGGTCCTGCGCGCTGACGCGGAAGGCGGCGGGCTTGCGCACGGTACGCGGTGCCACGGTATCGGCGGTATCGGTGACTTGGGTCATTCGGCCAGCAGCGCTTTCACGCGCGTCTCGATGAAGGCCCGGTCTTCGGGCTGGTGGACGGAACTCGGGTTGCCCGCGCGGTGGCCCCACACGGAGGGGATGGGCTGCAGGTCGCCATGCCGCAGGTGCGGCAGTTCGAGCCGGTTGTCGTCGACCTGGAAGTACAGGTCGTGGTCGCCAGGCATCAGCAGCACGCGGGCACGGATGGCGCCCAGCGCCTTCGTCAGGTCGCCGCCGTACAGGTCGTTGGCGCTGATGTCGCCCATCTGCCAGGTGCGGAACTGCGCCAGCAGGTCGGCCGGGTCGCGGCGGGCGAAGGTGGTTTCCCAGTGGCTGACGAGATAGTCCTCCAGCGACGAGGCGCCGAGCCGGCGCCACATCTCCTCGCGGTAGAAGGTCTGAGACAGCGCCCAGCCGGCATAGACGCGGCCCATGGCGCGCAGGCCGCGCACCGGCCGCTCGGTGAACGCGCCGTCGCGATACGCCGGGTCGGCCATCAGCGCATGCGCCGCGCCTTCGACGAACACGCGGTTGTGCGGCGCGCAGCGCGCGGCGCCGCACACCACGGCGATGCGGTCGACCGCGTCGGGGAACAGCGCCGCCCAGTGGTAGGCCTGCATGGCGCCCATCGACCAGCCGTAGACCAGCGCCACGCGCTCGATGCCCCACAGCTCGGCCAGCATGCGGCGCTGCACATGCACCGCGTCGTAGTAGGTGACGTCGGGGTAGCGGGTGCCGACATCGGGCCAGGGCGTGTTCGACGGCGAACTCGACAGCCCGTTGCCGAACAGGTTGGCGATGACGATGAAATACTTCGACGGGTCGAGCGCACCGCCCTCGGCCACCATGTGTTCGATGTCGGTGTGCTGCGCGCTGTACGAGGTCGGGTAGAGGATGACGTTGGAGCGCGCGGCGTTCAGCGTGCCGAAGGTCTTGTAGACCAGGGACATGTTGCGGAAGGTGCGGCCGGACTGGAGCACGACATCTCCGGCCTGAAAGACGCCGGCCTGGAACGTGCCGAAGTCGGCGCGCGCATCGGCAACGGGCGTGGGGGTCATCGTCATCGTCCTCTTTTGGTGCTTCGATCGTGTCGCGGAATAACTATACTCCGCGTACAGCAAAGCCGATGCAACATGCATGCCACCCCGCCACCCGATGACGACACGCCCAGGCGCCGCGGCCGCCCTCGCTCGGAGATCGCCGCCACGGCCGTGCTCGACGCCGCCTACCGCCTGAGCGCCACCGAAGGCCTGCGCGGCGCCACCATCCAGGCAATTGCCGCCGAATCCGGCGTGTCGAAGATGACCATCTACAAGTGGTGGGAAGGCCGGCTGCAGCTGCTGATCGACGCCTACATGCGCCAGGCGACGGTGATGCTGCCGCTGTCGGAAACGCTGCCGCCGCCCGAAGCGATCCGCGCCCACGTGCAGCAGTATTTGGTCGCGCTGCGCGGCGACCTGGGCCGGATGCAGTTGGCGGTGCTGGCCGAGTGCATGGCCGAGACGGGGAATTCGGAAGTCTTCGTGGCGCGCTACCTCAGCGTGCGCCGCACCCTGGGCGTGCGCGTGATCCGCCGCGGCCAGCGCGACGGCAGCATCGCGTCGCAGCGCCCCGCCGAGGCGCTGTACGACCAGATCTACGGGACGATCTTCTACCGCTTCCAGTTCGGCCTGAAGGGGCTCGACAAGGCCTTCGTGCAGTCGCTGGTCGACACGGCTTTCGCGGCCTGACCGGCCGGTGCACCGGTGTCCAAGGGCGCCGGCCTACGTCAACTCCCGGCGAGTTCCCGTGGCGGCCGGGGCGACGGCAGACGACAGTTGCGGTCTTTCCCCCGGACCGCCATGTCAGACCCCACCCGCTCGCCCCCCGCGTATGTGCTCGAAGAAGGCGCCCCCCACCCGCTGGGTGCCACCTACACCGGCCGCGGCGTCAATTTCGCCGTGTTCTCGGCCCATGCCACGAAGGTGCAGGTCTGCCTGTACGACGACGCCGGCACCACCGAGACGGCCTGCATCACGCTGCCCGAGTACACCGACGAGGTCTGGCACGGCTTCGTGCCCGGCCTGGAGCCCGGCACCCGCTACGGCCTGCGGGTGCACGGCCCCTACGAGCCCGAGAAGGGCCACCGCTTCAACCACCACAAGCTGCTGCTCGACCCCTACGCCAAGGCGCACATGGGTGAGTTGAAGTGGGGGCCCGAGGTGTTCGGCTACACCGTCGGCCACCCCGACGGCGACCTGAGCTTCGACGAGCGCGACAGCGCGCCCTTCGTGCCCAAGTGCGTGGTGGTCGATTCGCGCTTCCAGTGGACGCAGACCGACGCGGTGCGCGTGCCCTGGAACCAGACCATCTTCTACGAGACGCATGTGCGCGGCTTCACCATGAAGCACCCCAAGGTGCCGGAGCTGTTCCGCGGTACCTTCGCCGGCCTGGCGCTCGACGACGTCATCGGCCCGATCAAGGAGCTGGGCGTGACCAGCGTCGAGCTGCTGCCGGTGCAGATGTTCCTCAACCAGCCCTTCCTCACCGAGAAGGGCCTGACCAACTACTGGGGCTACGACACCATCGGCTTCTTCGCGCTCGACCAGCGCTACATGGACGGCCCGAACATCGACGAGTTCAAGAACATGGTCGATCGCTTCCACGCGCATGGGCTGGAAGTGATCATGGACGTGGTCTACAACCACACGCCCGAAGGCAACGAACTCGGCCCGACGATCTCGTTCAAGGGCATCGACAACGCCAGCTACTACCGCCTGTTGCCCGACCAGCCGCGCTACTACATCAACGACACGGGCACCGGCAACACGGTGAACCTGAGCCATCCGCGCGTGCTGCAGATGGTGACCGACAGCCTGCGCTACTGGGTGACGGAGATGCACGTCGACGGCTTCCGCTTCGACCTGGCGACCATCCTGGCGCGCGAGCCGCACGGCTTCGACGAAGGCGGCGGCTTCCTCGACAGCTGCCGGCAAGACCCGGTGCTCTCCAGCGTCAAGCTGATCGCCGAGCCCTGGGACATCGGCCCCGGCGGCTACCAGGTCGGCGGCTTCCCGCCCGGCTGGGCCGAATGGAACGACGACTTCCGCGACACCGTGCGGGCCTTCTGGAAGGGCGACGAGGCGATGGCATCGGCACTGGCGCAGTGCCTCACGGCCAGCGGCGACCGCTTCAACAAGCGCGGCCGCCGGCCCTGGGCCAGCGTCAACTTCATCACTGCGCACGACGGCTTCACGCTGGCCGACACCACCAGCTACAACGAGAAGCACAACGACGCCAACAACGAAGGCAACCGCGACGGCCACGGCGACAACCGCAGCTGGAACTGCGGCGTCGAGGGCCCGACCGACGACGAGGCCGTGCTCGCGCTGCGCGCCCGCCAGCAGCGCAACATGCTCGCCACGCTGATGCTGTCGCAGGGCACGCCCATGCTGCTGGCCGGCGACGAGTTCGCGCGCACGCAGCAGGGCAACAACAATGCCTACTGCCAGGACAGCGACATCTCGTGGTTCGACTGGGAAGCCGCCAGCGCGCCGGCTGGCCGCAGCCTGACGGTGTTCACCCAGCATCTCACGCAGCTGCGCCAGACCCTGCCGGTGCTGCGCCGCAACCGCTTCCTCACCGGCCAGTTCAGCGACGCCGCGAAGGTGAAGGACTCGACCTGGCTCGCGCCCGACGGCGCCGAGATGGACGAGGCCCACTGGACCGACCCGCAGACGCGCTGCTTCGGCCTGCTGCTCGAAGGCACCGCGCCCGCATCGTCGCTGCCGCAGCCCGCGGCCGACGACAGCGTGCTGCTCGTCTTCAATGCGTGGGAAGGCGCCATCGACTTCGTGCTGCCGCCGCGTGCCGATGGCAAGCCGTGGAAGCGCGTGGTCGACACGGCGTTGGAGAGCCAGGAAGATGCCGACTTCGCGCCAGGCCACGGCTACACCGTCACCGGCCGCTCCCTGCTCGCCTTCACCTCGTCCCCCTGAGCCGCTTTCGGAAACGCCGATGACCGTCCTCTGCGCCAACTGCCACACCGCGAACCGCGACCGCGCGATGTTCTGCATCGGCTGCGCCGGCAAGCTGCCGGCCTTCGCAGCCACGGGGCCGTCAGCGCTCGAAACCGTGGGCGCGGCGCCCGCCACTGCCGCCGCCACGGCCCCGCCGCGTGCGCCCGCCACCACCGGCGAAGGCCGCGGCGATGCGCCCACGCCCCATATGACGCGCGGCCTGATGCTCGCGGTGCTGCTGCTCGGCGCCACGGTGCTGGCGCTCGCGACATGGATCAGCTTCGGCCCGGAGCGGGCGGCCACGCCGGGCATGGCATCGGCCGCGGCACCACCGCTGCAGACCCTGCCCGCCACGCCGGTGGCGGCACCGCCCGCCGTGTCGGCTGCGGCATCCACCCCCTCGGTCGCTTCTGCGATGCCGAATGCCCGCGGCGATACCGCGGCCGCTCGTGCGGGCGATGCGCGACCGTCGACGCCCGTGCCGGCCGACGCCACGCTGTCACCGGGCGAGTCGATGGTGCCGGCGGCCACAGCACCGCGCGTGGCTGCACCCGCCCCACCCAGCCCGGCCTCCGAGCGGGTCGCATCGATCAACACCGCCCGCGCCGCCCCACGCGGTGCATCCGACCCACGGGCCGGCTGCGAACACCTATTCTTCGTGCTGGCAGCGCGATGCGAGGCGAGCCACTGCGAAGAGGCGGCCTACACCCGCCACCCGCGCTGCACCATCGTGCGCGAACAGCGCCGACGCGACGAGGCGCGGCGCAACTTCACGAACTAGTTATGCAGTTACGGGCGGCCGCTCGCGCGCATCACGCGCCGCCGGCTTCCTGCACCCGATCCTTGTTGGTGGTGCTGCGGCTGCCCTTGAGGTGCATCTCGACGTCAGTGGCGCGGTCGCCGACCCTCGACACCGCGTCCTTCAGCTGCGCTTCGCTCACGTCCAGCTTGTCGGCCCATTCGGCCAGCGAAGCGTCCGACATCAGGTCGATGCGGTCGGGGTCGGAGCCCTGCGGGGCGATGGATCGTGCGGTGTCTGCCATGGTGTGTTCTCCGGATTCGTTCGACAGGGCACAAGTTAGCCCTCGGGTCGCTCGCCCGCTGTAGGCGCAAGCGGTCGACCGGGCGTCCGTTGAGGACGACGCTGGGGCGCCCGGCCGCCGTCGTCCGACAGCGATGACGCGGCTGGACGGGCAGGATGCACCATGGATCTTTCAAGCCTGGACCCGCGCAGCTTCGGCGCCGTTGACCTGCTCCTCGTGGCCGTGCTGCTGCTGGGCCTCTGGCGCGGATGGCGCGTCGGCTTCGTGGCGGGCGTGGTCGAACTCGCGTGCCTCGCCGCCGGCCTCGTCGTCGCCTTCTTCGCCAGCCCCTGGCTCGCCGCCCTGCTCGAGCGTTACGCGCTGCTGCCCGAGCCGTGGGCGTCGCCGGCCGCGTTCCTGGTGATCTTCCTGGTCGTGCAGGTGGTGCTGGGTTCGTTCTCGCGCCGGCTCGCACGGCCGTTGCCGGCTGGTTCGGCCGGGGCGGCAGCGCGCTCGGTGAACCGCGCGCTGGGCCTGCTGCCGGGCGCGGCCAATGGCGCCATCAACGCCATGGTGGTGGCCGTGCTGCTCACCGCCCTGCCACTGACCGACGGCATCACGCGCGCGGCGCAAGACAGCGCCCTGGTGGCGCGGCTGGGCGTGCCGGCCGACTGGCTGGCGCATCGGCTGGGCCCCATCTTCGACCCCGCCGTGGAGCGCACCATGCAAGCGCTCACGGTGCAGCCGCAATCGCAGGAGCGCGTCGCGCTGCCCTTCGTGGTGAAAGACGCACCACCCCGGCCCGAACTCGAAGCCGCCATGCTCACGCTGGTGAATGCCGAACGCACCAAGGCCAGCCTGCGCCCGCTGGCAGCCGACACCGAGACCGTCGACCTCTCGCGCGCGCATTCACGCGACATGTTCGAGCGCAGCTACTTCGCCCACGTCACGCCCGAGGGCCGCACCCCCTTCGACCGTCTGCGCACCGCCCGGCTCAGCTCCCGCGCGGCGGGCGAAAACCTGGCGCTCGCGCGCACGCTCGACATGGCGCACACGGGCCTGATGAATTCACCCGGCCACCGCGCCAACATCCTGAACCCGGCCTTCGGTCGCGTGGGCATCGGCATCGTCGATGGCGGGCGGCATGGGTTGATGGTGACGCAGACGTTTCGCAGCAACTGAGCGGGTCGCTCGCCCGCATCAGCTGCCGGGAGGCTTTTCGGGTGCCGTCGCAGGTTGCGCCGCAGCCGGCTGGTTGTCGATGTTGGCGGGCGGCTTCTTGTACCAATAGACATTGAAGATCGTCGCGCCGATGACGAGAAGCCCGATGACGACGGCCAGCCACATGCCGATCCGCTTGGCGTCCTTCTGATTCGCATTTCGTGTTGGCATGGGTTCTTTCTGAAGGTGAGAGCGACCGGCATGCAGTGGCACGTGCCGAGGTCATGGCCCATGCTGCGCCGGGCGGTGGTCGCCATCGCGGGGATTGCACGGAGATGCTCGTCGGAGAGCACGCACAGCCTGCATTCGACGCGATGCCCGCCGCGCGCCCTGGCTCACCAACGATGGCTAGCCGCCCCGGGGCGCAGGCGGCACCGCCAGCGTCACGAGGCGCGGCGTCACCCGGCCATCGTCGATCTGCAGGTCCGCCACCGAAATCGGCAGGTTGAACCGGCGCGGCCCCGCGCTGCCGGGGTTGATGAACAGCACCCCGTCGCGCTCGACCATCGACGGCTTGTGCGAATGGCCCGAGACGACCACCCGCACATCGGCATCGTCCGGGCCGAGGTGCAGATCGGCGATGTCGTGCACCACATGCACCGCCACGCCGCCCAGCCGGACCGTGAGCGACACCGGAATGTCCGCCGCCCACGGCGCGGTGTCGTTGTTGCCGCGCACCACGCTCAACGGCGCGATGGCCGCCAGCCGCACCAGGATCTCCGGGCCGCCGATGTCGCCGCCGTGGACGATGTGGTCGCAGCCGATGAGGAAGGCCAGGGCCTCGGGGCGCAGGAGGCCATGGGTGTCGGAGATGAGGGCGATGCGGGGCATGGGTTCATTTTTGCCGCGCACGGTTGGCTCGACGCGCCGACGGCTCAGATAGCGCACAAAGTCACGCCCCGCCATGCGCGGCACCTCTTTGTAGGACTAGTCAGACAACGTTCAGCTTGGCATGATGGTTGTAAATAATTGTTATTCCCAACCGGCAACTCTCCATGGCTGTCCTCATCCCCTCGCTCAGCGCCAGCGCGTCCCGCATGACGACGGGCGAGCGTCGTCTGGCCGAGCGGCTGGAACAGAAGCTCGATAGCGACTACCTGCTCTGGTACGACGTGCCCGTCGGGCCCAAACGATCACACCCCGACTTCATCGTGCTGCACCCGCTGCGTGGCCTGCTCATCCTCGAGGTGAAGGACTGGCGGCTCGAGACCATCCAGAAGGCCACCCGCGGCATGTGGGAGATCGTGCCCGGCGGCGAGCTGAAGTCGGTCAACAACCCCTTCGAGCAGGCGCGGCACTACGCCGAGGAAGTGGTCGACGCGCTCAAGCGCGACCCGCAACTGGTGCAGCCCAGCGGCAAGTGGCAGGGCATGCTGACCTTTCCGTGGAGCTACGGCGTTGTCTTCAGCCACATCACGCGCCGGCAGTTCGAGGCCAGCGGACTGAACCACGCCATTGACGGGCATCGGGTGCTGTGCGCCGACGAGATGCAGGAGAACGCCGACCCCGAAGACCTGCAGAGCCAGCTGTGGGGCATGTTCCCCACGCTCATGCGCGGCGCGCTCACCTTGCCGCAGATCGACCGCGTGCGATGGCTGCTGTTCCCCGAGGTGCGCGTCAACTCGCAACGCAGCCTGTTCGACGGCTCTGACCCCGGCCAGGACGAAGCGGCCGAACGCGCGCTGCCCAGCATCCTCAGCGTCATGGACCTCCAGCAGGAGCAACTGGCACGCAGCCTGGGCGACGGCCACCGCGTGATCCACGGCGTGGCCGGTTCGGGCAAGACCATGATCCTCGGCTACCGCGCCGAATTCCTGGCCCAGGCCGCGAACGCGGCCAAGCCCGTACTGGTGCTTTGCTACAACGAGCCGCTGGCCGTGAAGCTCGCCTCGGTCATGGAAGCCAAGGGCCTGACCGAGCGCGTGCATGTGCGCCACTTCCACAAGTGGTGCCGCGACCAGCTCGTCGCCTTCGGCCAGGAACTGCCGCCGCACAAGATGGCGGTGAGCGCCAAGATGGACGACATGGTCGACCGCGTGATTCGCGCCGTCGACCGCAAGCACATCCCGTCGGGCCAGTACCTCGCCGTGCTCATCGACGAAGGCCACGACTTCCGCCCTGAATGGCTGAAGCTGGTGACGCAGATGGTCGACCCCAGCACCAACAGCCTGCTGCTCCTGTACGACGACGCGCAGAGCATCTACGAGCGGCAGCGCAGCAAGCAGTTCAGCTTCAAGAGCGTCGGCATCCAGGCGCAGGGGCGCACCACGGTGCTGAAGATCAACTACCGCAACACGCGGCAGATCCTGCAGACGGCCAGTCAGATCGCGGGCGGGCTGCTCACGGCCGAGAACTCCGAACAGGGCGACGACGGCATTCCGCTGCTGCTACCCGTGAGCTGCGGCCGCGAAGGGCCGGAGCCGATGGTGATCAACCTGCCCACGCTGCATGAAGAAGCCGCGAAGGTTGCCGAGTTGCTGAGTGCGGCGCATCAGGAAGGGCATGCGTGGGGCGACATGGCGGTGCTGTGTCGGCACTACGAGGGGATGGAGGAATGCGCCCGAGCGCTGACGCGCCGCAAGTTGCCGCATCAGATGCGCAAGGGGTCGGGGGATTTCAAGCCGTTGGAGGACAGCATCAAGGTAATGACGATGCATGTCAGCAAGGGGTTGGAGTTTCCGATCGTGGCTGTCATGGGGCTCAGCGAATCGTCTGCCAAGCAGGAAGAGGTGGAAGCGGAAGCGCGGTTGCTCTATGTCGCCGCTACGCGAGCCACGCAGAAACTCCTAATTGCAAAGACATCGCCAAGCCAAAGTCAAATCTAGCGGCGCCCTAAAAGAAATTATTGCTGTGTGCAACACAGATCATGAGATCTAAACGCTGCATCCATGAACTATCAAAAACAACACGCTCAGCGTCCTCCACCATGAAGCTTGCCCAGGTCCGCATACGGAACTTCCGCTGTTATCGCGCTGAATTTTCAATGAATTTCGATGAGCTAACTTGCATCATCGCCAAAAACGATGCAGGGAAGTCAACTGTACTCGAGGCACTCGAAGCCTTCTTCAATCTGGAAAAGGTTGATGCTGAGGACCGATCAATTGGCGTTGCGAACGCATCCCCAATCGAGATCACTTGTGTTTTTCGCGATGTTCAGGCACGTTTGGTCGTCGATTCGGATGCAACAATCTCTCCGCAGAACGAGCACCTTTTAAATGCCGATGGCTTGCTTGAGATAACAAAAAGATTCTCTGGCGCCTCGCCGAAGTGCGAACAGGTCTTTGTGAAGGCAATGCACCCGTCTGCGGACCAATTCAATGATCTCTTCTCACTGACCATTGCACAGTTGCGGAGACGAGCGCAAGACCTGGGTGTAAACCTCGACGGGGTCAACCAGGCGATCAAGTCTGCCATCCGTCATGCCATCTGGAACTCTGTCCCCGTAGCTAGCCTCGCTTTGACGGAGGTTCAGCTCGAAGTTAAGACTTCGATTTGGAAACCCTTGCAAAACGCCCTGCCGCTGTATCAACTCTTTCGTGCAGATAGGCCCAGCTCAGATCAAGACGCTGAAGCTCAGGATCCGCTGAAGTACGCGATCAAGGAGGCCTTGGCAAGTCAGCAAGTGGAGCTTGATGCGATAGGTAGTCACGTCAGGCAGCAAGTCGAAGCGGTCACCCGAGCAACCATCGAGAAGATACGTGAGATGGACCCCGCCCTTGCAAGTGAGCTCAATCCGGTCTTTTCAACACTTAACTGGTCGAAGGTATTCTCAGTTTCCCTAACCGCAGAGGACCAAGTTCCTTTGAATAAGCGCGGAAGCGGCGTCAGGCGTCTATTCCTTATCAACTTCTTCCGAGCCAAGGCCGAGCAGCTCGCTGGAGACCGAGGCGCACCCGACGTCATCCTTGCAATCGAGGAGCCCGAAACCTCTCAGCATCCGAACAATCAGTTGCTGCTGCTAGAGGCACTTCTCGATCTCTCTCAGTCGCCCTCCACCCAGGTTTTACTCACAACGCACAACCCGCTCCTTGCGCGAAAAATCGATCAAACGCAAATTCGCTTCATAGAGGTTGGGCAAGATCGAGTCCGCGCAGTCGCTCCGAACGATGAGGCCGCCTCCGTGCGTCTACGCGATACTTTGGGAATTCTCCCCAATCACAATGTACGTGTTTTTGTTGGAGTTGAAGGGCCAAACGATATTGAGTTTATGAGCAGAGTCTCGGCATTACTCTCGGCAACGGAAGGTGATATTCCTAACCTTCACGTTGCAGAACAGTCGGGCACGCTCGTCTACATTCCTATGGGCGGCTCTACGCTTGAGCTCTGGACGAATCGCCTTCAAGGCTTGGCGATTCCTGAAATTCACATAATGGACCGCGACAACCAGCCCCCTCTGCCACCAAAGTACGAGGCTTCAGCGACTCTTGTGAATGCTCGAGGGGACGGAGCATTCGCATTCACCACTTCATGCAGAGAGATGGAGAACTTGATTCACCGCGACGCAATCCACGAAGAGTTTGGTTGCGCGCCCGCTGTCATTCTTCCCTTTGATGATGTGCCTGCATTGGTGGCAGAACTCGTTCACGCGGCATCTGGTTCACCAAACCCGTGGGGAACACTTGAGGAGGACAAGCGCGGAAAGAAGATCAGCAGGGCCAAGCGCCGTCTCAATAGAGGAGCTACCGATCGAATGACTGTTGATCGCCTAAACGCTTCCGATCCGGCAGGAGAGGTTCGAGTCTGGCTCAGAAGAATCGGTCAATACCTCCAGTGACGGCTAACCCCTCGCTCAAGCGGAGCGCCAACAGAAGGACGCCAAGCCCGGGCCGGTACGCCGCTAATTTCCACCGGCCAGGGTTTTGGGGGCCTACCGTTGTCGTCTGCTTGACTCGAACGTTCCGCATCACAAACCCAACGATGCAATATCTTTACCAAAAGTATTCGCACTAAGCACATTGGATTCAGAATTCCCGCCCCAGGTTGTCCGTGCGTTAGACGCGGCCAAGCGAGCGCTGGTCGATATTGAACCAGCTGGCCAACCGCGTTCGAAAACCGAAGGAATGGGTTTGGTTCTGTCTTCGAGGACTAGAGCTAGCTACGAGTTGCCAGCCTACTACCTCGTCTATTTCCTTTTTGTTGATGCGCTCAGCTATCCAAGCCTCGGGCAGTGGGAGAAGTCTGCCTGGACCGTCCCCATCCGTTACCGCGGAAGACTGTTTGGAATCGAACACCGAAAAATGGGCCTCGGAATTTTCGCCCCGAATCTTGAACCAGGGGCTAGAAATAGCGGAACACCTACCACTCAAGCAGAAGAAGACGCGATAGCCATCGCAGATCAGATAAAAACCGCCGTCGTAGCAGCCGAACCCTATTTCCAGTGGAGAGCTGAGCAGGCTGTTTTGACCTCAGACCTGAATGTTGCGAACAAGAGCGAAGTACTTTTTGATCGCTATGTCTACTTTCGGGACTCTTTTCGAAAACTCCTTGAAGACGCGAACCGAAGACAGGACGAGAAGGTCATCGAAGAAAGCAGCCCAAGAGCCGACGTGACGTTCACTAGTGTGTTTTATCCTTCGCAGGCCTTACGCAGGGAAGCCAAATGGAACGCTCAAGCGGCAATCGAGGCTTTTTTTAGCTGGACCGAGCACGCCTTCATTCACTTGGCAGTTCTTCAGGGTAGGCTGAAAACTGGTACTGACGTTGCTCGTCTCGCCGAAGCAGACTGGAAGAGAAAGTTCAAAGCGGCACTAGATGTTGAGGAAGCTCAAACAAAGCTGCACTACGACACGCTCCTGGATCTTCGCGCTCAGGTGCGAAATTTTGTAGCCCACGGCGCCTTTGGAAAGCGCGGCGAAGCCTTTAAATTTCATACTGGGGCCGGCGCTGTACCCGTGCTGCTTACCAGCGACCAGCACCAAAAATTCAACCTGAGTGGACGTCCACCGTTTGAGGAACGAACTGCCATCGACCAAGTCGAGTTGTTCTTGCAGTTTTTATGGTCGGGTCCCTACGCGCCAGCGCAACACTATTTGTCCAGCGGACTTCCGAGCATCTTGACTTATGCGGTCGACGGAACATACATAAATGCGATGCAGTCCACTGCCGATATGAAGTCCTTCATCAATGAATTTACCCGCCAGGTTGATCGAGCGGCAAACATGGAGTGGTAGTCCGCAATGCTGTTAACAAATTGCTCAACTGGCCCCTACACAGCTGAAACCTCGGGCGTCACTTGTCTTGGGAAGCGCACTTCATGACCGGAGAAATGAATCTAACCCTGCCGTCTGGCACATAACTAGAAGCCATTGGTCGCCCCCGCCCTCCGCAACGCCGCCCTTATCGTCGACAACCCGCGCAGCAAATGCGCATCCAACTCCTCCAGCATCGCGTTCAGGTCATCCCCGATCGCCAGCTTCAGGAACAGTTGGTGGTTCTCCGCATAGTCCGGCTTGGGCGTGTGCGTCAGCCGGCACACGGCGAAGCCGAGCTGGATCTTCTGGGTCATCTGCTGCCACACGTCGAGCAGCAGGTGGTTGCCGCAGCGCTCGTAGACCAGCCCGTGGAAGTGCGCTTCGGCGGCGCTTTCGCGGTTGAGGTCGCGGTTGGCGGCGGCTTCGGCCAGGGCTTCGTAGCGGGCGGTCATCTCGGTGCGGAAGGCGGCGTCGCGTTGTGGCCAGAGGCGGATGAAGGCCTGCTTTTCCATGATGCGGCGCACCTCGTACACGTCGCTCATCGTCTCTTCGTCGATGTCGGCGACGTAGGTGCCGGCGTAGGGGCGGTTCACGACCAGGCCGGTTTCGATGAGCTCGCGGATGGCTTCGCGCAGCAGGCCGCGGCTCACGCCGAACTGGGTGGCGAAGTGGCTTTCGACCAACTGCGTGCCGGGCGCGATCTTGCCGGTGAGGATGGCAGTGCGCAGCGTCTGGGCGACGTAGTCGCGGCGGGTGGCAGACGGCGCGGGCGCGAAGTCGGGGAGAAGGGTGTGGGTCGCCATCGCTGTGAGGTTCTCGTTCTGTAGCGCTTCGGGCGCTCAAGCGCTGCGCAGGGCCAATCGCTTTTCAAGTCGGCCCGCAGCCCAGGCGCCGGGGTAGATGAGCACGAAGTAAATCACGGCCACGGCGGTGAGCATTTCAAGCGGCCGGTACGACACGGCGCTGAGTGCGCGGCCTTGGTACATCAACTCGTGCACGGCGATCACCGAGGCGACCGAGGTGTTCTTCGCCAGCTCGATGCCGCGGTTGGTAAAGGCCGGCAGCATGCGCTTGAGCACTTGCGGCAGCACCACGCGGCGCAGCACCTGCGTGCGCTGCATGCCGATGGCGAGGGCGCCTTCCCACTGGCCCTTGGGCAGCGACGCGATGCCGCCGCGGAAGATCTCCGAGCAGTACGCCGACGCATTGAGCGTGAGCGCCAGCAGGGCCGCCACATACGGGCTCAGCTGGATGCCGGTGACGATGGGGAACGCATAGAAGAACCACACCAGCTGGATGAGGATGGGGATGTTGCGGAACAGCTCCATGTAGCCGCGCGCCATCGCACCGATCCAGCGGCTGCCGGAACGCGCGCCGAGTGCGATCAGCACACCGACGAGCATTGCCGCCGGAAACGCCACCGCCCACAGCCCGGCCGTGACGCCCACGCCCCGCAGCAGCACGCGCCAGTTCTGCAGGATGGCCGAGAAGTCCCAGGTGAAGTCCATGGCTTTAGGCTCCCTGCGGGCGGGTCGACACGCCCAGCCGGTGTTCGAGCGCACGGGCGCCGATGCTCAGCACCAGCAGCGTGCAGAAGAAGATGGCCGCGACCACGGTGTAGACCTCGAGCGGGCGGAAGGTGATGGAGTTGACCTGCATCGCCTGGTACAGCAGGTCGGAATAGGCCAGCGTCGACGCCAGCGCGGTGGTCTTGATGAGTTCGAAAGACCGTTCGATGAAGGGTGGCACCATGCGCGCCATGGCCTGCGGCAGCACCACGCGGCGCAGCGCCTGGTGCGGCTTCATGCCGATGGCGCGGGCGCCTTCCCACTGGCCGCGCTCGACCGACACCACGCCGCCGCGGAACACCTCGGCGAAGAAGGCGCCCGACTGCGTCGACAGCGCGATGACGGCCGCCACGTACGGGTCGAGGCTCACGCCGATGAGCACCGGCAGGGCATAGAAGGCCCAGAAGAAGTGCACCAGCGGCGGCGTGTTGCGATAGAACTCGATGAACCACAAGGCCGGCAACGCGAGCCACCGCTTGCCCGACAGCCGCAGCGTGGCCAGCACGATGCCGACCACCACGCCCACCGCGATGGCGACGGCCGCGATCTTCATCGTGCCGACGAAGCCGGCCAGCAGCATGTCGCGGTGCGCCCAGACGCCGCTGAAGTCCCACTCGTAGTTCATCGCTCTACCGATCGATTCGCTTTACTGGCCCAGCGTTTCCTTCATCACGCCGGGCACGGTGGCGGCGTCGATGTTCTTGGTCTTGAGGTACTGCGCGTACAACGCCTGCGTCTGGCCCGAGGTGTAGAGCTTGCCGATGATGGTGTCGAGCTGGTCGCGGAAGGCGGTGTCGGCCTCGCGGCGGATGCCCACGCTGGTCGGCAGCGCGACGACCGGTTGCGGCACCACCACCTTGCCCTTGCGGATCTTCGAGTACGCGATGACCAGGGCCGGGTGATAGAAGCCGATGGCGTCGACGCGGCCCGACATGAAGGCGGCCACGGTTTCGTCGGTGTTGGTGAAGCGCTCGATCTTGGCCTTGGGCAGGCGCACCGTCAGGTCGCGGTCGGTGGCGGTGCCCAGCGCCACGCCGATGCGCACTTCAGGCTTGTCGAGGTCGGCCCAGTTCTTGGCGACCAGGCCGTCCTTGGTGAGCACGCCCTGTGCGTACCAGAGCAGCGGATTCGCCGGGAAGTCGAGCGCCTTCTTGCGCTCCTCGGTGGCGTCGAGCACGAACATCGCGTCGATCTGGCCCGACTGCAACGCGGCCACGCTGTTGCCCCAGGTGGTTTCGACCGGCGTCATCTTCACGCCCATCTCCTTGGCGACCTGCTCGCCGAGCAGCACGCCCAGGCCGGTCCACTTGTCGGCGGCCGGATCGCGGAAGTACCACGGGTCGCCCGGCGCGACGCCGATGCGCAGTTCGCCGGCCGACTTGATCTTCTGCAGGGTCTGTGCGGACACGGCAAGGCTGCCGAGCGAGAGGGCGGTGGCGAGCGTGACGGTGAGGGCACGGCGCAGGAACGAGGTGTGGGCGTTCATGGTGTTTCCGGTGGCAGGTTGAGGGACGTGGGGTGATGGACGTGGGGAGAAAGGGAAATCAAGCGGCGGCCGGCAGCGTGCCGTGCGCTTCGGTGGCGCTCGCGATGTAGGCGCGGTAGAGCGCATCGAGCCGCTGCGTGACCGGGCCGCCCGGCACCAGCGCGCGGCCGTCGACCGACTGCACCGGCGTGATGCCGGCCAGCGTGCCGGTGACGAAGGCCTCGTCGGCGGCGTACACCTCGGCCAGCGTGAAGTCGCCTTCGACCACCGGGATGCCCGCTTCGCGCGCCAGCCGCGCAATGGTGGCGCGCGTGATGCCGTTGAAGCAGTAGCGCCCCGACGACGTCCACAGCGCGCCGTTGCGCACGATGAAGAAGTTGGTGGAGTTGCAGCTGGCGACGAAACCCTGCGGGTCGAGCATCAGCGCCTCGTCGGCACCGGCCTGGATCGCCTGGATCAGCGCCTGGATGAAGTTGAGCCGGCTGTGCGAGTTGAGCCGCAGGTCGAACACGTCGGGCCCACTGCAGCGGAAGGTGGAGGTGAAGAGCTTCAGCCCCTTCTGCTTGGCCTCGGGCGTGACGACCTTGTGCTCGGCCACGCACACGATGGTGGCGCTGCCGATGATGAAGCGCGGGTCCTGGTTGGGCGTCTTCTTCACGCCGCGGGTGACCATCAGCCGCGCGTGCGCGCCGTCGCGCATGCCGTTGCGCAGGAACGTGTCGGTCACGACCTTCTTGATCTGGTCCTTGCTCATGCCGATGTCGAGCGAGATGGACTTGGCGCCTTCCCACAGGCGGTCGATGTGCGCGTCGAAGGACACGATGCGGCCGTCGACCAGCCGCACGCCTTCCCACACGCCGTCGCCGCAGACGTAGCCCGCGTCGAACACCGACACCGTCGCCTGATGGCGCGGCACGAAGTTGCCGTTGACGTAGACGAGCACGCCGTCGTTGCGGTCGTCGGGGGTGTAGGCCTGGGAACTGGTCTTGGAAATCTTGGAGGAGGCGCTGTCGGCGGACATGGTCGTGTGGTCGGTTCGTTCAGAAATGGAAGGCGGTGAAGCGCTCGAGAAAGCGCTGCGTGCGTTCCTGCTTCGGGTGCTTGAGCACCTCGTCGGGCGTGCCGGTCTCGTGCAGTTGGCCGTCGGCGAGGAAGACGACCTTGGTGGCGAAGTGATAGGCGAAGCCCAGTTCGTGCGTCACCAGCAGCATGGTCCGGCCTTCCTTGGCGAGCGCGAGGATGGTCGACAGCACCTCGCCGACCAGCTCCGGGTCGAGCGAGGACGTGGGCTCGTCGAACAGCAGCACCTCCGGCTCCATGGCCAGCGCGCGGGCGATGGCCACGCGCTGCTGCTGCCCGCCCGAGAGGTGGCCGGGGTAGGCGTCGGCTTTCTCGGCGAGGCCCACCTTGGTCAATTCACGCAGTGCGCGCTCACGTGCATCGTTCTTCGACACGCCCTTGACGGTAACCAGCCCCTCCATGACGTTCTGCAGCACCGTCATGTGCGGGAACAGGTTGAACTGCTGGAACACCATGCCGACCTGCTTGCGCACCTCGCTCAGCTCGGCCTGGCCGTAGCGCACCTCGCCGCCGTCGCGCGGCGGCATGCCGACGGCGCGGCCCTTGAGCACCACGCGGCCGGCCGAGGGCATTTCCATGAAGTTGAGGCAGCGCAGCAGCGTGCTCTTGCCCGAGCCGCTCGACCCGATGATGGCGATGCGGTCGCCCGGCTGCACGTCGAGGTCGATGCCCTTCAGTACGGCGTGGTCGCCGAAGCGCTTGTGCAGGGCCTGGATCTGGAGGATGGGCGATGTGTCGGTCATGGGTCGGCGGATCGTAGCGATTGTCGGACAATCGACAATCGGTAGTTGTACGACCCAAGCAACGTCCATGCCTGCGATTCGCGGCACCGAGGACAATCGCCTGTTCCGCGCCATCGCGCGCCCTTTCCGAAAATTCCCATGAAGCGCCTCTTCCTCCAATCCGCCCTCGCCCTTCTCGCCACCGCCAGCCTGGGCTCCATGGCCCAGGCGCAAACGACCGTGCTGCGCGTCTCGGCCATTCCCGACGAGGCGCCGACCGAGCTGCAGCGCAAGTTCAAACCGCTGGGCGACTACCTCGCGCAGGCCACCGGCCTGCCGGTGCAGTTCACGCCCGTGACCGACTACGCCGCCGTGGTCGAAGGCCTGGCCACCAACAAGATCGACCTGGCCTGGCTGGGCGGCTTCACCTTCGTGCAGGCCAAGCTGCGCACCGACGGCAAGGCGCTGCCGATCGTCCAGCGCACCGAGGACGAGGTGTTCACCAGCAAGTTCATCGTGCCGATCGACAGCAAGGCCAAGTCGCTGGCCGACCTGAAGGGCGGCACCTTCGCCTTCGGCGCGCCGTCGTCGACCTCGGGCAGCCTGATGCCGCGCTACTTCCTGCTGCAGGACAAGATCGAGCCCGAGCGCGACTTCAAGACGGTGGCCTATTCCGGCGCGCACGACGCCACGGTGGCCTTCGTGGCGGCCGGCCGTGCCGACGCGGGCGTGCTCAACGCCTCGGTGTGGGAGAAGCTGGTCGAAGCCAAGAACCCGAACGCGCTCAAGGTGCGGGTGTTGGCGACGACGCCGACCTACTACGACTACAACTGGACGGTGCGCCCCGGCCTCGATGCGGCACTGACCAAGAAACTGACCGACGCCTTCCTGGCGCTCGACGCCAGCAACCCGGCGCACAAGGACATCCTGGCGCTGCAGCGCGCGTCGAAGTTCATCCCGACCAAGGCGTCGAACTACGACGGCATCGAAGCGGCCGGCAAGTCGGCCGGGCTGATCAAGTAAGCAAACGCGCGATCGGAGTCCGAGGGTGACGCTTTCGCTGCACGGCGTGGCCCTGCGCCATGCCAACGGCTTCACCGCCATTGCCGATGCCAGCCTGCAGGTGGCGCAGGGCGAGCGCGTGGCCGTCATCGGGCCGTCGGGCGCGGGCAAGACCAGCCTGCTGCGCATCGCGGCCACCTCGGTGCGGCCCAGCGCCGGGCAGGTCGAGCTGCTGGGGCAGGCGCCGTGGCAGCTGTCTGCCGGCGCGCTGAAGGCACTGCGCGCGCGCGTGGGGCTGGTGCATCAAGCGCCGCCGATTCCGCCGCGGCTGCGGGTGGTGACGGCGGTGCTCGCCGGCCGGCTCGGCGTGTGGTCGACGCGGCGCGCGCTGCTGTCGCTGCTGAGGCCGGCCGACGCGACCGGCGCGCAGGCCGCGTTGGCACGGCTCGGCCTGGGCGACCGGGTGTTCGACCGCTGCGACCGGCTCTCCGGCGGGCAGCTGCAGCGCGTGGGCATCGCGCGCGTGCTGTACCAGGCGCCCGATCTCATCCTGGCCGACGAGCCGGTGTCGGCGCTCGACCCGACGCTGGCCGACGCCACGCTGCGCGAGCTGGTGGCGCAGTGCGAGACCACCGGCGCCACGCTGGTCGCTTCGCTGCATGCCGTCGACCTGGCGCTGAAATGGTTCGGCCGCATCGTCGGCATGCGCGAAGGCCGTGTCGCCTTCGACGCCGCCGCGGCCGACGTCAGTACCGAGATGCTGCGCGAGCTGTATGCCGCCGAGGGCGGCGTGGTGCCGGTGCATGCGCACGACGACGCCACGGCCAGGGCGGTGGGCGACCCCGACAGCCACGCCTCGGCGCTGATGTGCCGGTGAGCCGATGACCCGCGCGATGCACGCCGCCGCACCGCCGCCGCTGCGCGACCCGTTGGCCCGTGGCCGGCTGGGCGGCCTGATCGTCGCGCTGCTGCTGCTGTGGCCGGTGCTGGTCGTCACCGACTTCCGGCCGCTGGCGCTGTTCGACGGCAACAGCCTGAAGGTGATGGGCGGCTTCCTCGCCGGCTTCCTGCCGCCGGCCGTCGACGCCGACTTTCTCGCGCTGCTGCTGAAGGCCACGCTCGAGACGCTGGCGATGGCGACGGCCGGCATCGCGCTGGCCTTCGTCGTCGCCGTGCCGCTGGCGCTCGCCGTGACGCAGTCGCTCTCGGTGTCGCGCATCGGCCCGGGGCCGGGACGCTGGCGCGGGCAGCTGCTGCGCGCTGCGGCGCGCGGGCTCCTTACCGTGCTGCGCGGCGTGCCCGAGGTGGTGTGGGCGCTGGTGCTGGTGCGCGCGCTCGGCCTGGGGCCCGCGGCCGGCGTGCTGGCGCTGGCCATCACCTACGGCGGCATGCTCGGCAAGGTGTACGCGGAGATCCTCGAATCGGGCGACACCCGGCCGGCACGCGCGCTGCTCGAAGCCGGCGGCGGCCGGCTGGCGGCGCTGGGCTACGGCCTGCTGCCCGGCGCGGCGCAGGAGCTGGCGTCGTACACCGTCTACCGCTGGGAATGCGCGGTGCGCGCCTCGGTGGTGATGGGCTTCGTCGGCGCCGGCGGGCTGGGCCAGCTGATGGACCAGTCGATGAAGATGCTCAACGGCGGCGAGGCCAGCAGCATCCTCATCGTCTTCCTGCTGCTGGTGCTGATGGCCGACGCCATCAGCGCGCTGCTGCGCAAGGTACTGGCGTGAGCGCGCGCGGCCTCGTGGTGTTCGGGCTGGTGCTGCTGGCCGTGGCCGCCAGCTTCGTCTACCTGGCCCTCGATGTGCGCGGCCTGTTCAGCGGCGAGTCGCTGCGCTCGATGGGCCGCTTCGTCGCCGAGTTCTTCCCACCCGACCTCTCGCCGGCCTTCCTCGCGAAGACCGCGTGGGGCGCGCTGCAGACGCTGGCGGTGTCGGCGCTCGGCACGCTGCTCGCGGTGCTCGCCGGTGCGGTGCTGGCGCTGCCGGCGTCGGGCCGCTTCGGCACGGCCCCCAAGCAGGCGGCACGCTTCGCGCTCAACGGCCTGCGCAGCGTGCCCGAGCTGGTGTGGGCCGCGCTGATGGTGTTGGCGGCCGGGCTTGGCCCCTTCGCCGGCGTGCTGGCGCTGGCGCTGCACACCAGCGGCGTGTTCGGCCGGCTCTTCAGCGAGGCGCTGGAAAACGCACCCACCGCGCCCGAGCGCGCGCTGCGCGACGCCGGCAGCGGCGCCACCCTGGCCTTCGCCTACGGAACGCTGCCGGGCGTCGCACCGCAGTGGCTGGCCTACACGCTCTACCGCTGGGAAATGAACATCCGCATGGCCGCGGTGCTGGGCTTCGTCGGCGCCGGCGGCCTGGGACAGATGCTGTACTTCCACCTCTCGCTGTTCCAGCAGGCGCAGGCCTCGACGGTCATCCTTGCGATGTTCGTGATGGTGGTGGCGGTCGATACGGCGAGCGGCCGGCTGCGGCGCGGGCTGGCGCCGGCGCAGGGCTGACGCACGGGCGTTGCGCGCAGCGCGCAGGCCGTGCCGCTCACTTCATCGCGCACTCGCCCACGAACGGGTCGGCGTGGTCGGTCATCGTGGTGCCGACCAGCTTGTTCGCGAACTTGCCTTGCGCGTCCTTCTCGACGACGCGCATGTATAGGTTGTGAATCGGGAACTGGTTGGTGTTGAACTTGAACGGCCCGCGCACCGATGCGAAGTCGGCCTTGCGCAATGCCTTGCGCAGCGCGTCCTTGTCCTCCACCTTGCCGCCGACGGCGCGCACGGCGCTGTCGATCAGCATCGCGGTGTCGTAGGCCTGTGACGCATACAGCGTGGGCGCGCGGCCGTAGGCCTTGCGGAAGTCGGCGACGAACTTCTGGTTGGCGGGGTTGGGCAGGTCCGACGCCCACTGCGACGCGTTGTAGAGCCCGACGATCGGCTCGCCGATGGCGCCGATGGTGTCTTCGTCGCCCGAGAAGCCGGGCGCCAGCAGCGTGACCTGCTTCGACAACCCCGACGCGCCGAACTGCTTGATGAAGTTCACGCCCATGCCGCCGGGCAGGAAGAAGAACACCGCGTCGGGCTTGGCCGCGCGCATCGTCGCGAGTTCGGGCGCGTAGTCGAGCTGGCCCATCTTGGTGTAAAGCTCTTCGACGATCTCGCCCTTGTACTGGCGCTTGAAGCCGGCCAGCGATTCGCGGCCGCCGGGGTAGTTGGGCGCGATGAGCGCCACGCGCGCGAGCTTGCGGTCTGTCGCGTACTTGCCCACGGCCTGCGGGATGTCTTCGTTGTGCCAGGCCACCGCGAAGAAGTTGCGGTTGCACTTCGCGCCGGCGTAGTCGCTCGGGCCGGTGTTGGGGCTCAGGTAGATGGTGTCGCTCGCCAGGATGCCGGGCAGCAGCGGCAGCAGCACGTTGCTGAAGACGACGCCGGTCACGAGGTCGACCTTGTCGCGCTTGATGAAGCGGTCGACGGCCTGCAGCCCGCTCTCGGGCTTCTGCTGGTCGTCGATGATTTCCATCTGCACCGGCAGGCCGCCGAGCTTGTCGCCGCTGTTCTTGATGCCGAGGTTGAAGCCGTCGCGCACCTCGTTGCCGATCACTGCGCCGGGGCCCGACAGCGTCGTGAGGAAGCCGATCTTGATCGCGTCGGCCGCCTGCGCGGTGGCGGCGGCGAGCAGGGCGCCGCCGAGGGTGGCCGCCAGGGCGAGGCGGTGCAGGGAGGGACGTGGCATGCGGGGCTCCAGTGGATCGGGCGGTGAGGGCAAGGGTGCGGCAAAGTCTAGGAGCCGACCGACGTCCGCAGCTATCCGCAAACGGCAAGTGCGCGGCGGCGGGCTGTCCGATTTACGCAGCGCACCGCGCGCCCGGCTTGCCTTGCCGATTCCGGACAAGCCCTTGCCGATCGCGGCTAGTTCGCGCCGGTCGATCTGCCCACACTGGCGGCTTGCATCGTGACCGACAAGGACCCCATTCGATGATTGCCGATGACGAGCTGGCCGCCCTGGTGCGGCCCGACAGCGTGAACAAGCGCGTCTACACCGACCCCGCCATCTTCGCGCTGGAGATGGAACGCATCTACGGCCGCGCCTGGATCTACGTCGGCCACGAGAGCCAGGTGCCGAACACCGGCGACTACCACACGACCCGCCTGGGCGATCAGGACGTCGTGCTGGTGCGCGCCGCCGACGGCGCGGTGAAGGTGCTCTACAACCGCTGCCCGCACAAGGGCGCCAAGCTGGTGAGCGAAGGCGACGGCTGCGCCGGCAAGTTCTTCCGCTGCCCGTACCACGCGTGGACCTTCAAGCTCGACGGCACGCACCTCAGTGCGCCGATGCGCGACGGCTTCGAGGGCACGGCCTACGACCCGACGAACCCGCAGTTCTCGATGGCGCCGGTGGCGCGCGTCGACAGCTACCGCGGCTTCGTCTTCGCCAGCCAGAGCGCCGAAGGGCCAGGGCTTCGCGACTTTCTCGGCGGTGTGGCGAGCTCCATCGACAACCTGTGCGACCGCTCGCCGATCGGCGAGGTCGAGGTGGTCGGCGGCGTGTTCCGCGTGCTGCAGGAGTCGAACTGGAAGGTGTTCTACGAGAACCTGCACGACACGATGCATGCGCGCGTGACGCACGAGTCGTCGTTTCGCGCGGCACGCGACGAGGCGGCGGCGATCGGCGAGATGCCCTTCGAACTGCTGATCCAGGACGGCAACGGCGAGCCCTACACCTTCTGGGAAAAGCTGGAGCTGCGGGCCTACCACGGCGGCCACGGCTACATGGAAGGCATCTTCGACCCCGGCGCCGCCACGCGCGACCCGGTGGCACGGGCGCACTTCGAGTGCCTGAGCGACGCGGTGGGCGAGGAGCGTGCCCACGAAGTGCTCGGCATGAACCGCCACAACACCATCCTCTACGGCAGCGGCTCACCGCACAACGTGTTCCAGCAGTTCCGCGTGATCCGCCCGCTGGCGGTCGACCGCACGCTGATCGAGATCCAGCTGTTCCGCTGCAAGGGCGCGCCCGACGCGGTGTTCGACCGTGCGCTGACCTATGCCAACCTCATCAACTCGCCCTCGTCGAACGTGATGCCCGACGACGTGGAGCTGTACCGCCGCTGCCAGCAGGGCAACAACACGCGCGGCGGCGAATGGGTGAGCCTGCACCGCTACGCCGGCACCGACCGCGTGCTGCCCGACGGCGCGGTGTCGACCAACGGCACCAGCGAGCTGCCGATGCGCAACCAGTTCGCCGCGTGGCGCCAGTACATGCTCGGCGACAGGCTGGGCACGGAGGCCGCGCATGCTGCTGCTTGACCGCACCTTCGACGTCTCGACCACACCGCGGACGCCGGCCCCGGCCGACCCGGCGCTGGCACTGGAGGCGGCGCAGTTCATCGGCCGCGAGTCGCGCCTGCTCGACGAACGCCGCTTCGACGACTGGCTCGCGCTGTGGACCGACGAGGGCCGCTACTGGATGCCGCGCCACCATGCGCAGGCCGACCCCTTCGCGCAGATCTCACTGTTCTGGGAAGACCGCATGCTGCGCGAGACCCGGGTGCGCCGCCTGCTGCACCCGCGCAACTGGTCACAGCAACCGCCGACGCGCAGCAGCCGCCTGGTCGGCAACCTCCAGCTCGACGGGCTCGATGCGGCGGGCCATCTCATCGTGTGCGCGACGCTGCACTACGTCGAATACCGGCTCGAGCAGCGCGTGCTGGCCGGCCAGGTCTTCTACAAGCTGGCGCGCGGCGAAGACGGGGGCTTGCGCCTGCAGCTCAAGCGCGTGAACCTCGTCAATTGCGACAGCGTGTTCGGCAACCTCGAGGTGTTCGTGTGACATCCACGCCCACGTTCACGCCCGCGGTGCTGGCGCTGCACTACCAGAACGAGACGCTGCACCCCGACGGGCGCATCCGCGTCGGCCTGGCCGCGGGCGACGGGGTGCGTTACGCCGTGATCGCCGCCGCCTCCACGCTGCTGACCGGTGCCCGCGCACGCGGCTGGCCGATCGTGCATGTGCGCATCGCTTTCCGGCCCGACTACGCGGACTGCCCGCGCAACACACCGATCTTCCGGCGCACCGTCGAACTCGGCGCGGTGCGCGACGGCGAATGGGGCGCGGAGTTTCTGGAAGCGCTCGCGCCGCAGCCGGGCGAGCGCGAATTCGTCGTCACGCACACGCGCATCAGCGCCTTCGCCGGCACGCCCGTCGAGCAACTGCTGCACCTGGTCGATGCGAAGCGGCTGCTGGTCGCCGGCGTGGCCACGCATTCGGTGGTCGAGGGTACGGTGCGCGACGCGGCCGACCGCGGCTTCGACGTGTTCGTGGCGGCCGACGCCTGCGCCGCCGCCGACCGCGCGGTGCACGACGCATCGCTGGCGAGCATGGCGCTGGTGGCGACGGTCACGACGGTGCACGCGGCCTTCGCCGCGCTGGAGGCGGCGGCATGAGCGCGCTGCTGGCCGGCAAGGTCGCGGTCGTCACCGGCGCCACGCAAGGGTTGGGGCGCGACGTGGCGCTCGGGCTGGTCGCGCAGGGGGCGCGCGTCGTGATCGCCGGCATCGACCACGACGCCGGACGCGCTGTGGCGGCTTCGCTCGGCGACATGGCGCTCTACGTCGGCACCGACATCGAGGACGACGCGCAGATCGCCGGTTGCATCGCGACCACGCTCGCGCACTTCGGCCAACTCGACCTGCTGGTGAACAACGCCTGCGTGTACGACGACGCGGGCATCGCATCGACGCGTGCGCAGTGGCTGCACACGCTCAACGTCAACCTGGTGTCGGCCGCGATCTTCGCGCAGCAGGCCGCGGCCGTGATGCCGCGCGGCGGCGTGATCGTCAATCTCGGCAGTGTGGGCGGCAAGTTCGGCGCGGCCGCGCGCGCGACCTATCCGGCGTCGAAGGCCGGCCTGCTCCAGCTGACCCGCAACCTGGCGGTGACGCTGGCGCCGCAAGGCATCCGCTGCGTCAGCGTGTCGCCGGCCTGGACCTGGTCACCGGCCTTGCAGGCGATGGCCGACGGGTCGCTCGAGCGCGCCGATGCCGTGGGCGCGCGGGTGCATCCGCTCGGCCGCGTCGGCCGCGGCGAGGAGGTGGCCGCGGTGGTGGCCTTCGCCTGCTCGAGCGCCGCATCCTGGGTCACCGGCGCCGACCTGCCGGTGGACGGCGGCTTCGCCTGCCTCGGGCCGGACCAGGGACGATCGCCGCGCGAGTGGTTCGAAGCGACGTCGCGCTAAGGAAGCACCGGGTTGGCCTGCGCCCGTTGCACCCGGCGGTCCGCGTCGCGCTGCAGCAGGAAGCGCTGCGACACCAGGCTGTTGGCCGCCGTCGTGACCGCCGCGACGTAGCCGGCCTGGTTGGTGTAGAGCGATTCGAGCGAAGGCCGCGTGTCGCCCGCCGCGATGCGGGCCGACTCGGTCTTGTGGAACGGCAGGAAGCTGCCCGAGAGATTCACCAGGTCGACGATGCCGGGTGTGCTCACATAGTTGAACTCGAGGCTGGTGCCCAGGGGCGCCTGGACGTCGACCGCACGGATGCCGGCCTTCGTGAGGCCGGTGACCGGATCGACCTGCGGCACCAGGATGGCGTAGTCGCGGCCCAGATAGGAAGGCGGCACCTGCGTGGGCACGCCCGACTCGTCCTCCGGCCGGTACTGCGGGCCGTAGTCGAGCAGCGGGAAGCCGTTGTAGCGGGCGAGGTAGCTGAAGGCCGGGACGGCGGTCGGCGTGCCGCCGCTCGGCGGCCAGCTGAGTCCGGCGATGGTCGGGAAGACGAGTTGGCTGGGCCGCACGAGCGTGCCGTCGGCCACCTGGGGCACCTGGCTCGGTGGCGGCGCCACGCCCTGGCTCACCCACGCTTCGAGATCGACGAACAGGGCGCGGAAGGTGTCGGCGGTGTCGACCATCGAGCCGGTCGGGTAGACCGACGACGCCGGGTTGAAGGCGATGCCGGTCGTGAGCCCGCCGCTGCCGGTGGAATGCTGCGAACTCCCGTAGTAGTAGACGCGCGCGTTGTCGGGCTGCGCGAGGTCGCTGAAGCCGAAGGCATCGGTGAGCACCGGCGAACCCTGCAACTGCCAGAACTCGGTGCCCGACAGGCCGAGGAAGAACTTCGGACAGGTCGCGGTCGCCTCGCAACGCTTCATCACGCCGCCCTTGCGCCCCGACACCGCATCGACATAGTCGGCCGCAAGCCCTCGTGGCGCAGTCTGGCCGAAGGCGCGATGGTCGGTGCGCAGGCCGCCGCCGCCACCCGGCACGGCGAAGCGCGTGTTGATGTTGGTCTGCCGGGCCGCGACGTGCGCGTACATGCCGTCGAAGACCTTGCCGCCGTCGAGCCGCTGGTTGAAGCCCAGGTGCAGGAAGGTCTTCATCGCGTTGCCCGACTGCGAGGTGCCTTGGCCGATGGCGACCTTGATCTTGCCGGCCAGCGGATTGGGCGAGCCGGCCGAATCCGCCGCCGTGGAACGGAAGAAGCTGACGGTGTCGCGCAATGCGGCCAGGCCGACCGCCATGACCTTGGGGTCCTTGGCGACGTACTGCAGTTCGTACAGCCGGTTCGGCTGGAAGCCGCCCTTGAGGCAGACGCGCGCCGGATCGGCGGTGCCGGGGAAGGGGTTGGCCGCGGCGTCGCAGGCGGCGAACTTCCAGTCCGACGGCGCGATGGCGACGCGGGGGTCGGTTTCGTTGACCCGCTGGGTCAGCAGGTAGCCGGGCCGGGTGTTGTCGAGCTCGGCCGGCGCGTAGGGAATCATGCTGCCGTTGAAGACGCCGCCGGGCAGCGCGATCGATGGCGTGGGCGCATTGACCAGCAACTCGGTCGCATAGGGGCCGGTGATCGACGAACCGTCCTTGTTCCGGGCCACCGGCACCGTCACCGTGAGGCGCTGCGGCGAACTCTTGGGCACGTCGCCCTGCCAGGCCGAGAACATCCAGACATAGCCGCGCTCGAAGAACTCGGCATCGCTCGGGTTGGCCGCGAGGTTGGGCATCGTCAGGATGTTGCCGCGGTTGGGCGCGTCGTAGCGCAGCACGCCGTTGGCCTTGCTCATGTCCTTGGGCTTGAGCATCGTGAAGTCCGCGCTGTACTCGACCATGCCGCGCGCATTCACCGGCGCCAGTTCGAGGTCCTGGATGATGGCGTTCTTCGGGTCTTTCGGATCGAGCTCGCCGCTGAGGGTGCCGCTGACTTGCTCATAGGCGCCGACGCTGCCGAAGCTGCCCGGAAAGTCCGTGGTGGTGCCGATGGTCAGCTTCAACTGCGGCGCCGACGCGCTGGGCGGCGCCGGTGTCGGTGTCGGTGTCGGTGGTGGGGGAGATGATCCGCCGCCACCGCCACCGCCGCAGGCTGAAATGAAGGCCGCCGCGAACGCGGCGACGATGCGCGCCCGAGGGCTCGATCGTTGTTTCATGCTTGTCTCCTGTCGTTGTGATGTCTCTCGTTCTTGGCACGCAATGTAGGACTGGCCCGTCGATGCGTAAAATCGAAAGTTCAGATCGATTGATCCAAAAGACGGATCATCGAGAGCGGCGCTGAACAGACGCTCGACCCATGCATTCCCGACGCGGCGCGAGGGATGCGCGATCATCGGACCCATGGCAATTGCGGTCTGCACCCTCTTCGAAGGCCACTACCACCACGGCGTGGCGGTGCTGGTGAATTCGCTGGCGGCTGCGGGCTACGAAGGCACGGTGTGGGTCGGCCACCGCGGGCCGCTGCCCGACTGGCTGACCGGCCGCGCCGGCTTCGAGCGCGGTCGGGCACGGCTGCAGGTGACGCCGCGGCTTGCGCTGCAAACGGTGGCCCTCGACCCGCCGGTGAGCCTGAACTACCACAAGCCAGCCTTCATGCGCGCGCTGCTGCACAGGCACGCGCCGGAAGCCGATGCGGTGGTCTACCTCGACCCCGATCTGGTGGTGAAGTGCGCCTGGCCGGAGATCGAGGCCTGGCTTGCGGATGGCGAGGTCGCGCTGATCGAGGATGTCGATGGCGCGCTGCCTTCGGACCATCCCAAGCGGCAACAGTGGCACCGGTTCTTCGCCACCCACGGCGAACAGCCGCAGCGCCCGCTGGAGCGCTACTACAACAGCGGCTTCGTGGGCGTGCCGCGCGCGCTGGCCCATGTCCTCGGCGACTGGCAGCGCATCTGCGAGCGCGTCGCGGCTGCGACCGGCAGCGCACTGCGCCAGCGCAAGCTCGGCGCGCCCGATCATCCCTTCCACTCCACCGACGAAGACGCGCTCAACTTCGCGCTGAGCCTGTCGCTGGCACCGCTGCACACGCAAGGCCCCGAGGCGATGGACTTCGCCCCCGGCGGGCGGCACCTGTCGCATGCGGTCGGCACCGCCAAGCCATGGCAGGGGCGGCATTTCCGGGGCGCGCTGCGCGGGCGGCCGCCATCGGTCGCGAGCCAGGCCTTCTACCGTTTCGCGCGCGGCCCGCTGCGGCCCTTCTCGGCCATGACGTTGGCGCGCCGACGCGTGTCGATGGCGCTGGCCAGCGCGTTGGGGCGGCTGTACCGGCGGGGCTGAAGCTCAGTCGTGCGCGATGGGCGGATCGCGGTCGAAGACGACGCCCAGCGCACGCGCCACAAGCGCGTCCTCGATCGGCAATTCCCAGCTCAGGAACACCAGGGTGCAATCCATGTCCGCCGCGAAATCCGCCGTGTCGAAGCCGCCGCGGCCGCGCCGGACGACGGCGTGCGGCTGCCCCGTGTCGAAGACCACCGCCACGCCCCGGGTCAGGGGAATGCGCAGGCCTGCCTGGGGGAAGTGCAGGTCCAGCCCCTTGTCTTCGCTGAGGAAGAGATTGCAGAAGGCCGCGCCGCCGTACTGCGCGGCGTCGTGGTGGACCTTCGCGCCGCGGCAGGCCATCAGCGCCACGTCGCTGGACGCCAGCACCTCCGACAGCCCGAGCGCGCGGGTCCAGTCGGCCATCGCCTGCACGCACTGCCGGTAGTCCGGCCAACGCGCCCGTGCCCGCGGCAAGGGCAGCGGTTCGACATCGCCGGGCTCCAGGCCCAGGCGAAGCGACACATCCCGTTCCCAGTCGGCCGTCAGGCGCGCAGGGGGCATCGGCACGTCGACGGCGCCGACCCGCACGACATCGCCCACGCTGCGGCTGCGCAACGCGTCGCCGAAGCGGACGATCGACGGGCCGCGCTCGGACGGTGGAGGGGGGGGAAGGTGCATCGGGTCAGTGTAGTAAGGCGAAAGGCAACAGGCCGCAGGCGGCCCCTCAAAAACGTGCCGTGCGAACGTGCCAAGGTTGACGTGCGCTGTGCGCATCCAACAGGTTTGGACACCTTTTCGTCCTATAGTTAAATTTTCCCACCTGCCACCACGCGGCGCTTGGTTCGAGAACGCGCACAGACCGTCATGCTGAAGAAGATCAAGGCCACGCAGTTGGAAGAAGGCATGGTCCTCAAGGGACTCGATGGCATCTGGACGGGTGTGCCGAACGCGCGTTCGACCTCGCGCGTGCTGGGCCGCCGGTTGCTGCGCTCGCTGCGCGCCCGGGGCGACATCTCGGTGTGGATCGAGGTCACCGAAGCGCCGCCGGTGGTGCGGGCACCGCAGCCGATCGATGCCCACGAAGCCGCCACGAACGCCCGTGCCCTGGGCGCAACCACCATGAAGAGCGCCTTCGCCGACGCGCAGGCCAACCGCCCGCTCAACGTGGCGCAGGCGGTCCAGGTGGTCGACGAGATCTACGCGACCATCGAACACGACCCCGGCGCCATGCTGAACGTGGCGCGGCTCAAGACCGCCGACGAGTACACGTACATGCACTGCGTCGCGGTCTGCGCGCTCATGGCCGCCTTCGCGCGCGAACTCGGCATGACCGACGGCCAGTGCCGGAACGCGGCCATCGGCGGCCTCTTCCACGACCTGGGCAAGGCACGGGTGCCGGTCGACATCCTGAACAAGCCGGGCGCCTTGACCGACGCGGAGTTCGCGACGATGAAGAGCCACCCGCGGCTGGGCATGGAGATGATGCAGAACAACGGCTTCGACGAGCCGATCGCACTGGACATCTGCCTGCATCACCACGAGAAGATCGGCGGCGGCGGCTACCCCGACGGCCTGGACGACGAGGAGATCTCGATCTACGCCCGCATGGCGGCCATCTGCGACGTGTTCGACGCCGTCACCTCGGTGCGCGTCTACAAGGGCGCCTGGGACCCGGCCGACGCGCTGGTGCGCATGGCGGCCTGGAAGGGGCACTTCGACCGCGACCTGCTGGCCGCCTTCATCAAGCTGGTCGGCGTCTACCCCGTGGGGTCGCTGGTCCGGCTGAGCTCCGGCATGCTGGCGGTCGTCGTCGAGCAGCGCAAGGAGCGCATCTACGCGCCGCTGGTGCGGACGTTCTACTCCACCGTGCAGGAAACGCCGACCACCCCGACGTTGCTGGACCTGAGTTCGGCAGGCTGCAGCGTGCAGATCGCGGGACGCGAGCCGCGCGACCTCTGGGACGACGCGCACATCCAGCGGATGTCGATGATCGACACCGATCGGCCGATGCAATAGGGCCTTCGCTGTCAGCGCTTGGCCGTCTGCCGCGGCAGCTCGCCGAAGCGCTCGCGGTAGTAGGCCGAGAAACGGCCGAGGTGGCCGAAGCCGAACTCCATCGCGGCGTCGGTGACCAGGCAGTCGGCATCGCTTTCCAGCATGCGGCGTGCGGCCTCGAGCCGCACATGGCGCAACCACACCATCGGGCCGACGCCGAAGCGGCGCTTGCAGTGCATGTGCAGGGTGCGCGGGCTGACGCCGGCGGCGCGTGCCAGGTCTTCGAGCGACAGCGGTGCGCACAGGCGGCTCTGCATGTAGTGCTCGGCGGCGGCCAGGGGCGGCGCGAGCGGTGCCGCGGCGTCGGCGCTCGACGCGGCGACGTGCGACCCCAGCGCGGCATCGTCGGTGGGGAGCCGGCCACCGTCCGGCTGCTGCGTCAGGAGGAAATACGCGAGGCTGCGCTCCACATGCTCCAGCCAGGCCGGATGGCAGGCAGCCGGCTGCTCGGCGGCCGCCGGCAGGGCGAGTTCCATCAGCGACTGCACCAGCCCGAACCACTGGGCCGAGGCGCCGCCTTCGAGCAGCAGCGCCGACTGCAGGCCCGTCGCGGCCGCGCCCTGGGTGCTGCGCATCGCAGCCTCGTGCACCAGCGTCAGCGGGATGCGCAGCAGCAACTGCTCGCAATCACGGCTCCAGCGCAGGCGCACGCTGCGGCGCGGTGCGATCACCGCGACCTGGCCACGCGCGATCGAGAGGCGGTGGCCGTCGCTCTCGATCTCGGCGCTGCCGCTGAGTGGCATCTGCACCAGCGCGAAGCCGTCGAAGGGCTGCGGGCGCACCTCGACCTCGGGCCCGTAGCGCAGGACGAACATCTGCAGCCGCGGCGAGCCGGCGCTGTAGAGCGCGGAGTCGACTGCGCCGGCGCCGCAGCGCACGTCGTGCTCGACCAGCGCATCGCGCAGGTAGGCCCGCGAGGAGTCGATGCGGTTCGACGCGAAGACCCGGTTGCGGTAGAGCCGCGACAGGTCCATGGCAGGTGCGGCGGGGCTCATGGGCGGGCAAGGCCAGACGGCGACGTCGGTTCGGTCCGAGGCATGTGCTTCAAGCTCCTTGGATGCGCCGGGGGATGCGCAGGGGATCGGGCGTGGCGCCCTGCGGCCGGGGGCCCGGCGCGGGGATGCTTCGCAGTCTGCATCCACACGGGGCGGCGAGCAAGAGCCGTGCCGAAGCCGCCGCCGGCGGGCGGCTTTGTCCGCTATCGGCGAGGGCGGGCGCCCGGCCGGCGCGCGCTTGCGGATTCCGGATAGCTGCGCGCCTGCTTTTGCGGTGTGATGCGCAGGTCGGCAACTTCCCCCGGCCTGCCCCGCGCAGGTTGCACCCCATGAGCAGAACCCTCACAGTCCCGGCGCTGGACGGCAGCGGCAGCTTCTCGGCCTACGTGGCCGTGCCCGCCAGCGGCCATGGCCCCGGCATCGTCATCGCGCAGGAAATCTTCGGCGTGAACGCCAACATGCGCGCCACCGCCGACCTCTACGCGGAGGAAGGCTACGTGGCGATCGTGCCCGACCTGTTCTGGCGCCAGAAGCCGGGCATCGAGCTGGGCTACACGCCGGCCGATTTCGAGCAGGCCATCGGCTACTTCCAGGGCTTCGACCTGGACAAGGGCATCGACGACATCCAGGCCACGCTGAACTTGTTGCGCACGCTGCCCGAGGTGGAGAAGTCGGTCGGCCAGGGCCTGGTGGGTTTCTGCCTGGGCGGGCGGCTCGCGTACTTCGCGGCCTGCCGCACCGACGTGGCGGTGGCGGTTGGCTACTACGGCATGGGCATCGAGCATGCGCTGGCCGAGGCGCCGAAGATCAAGGGCCGGCTGGTGCTGCACTTCGCCGAACTCGACGGCTACTGCGACGCCGCGGCGCGCGCGGCGATCAGCGAAGCGCTGGCACCCAACAAGCGCATCGAGATCTACACCTACCCCGGCGTCGAGCACGCGTTCGCGCGCATCGGCGGCATGCACTTCGACAAGCTGGCCTCGATGATGGCGCAGCAGCGCACCATCGCCACGCTCAAGCGAGAGCTTGGCCCCGACTACGACCTGTCCGCGCTGTGGGACAAGCACTGCGAGTACGAGTTCGGCACGCGCAACGTCGACGACACCATGGCGACGATGGTGGCCGAGCCCTACGTCAACCACATCCCGACGATGACCGGCGGCGTAGGCTACAAGCAGCTCTACCGCTTCTACAAGCACCACTTCGTGCACGGCAATCCGCCGGACATGGGGCTGCGGCCGCTGTCGCGCACCGTCGGCTCCAACCAGATCGTCGACGAGTTCATCATGCGCTTCACGCACACGACGGAGGTCGACTGGATGCTGCCCGGCATCGCGCCGACCGGCCGCAAGGTGGAGCTGCCGATGCTCGGCGTGGTGCGCTTCCGTGGCGACAAGCTGTGCCACGAGCACATCTACTGGGACCAGGCCAGCGCGCTGGTGCAGATCGGCGTTCTCGACCCGGCCGGCCTGCCGGTGGCCGGGGCCGAGCAGGCGCACAAGCTGATCGACGAGACGCTGCCGTCGAACACGCTGATGGCGCGCTGGAAGACGAGCGAAGGCGGCTGAATCAGGCGCCGCGGTCGGCCAGCACCCAGGGTGTGGCGAGCAGCGCCAGCAGTTGCACCAGCGCCAACTCCTGCGGTTGCCAGGTCGGCCGTACGCCGAGCAGGTTGAAGGTGGCGGCGCAGCGGCCTTGCGCATCGAGCAGCGGCACGTTGACGACCGCACGCAGGCCGAGCGCGGCGATGAGCGCGTGGTCGTCGAAGACTTCGCGCAAGGCAGCGTCGCCTTCGCCCACGAACATCTGGGCACGGCGCAACAGCTGGCGCGTCCACGGCGTCAGCGTCTTGCGCTTGCGGCCGCCGACCGGGTAGGCCTCGGCATCGGAGGTCCACACGCGCTGCAGGTCGATGGTGTCGCTCTCGTCGTACGCGGGCGAGGCATCGACATTCACCGTCAGTAGCCCGTCACCCAGCATGCGCCGGCGAACGCCATCGATGCAACGCAAGGCCGCGTCCATCGTGCGCGAGCGCGGCAGGTCGTGCGCGAGCGTGTGGCAGACGTCCAGCGGCAGGCAGAGCATCGCCCCGGTCTGCACGTCACTCATTCTTGATGCCGAGCTCGCGGATGACCTTGCCGTAGCGGTCGGCGTCGCTGCGCAGCACGGCGGCGAACTGCTGCGGCGTGCCCTTGACGATCTCGACGCCCATCGATTCCATGCGCGCGCGCACCTCGGGTTGCGCCAGCGCCTTGTTGATCTCGTCGTTGAGCTTGGTCACCAGCTCCTTGGGCAGGTTGGCCGGGCCGAAGGCGCCGTACCAGACGCCGAGCTCGAAGCCCGGCAGCGTCTCGGCCACGGTGGGCGCGTCGGGCAGCAGCGGCGAGCGCTTGGCTTCGGTCACGCCCAGCAGGCGCAGCTTGCCGGCCTTCACGTGTGGCAGCGTCTGCGTGCCGGCCGAGAACAGCACCTGCGTCTGGTTCGACACCGTGTCGACCACGGCCGGCGCGCCGCCCTTGTAGGGCACGTGCAGCATCTGGATGCCCGCGGCCTTCTCGAACAGCACCGCGCTCAGGTGGTTGGTGGAGCCCGGGCCGGCGGACGCATAGGCCAGCTTGCCGGGGTTGGCCTTGGCGTAGGCGATGAACTCCTTCACGGTGGTCACCGGCACCGCCGGGTTGATGACCATGGTGTTGATCACGTTGGCCATCTGCGCGATGGGCGTGAAGTCCTCGACGCCGCGAAAGGGCATGGCGGGCATCAGGGCCGGGTTCATCGCATGCGTGCTCATCGAGCCGATCAAGAGCGTGTAGCCGTCGGGCTTGGCCTTGGCCACGAAGTTCGAGCCGATGTTGCCGGAGGCGCCGGCGCGGTTGTCGACGATGACCGTCTGGCCCAGCGACTTGGTCAGCTGCTCGGCCAGCGAGCGCGCGAGGATGTCGGTCGAGCCGCCGGGTGCCCAGGGCACGACCAGCGTGATGGGCTTGTCGGGCCACTCGGCCGCGGCGAGGGTGGCGAAGCCGCAAAGGGCAAGCAGCGTGATGCTGCGTCGGATGCGAGAAAGCATGGCGTGAACTCCTGAATGAAAAAGAAAACGGTGGGCGCTAGCGGCCGACGGCGTAGCCCTGCATGCCGCGCGGGTTGGCCGCGGCGCGCAGCAGCAGGCGACCCTGTGCGTCGTGCTCGCGCGTGCAGGCCGACAGGCGGCTTTCGGACCATGGCTCGCCCACCTTCACGTCGTGCCCCTGCGCGCGCAGCGCATCGAGCACCTCGGGCGAGAAGCGCGACTCGACCGTGAGCCGGTTGAGCGTGGTGGCGCGCGGCCAGAACGACGCCGGGAAATGGTCGACATGCCAGGCCGGCGCGTCGATGGCTTCCTGCAGGTTCATGCCGTGCACCGCATGGCGCAGGAAGAAGGCGGGCGACCACTGGTCCTGCTGGTCGCCGCCGGGCGTGCCGAACACCATGTAGGGCTCGCCGTCGCGCAGCGCGAGCGAAGGCGACAGCGTGGTGCAGGGCGGCACGCCGGGCGTCACGGTGTTGGGCAGGCCGTCGTCGAGCCAGGTCATCTGCAGGCGCGTGTTGATCGCGAAGCCCAGCGCCGGGATCACCGGGCTCGACGACAGCCAGCCGCCCGAGGGCGTGGCCGCGACCATGTTGCCGTGGCGGTCGATCACGTCGATGTGGCAGGTATCGCCGACGAAGACTTCGCGCTCGGCCCATTCGGCAACGGGCGGCAGCGCCGCGAAGGTCGGCTCGCCGATGCCGAAGCGCGTGTCGGCCGTGCGCAGCGTGCGGGCCGCCACGTCGAGATCGGGCAGACGCGGTGCCTGGCCCAGCGGTGCGCCAGGCTGCAGCCGTTGCGATGCGTTGTCGCCCACTGCCATCCAGCGCTGCCGCAGGTAGTCGTCGGACAGCAGCGCCATCTGCGCCTCGCGCGACGCACCCGGTGCGCTGCCGTACCAGGCGAGGCGGTCGGCCAGCGCCAGCTTGGCGGCTTCGGCGATGCGGTGCACGAAGCCTGCGGTGTGCGGCGAGTGCTGCTCGAGGCCCGCGTGGCGCAGCATGCCGATCTGCTGCAGGAACGCCGGGCCCTGGCTCCAGAAGCCGCACTTGGCCAGCGTGTAGCGGCCGAAGTCGACGGTCAACGGCGACTCGACGGTCGGCTGCCACTGCGCCATGTCGTCGTAGCGCAGCAGGCCGGCATGCCGCTCGCCGGTGGTGTCGCGCACCTGTGCCGTGCGGTAGTAGCTGTCGATCTCGCGGGCGACGAAGCCCTGGTACCAGCAGCGCAGCGCGGCATCGATGGTGCCGGTGCGCGTGCCGTCGCCCTCGTCGTCGGCCGTGCGCAGGAGGCGTTCGTAGGTGGCGGCCAATCGCGGCTGGCAGAACAGCGCGCCGGGCTGGGGCACCTGGCCGTCGGGCAGCCAGACCTCGGCGGACGAGGTCCAGTGCTCGCGGAACAGCGACTGCACCGCGACGATGGCCTGCACCGCGCGCGGAATGAGCGGGTAGCCGTCGCGCGCATAGCCGATGGCCGGCGCCAGCACGTCGGCCAGCGACCAGCTGCCGTGGTCGCGCAGCATCGTCAGCCACGCGCCGAAAGCACCGGGCACGGTGGCCGGCAGCAGGCCGATGCCCGGCACCTGTTCGAGCCCCAGGCGACGAAACGCCGCGGCCGACGCCTCGCCCGGCGCGGCGCCCTGGCCGCAGACCGACTGCATGCGCCGGTCCTTCTCGCTCCAGAACAGGATCGGCACCTCGCCGCCCGCGCCGTTGAGGTGCGGCTCCACCACCTGCAGCACGAAGCCGCCGGCCACGGCCGCATCGAAGGCATTGCCGCCGCGCTCGAGCACGCCCATGGCGGTCTGCGCGGCGAGCCAGTGCGTGGCCGCGGCGACGCCATGCGTGCCGGTGATTTCAGGGCGGGTGGTGAAGGTGCTCATGGTTCTGGTGCATCGAAGGGATGCGCCGATTCTGGTCGCATGAAATAGGCCAATGCACATGGTTTGCTATCGATGCATGCATCGATTGCTATGCTCCAGGACACCATATGTCTCCCGCGCCCCTTGCCCCCGACGCCCTCGCCCTGCGCCTGGAAACCCGCCTGAAGATGCGGCACTACGTGCTGCTGATGGCGGTCGACCGGCACCGCTCCATCACCCGGGTGGCCGAGCAGTTGTCGCTCGCGCAGCCGACCGTGACGCGTGCGCTGGCCGACATCGAGGACATCTTCATGACGCCGCTCTTCATCCGCAGCCGCCGCGGGCTGGAGCCGACGGTGGCCGGCGAGGTGGTGCTGGCGCGCGCCAAGCTCGCCGTGGCGGACAACCACGCGCTGCAGCAGGAGCTGCGCGCCGTCAGCGGTGCCGGGCTGCAGGGGCGCTTGCGCGTCGGCGTGATTCCGTACGCGGCCACGCAGACGCTCGACGCCGCCTGGCAGCACCTCTTCGGCCTGCGCCCGCGCATCGCGTTGCTGGCGCACGAGGACACCACGCACAACCTCGTGCTGGCGGTGCGCCAGCGCACGCTCGACTGCGCCATCTGCCGCTTCTCGCACGACAGCACGGACGACGACCTGGTGCAGGAACTGCTGTACCGGCAGGAGGCTTGCGTGGTGGTGTCGACCGCCAGCGCGCCGCGGCTCGCGCGCCAGGCCACGCTCGATATCTCGTTGCTCGCGGACATGGACTGGATCTTTCCGCCGTCGGACACGCCGATCCGCCAGATGATCGACACCGTTTTCGCGGCCGCCGGACGCACGGTGCCCGTGCCGCTGCTCGAGGCCTATGCGGTGCGCACGGTCGCGTCGGCCATGCATCAGTTGCCGCGGGCCGTGACGATCCTGCCGCGCGACGTGGCGCAGGCCGTGGCCGCCACCGGCGCCGCCGAAGTCATGCCGCGACCGCTGCCGTGGAACCTGCCGCCGGTGGGGCTGGCGTGGCTGCGCGATTCGCCGAAGGCGGGGGTGATCGCGGCGCTGGCTGCGGCGTTGCGCTGAGAAAGCGGTCCGGTGTTGGCCTGCACTGCCTAGAATCAGTTGACTATTCTTCACATTCGGCAATCCCAACGAGGACGCGCAGGCACACATGAATCGGGAATACGCAGCCATCCTTTCAGCGCTCGGCGCCGGCGAAGGAACCATCATCGACCGCTGGATCGACGACACCGGCGCCAAGGAACCCGCGGTCCGGCGTTCGGTGGCGGTGGAAGCGAAGGAGATCGCCAAGGCCCTCGGCGACGCCCTCACGGCCCAGGCCGACCCGACGTCGCTGCAGGACAGTGCGTGGGGCGAGCTCCGCCATGCGTTGGAGGCGCTGTCGGCCTCGCGCGCGGCCCGCGGGCAATCGGCAGGCGACACCAGCCGGTTCATCCTCGCGCTGAAGAAGCCCCTCTTCACGGAACTGCAGCAACAGTTGGCCGCGGACCCCACGGCGCTGATGGCTGCGATCTGGACGACGACCCTGCTGATCGACCAGGTCGCGCAGTACACGGTCTCGACCTTTCAGCAGGCACGCGAAGACATCATCAAGCGCCAGCAGGAGGAACTGCTGGAGCTGTCGACGCCGGTCATCAAACTCTGGGAAGGCGTGCTCGCCGTCCCCATGATCGGGGTACTCGACAGCAACCGCACGCAGATCGTGATGGAGACGCTGCTGCAGACGATCGCGGACACCGAGTCGGAGCTCGCCATCATCGACATCACCGGTGTACCGACCGTTGACACGCTGGTGGCGCAGCATCTGCTGAAGACGGTCAGCGCCATCCGCCTGATGGGGGCCGACTGCATCATCAGCGGCATCCGGCCCCAGATCGCACAGACCATCGTGCACCTGGGCATCGACCTGCAGGGCATCACGACCAAGGCCACCTTGGCGGACGCCCTGTCGATGGCGCTGCAGAAGAGCGGCTGGCGCATCACGCGCGAGGCCTGAAGCCGCATGGAACGCATTCCAGTTCTGCGCATGGGTAGCACGCTGCTGGTCACCATTCAGGTCGACATGCAGGACCAGACGGCGATGGCCCTGCAGGAAGACCTTGCGGACAAGATCGCGAAGACCGGCGCCAGCGGCGTGCTGATCGACATCTCCGCGCTGGAGATCGTCGACTCCTTCGTCGGGCGCATGCTGGCCAGCATCTCCGGCATCGCACGCATCCTTTCGGCGACGACCGTCGTGGTCGGCATGCAGCCGGCGGTGGCCATCACGCTGGTCGAACTCGGCCTGTCGCTCGAAGGCGTGCGCACTGCATTGAACGTCGAACGGGGCGTCCAGCTTCTCGAGCGCTCGCGCCGGGAGGCTTCCCTTGGACGCTGAGACCTCGGGAACGCTGCCTCTGGCATCGGAGCAGAACATCGTGGCGAGCCGACAGCTGGTGCGCGCGCTGTGCGTGCAGTTGAAGTTCTCGCTCGTGGACCAGACCAAGATGATCACCGCCGCGAGCGAACTGTCGCGCAACACGCTGGTGCACGGCGGCGGCGGCCGCATGCGCTGGGAGTTCCTCGAGCGCAACGGCAAGCGCGGGCTCCGGTTGCACTTCGAGGACGAGGGCCCGGGCATCAAGGACATGAACCTGGCACTGACCGATGGCTGGACCAGCGGCGGCGGCATGGGCCTCGGGCTGCCGGGCAGCAAGCGCCTGGTCAACGATTTCGAGATCCACTCCGAGCCGGGGCTCGGGACACGCGTGAGCATCACCCGATGGAAGTGACGCGGGGCTGGACGCACACCGCGTTCCCGATCGACGAGCCGAGCCGCATCGGCGAGGCGCGCCGGCACGCCTCGCTTCTCTGCGCCGAGTTGGGATGGAGCGAGACGGCGACGGGCCGGCTCGCGCTGATCGTCACCGAACTTGGCACGAATCTGGTGCGGCACGCCACGGGCGGGCGGATGCTGATCGCCGTCCGTCCGGCCCGCGACGACATCGAGGTGATCTGCATCGACGACGGCCCGGGCATCGTGGACGTCGCTCGCGCCATGACAGACGGCGTGTCGACCGGCAGCGGCTCGCCCGGCACCGGTCTGGGCGCCATTCGCCGTACGGCCACGAGCTTCGACGTGCATTCGGCGGTGCCGCACGGCACGGTTTCCATTGCGCGGGTTTCCCGTGTCCCCCGGGCCGCCCGCACGGCCGCGGAAGCCACGCCGCCCGCCGCCGACGGCGCCGAGGCACATGTCTTCGGTGCAATCTGCGTCCCGATCAAGGGCGAGACGGTCTGCGGCGATGGCTGGGGCGTGTCGCGGGACGGCGCCAGGGCGACGGTGTGGGTCGCCGATGGCCTGGGCCACGGCGTGCATGCGGCGGAGGCTTCGCAGGCCGCGCTCGACGTGTTCGTCGACGGCCATGCCGGCGAGCTTCGCAGCCTGGTCGAACGCGCGCACGCCCGTCTTCAATCGACGCGGGGAGCCGCCGTCTGCGCCCTGCGCATCGACGCCGAGGCGCAGACCGCGCTGTGCGCGGGCGCCGGCAACGTGGCCGTGCGCATCGTCTCGGGCGTGTTCGATCGCTCGATGGTCACGCAGCACGGCACGGTCGGCGTGCAGATTCGCAAGCCCGAGCAAAGCAGCCTGCAGATGCCGCAGCACGGCGTCGCGGTCGTCCACAGCGACGGACTCGCCACACGCTGGGACGCGGCCAGCATCCTCCCGGTGCTGGAACGCGATCCGACGCTGGCGGCCGCCATCCTCTTCCGGAATTTCTCGCGCGGCCGCGACGATGCCACCGTGGTGGTGGTCCGGCAGGAGGCCGCGGCATGACGGAAGCTTTGTCGAAGCCCGCTGCGCCCGCCACGGGAGATGCCGCCGGCGCGTTGCTGGCCGCGGCCCGGCACGAGACCGAAGAGCTGCGCGCCGAGCTCGAGGAGACCAACCGCGGTGTGGTGGCGCTCTATGCCGAGCTCGACGCACAGGCCGAACAGCTGCAGCGCGCGACCGAGCTCAAGAGCCGCTTCCTGGCGTACATGAGCCATGAGTTCCGCACGCCGGTGAACGCCATCCGCAGCATCGCGCGACTGCTCAGCGACGAGGTCGACGGTCCGCTCACGAGCGAGCAGGCCCGGCAGGTGGACTTCATCCAGTCGACCGCCACCGAGTTTGCAGAGATGGTCGACGACCTGCTCGATCTGGCGAAGATCGAGGCGGGCCGCGTCGACATCTCGCCCGCATGGTTCGAGATGGTCGACCTCTTCTCCGCGCTGCGTGGCATGTTCAAGTCGGTGCTGATCAATCCGGGCGTGACCCTCGTGTTCGAGGAGCCTGTCGGCCTGCCGAAGCTCTACACCGACGACCGCAAACTGTCGCAAATATTGCGCAACTTCATTTCGAACGCGCTCAAGTTCACCACGCAGGGCGAGGTGCGCGTGTCGGCGCGCCGGCAGGACGACCACACGGTCTGCTTCGCAGTGCTCGACACCGGCATCGGGATCGAGCCCAAGTACCACGCCGCGGTGTTCGACGACTTCTCGCAGGTCGATTCGCCGGTGCAGAAACGTCTGCGCGGCACCGGGCTCGGTCTCTCGCTGAGCAAGCAACTGGCCGAAGTCCTCGGCGGACGCGTCGAACTCGAAAGCGAACTGGGCCAGGGTTCCACGTTCTCCGTGATCCTGCCGTTGCATGTGGCATCTGCGCCGCCAGGGGGAACACCATGACGGACGGCGCGGTCATCAACACCACCATCGACCGGGCGCGCCACACGGTGCTGGTGGTCGACGACAACCCGGCCACACGCTACTCGACGGCGCGCCTCGTTCGCGCCGCGGGATTCCACACGCAGGAAGCGGCCACCGGCATCGACGCCGTTGCCATGGCGACACGCAGCATCTCCGCGGTGGTCCTGGACGTCCATCTGCCGGACATCGACGGCTTCGAGGTCTGCCGACGGTTGCGGGCGGACATTGCGACGGCCTTGTTGCCCGTCATCCATTTGTCTGCGACCTATGTGCAGGACGCCGACAAGGTGGCGGGCCTGAATGCGGGCGCCGACGCCTACCTGGTGCATCCGGTCGAACCTGCGGTCCTCACGGCGACGCTCCAGGCGCTGATCCGCGCGCGCATGGCCGAAGACAGCCTGCGGCGCAGCGACACCCGCTTTCGCGCCGTCTTCAGCCAGGCGCTGAGCGGTATCGCATTGATCCATGCCAACGGACATTTCGCCGACGTCAATCCGGCCATGGTGGCCATGCTGGGCCGGCCCGCCGAAGCCTTGCTCGAACGGCCCATCAGCGAGCTGGCGCCGCCCGAATGGGCGGATTTCGTCCGCGAACGCACGATCGGCGCCCTCGAGGCCGGCGCTGCATGGCAGGGCGAATTTCCGCTCCTGCGCTCCGACGGCAGCTGGGTGTACCTGCAATGGAGCATTTCGGCGCACCTGGAGCCCGGGCTGCGGATCGGCATCGCGGTCGACGTGTCGGAGCGCCAGGAACTCGATCGCCGCCGGCAGGATGTGCTCGAGCGGGAACAGGCTGCCAGGACGACCGCCGAGCGGCACAGCCGGACGAAGGACGACTTCGTCGCCGTGCTCTCGCACGAGCTGCGCACGCCGCTCAACGCCATCTCCGGCTGGGTCCACATCCTCAAGAAGCGAAGCGAAGCGCCCGAGACGCTGCGGGCGCTCGAGGCGATCGATCGCAGCGTGCACGCACAGGCACGCATCATCTCGGACATCCTCGACGTCTCGCGCATCAGCTCCGGCAAGCTGCGGCTGGACAAGCAGTGGTGCGACGCAGCGGCGGTCGTGAGCGAGTCCGTCGAGGGTCTGCGCGACGCGCTCGAGCGCAAGCAGCTGAGCGCCGAGCTCGATCTTCCTGTGCAGAGCCAGGCCAGCTGGCTGGACCCGACACGCCTTCAGCAGATCGTCTGGAACCTGATGACGAACGCCATCAAGTTCTCGAAAGAGGGCGGGGTCATCCGCGTGTCGCTGGCACGCGATGGCAACGTGCTCACCCTCGCGGTGCAGGACTTCGGGCGGGGCATCCGGCCCGACTTCCTCGAGCACCTGTTCGACCGGTTCAGCCAGAGCGATTCGCCGGACAACCGCGTCCACGGCGGCCTCGGGCTGGGGCTGTCGATCGTGAAGCATCTGGCGCAGCTCCACGGGGGCGACGCGACCGCGCAGAGCCCTGGTGTCGACCTCGGGGCGACGTTGACGGTCACGTTGGACGCCTCCGATGCACGCGCAGACCCCGCCGCATTGTCGGCACGCAGGCTCGCCGACGCCACGCTGCACGGCGGACACCCCCTCGCGGGGACCGACGTGCTGATCGTCGAGGACCACATCGAGGCCAGCGAGATGCTCGCCATGATGCTGACGGAGGGCGGCGCGCAGGTGCGCGTGGCGGCCGACTACGACGCGGCGCTCGAAGCCGCCCGGCAGCAATGGCCTCTGGTCTTGATCAGCGACATCGGCCTGCCGGGTCGCGATGGCTACGAACTCATGCGCACCTTGCGCGAGTTGACGAGCACCTTCGAACGGCCCCGGATCCTGGCCATCGCGCTGACGGCGTTTTCGCGCCCCCAGGACCGCCAACGTGCGATGGAGGCAGGCTTCGACTTCCACCTTGGCAAGCCGGTGCAGCCGCACGTGCTGATGGCCGCCATCTGCCAGCTCCGAGCGTCGCCTTAGGAACCGGGACGCGTTCGGCTCGAATTCGGGACCGTTGGACCTTCGATGGCGAGCCTCACAGCGTCTTGCTGAGCGTGACGATGCCACGCGCCTTGTTCACGAAGCCGTAGAAGTCCTTCTTGTTGGCGCCCTGCACGCCGCCGTACAGCGCCACACCGCTGCCGAAGTCGTACG